>CALBMZ010000109.1 GCA_937896225.1 uncultured Alcaligenaceae bacterium | reverse complement strand
CGTGTACTTGAACCAAGAGTTGCATTATGCAACTCTTGGGCACTTAGGTCCGTTTATCAAGCTTGATATAAAGCTTAGCCCGAGGCTTCGATTGCGGCAAGTGCCCCACAAATGTAACGTGTAACTTCTTGGGCCACTGGCCTTGGTTATCACGGAATTCTGAATGCAAGACATTCACGACTTGGTTAGGCAAGTATTGCTTTAGCGAGCTTGGTCAAACGCTTCATTGGGTATTTTGGTTTAATCTCTTGCCAGCAAATGGTCAAAGTGTGAAATCGTCTTATTCAACCCTTCCTCAAGCTGCACTTGGGGAAGCCAGTCGTTCAAGTATTCACAGGCGCGGCCAATGTTGGGTTGGCGCTGCAGGGGGTCGTCGGACGGCAGAGGCATGAAGACGAGTTTTGACTGTGCACCAGTGAGTTCGATTACTTTTTCGGCCAGTTGCCTGATGGTTAACTCATTGGGGTTACCCATGTTGATTGGCCCTGGATAGCCGGGGCCGCCATCTGGTGCACGGGGCAAATCCATAAAGCGAATGAAACCTTCGATTAGGTCGTCTACATAGCAAAAACTTCGGGTTTGCTGACCTTCGCCATAGATTGTGATGTCTTCACCTTTAAGCGCTTGCAAAATGAATTTGCTCACCACACGCCCATCATTGGGATGCATGCGCGGGCCATAGGTGTTGAAGATACGAGCCACGCGTATGTCAAGGCCATGTTGGCGATGGTAGTCAAAAAACAGGGTTTCGGCGCAACGCTTGCCTTCGTCGTAACAGCTGCGGATGCCGATGGGGTTGACGTTGCCCCAGTAGTCTTCGGTCTGCGGGTGCACGGCCGGGTCGCCATAGACCTCGCTGGTGCTGGCCTGGAAGATACGGGCTTTGAGGCGCTTGGCCAAGCCCAGCATGTTGATGGCACCGTGCACGCTGGTTTTGGTGGTTTGCACCGGGTCGTGCTGATATTGGATGGGACTGGCGGGGCAAGCCAGGTTGTAAATTTGGTCGACTTCTAGGTACAGCGGAAAAGTGATGTCGTGCCGGATGAATTCAAAGCGCGGGTTGTCCAGCACGTGTTCGATGTTGCGCTTGCTGCCGGTAAAGAGGTTGTCGGCACAGACCACTTCGTCGCCGCGTGCCAGCAGGCGGTCAATAAGGTGGCTGCCCAGAAAGCCGGCGCCGCCGGTGACCAGAATACGTTTGCGAGGGTTGTAGTTGCGCATGGTGTGTGTTCTTGGAGGTTAGTCGTTGCCAAACAGGTCGCGGGTGTAGACCTTGTTGGCCACGTCGCTGATGTCGTCTGTCATGCGGTTGGCCACAATGACATCAGCCTCGGCCTTGAATTGCGCCAGGTTGGTGATGACACGGCTGTTGAAGAATTTTTCTTCTTTGAGGGCGGGCTCGAACACGATAACTTCAACGCCCTTGGCCTTGATCCGTTTCATGATGCCCTGAATGCTGCTAGCACGAAAGTTGTCAGAATCAGTTTTCATAACCAAGCGGTAAATACCAACAACTTTAGGGTTGAGCTTGAGGATCTCGTTGGAAACAAAGTCTTTGCGCGTGCTGTTGGCACTGACGATGGCTTGAATAAGGGTTTGCGGCACATCGGCGTAATTGGCCAGAAGCTGTTTGGTGTCCTTGGGCAAGCAGTATCCACCATAACCAAAGCTTGGGTTGTTGTAGTGGCTGCCGATGCGGGGGTCTAGGCACACGCCGTCAATGATTTGGCGCGTGTCCAGTCCGTGGGCAGCGGCGTAGGTGTCGAGTTCGTTAAAATAGACTACGCGCATGGCCAAGTAAGTATTGGCGAAAAGCTTTATGGCTTCGGCTTCCGTGCTGTCGGTGAACAAAACATCGATGTCTTTCTTGACTGCTCCTTGCTCTAACAGACTTGCAAACACTCGGGCTCGCTCGCTTTTCTCACCCACGACAATACGGCTGGGATGCAGGCTGTCATGTAACGCACTCCCTTCGCGCAGGAATTCAGGACTGAAGATAATTTGGGGCGCTGGCATAGAACACCGCGTTTCGCTCGCAATACCTGAAATCAACTTTGCGGTGTATCCGACAGGAACGGTGCTTTTAATGACCATGATAGCCGTATGGTTGATGGCCATGACGTCGTTCACCACCGATTCAATGCTTTCTGTGTTGAAGTAATTGGTTTGTGGATCGTAGTCGGTGGGGGTGGCGATGATGACGAAGTCGGCACTGATATAGGCGTCTTGCTGATCAAGAGTGGCCCTGAAATTGAGCGGCTTATTTTGCAAGAAGTCTTCGATGTCAGCGTCTTCGATAGGGCTTTGCTTGGCGTTGAGCATGCCACTTTGCTAGCCACGATATCGATGGCCACCACTTCATTGTGCTGGGCCAGCAGCATAGCATTGCTCAATCCCACGTAGCCCGTTCCGGCGATGGCGATTTTCATGCTTATTCGACGCTCACGTTGACTGTGTAGCCGTTGATCTTGAGCATTGCATACTGCTTGGCGGCTTGCAGGTCAGCGGTGACCATTTCGGTACATATTTCATGAGCAGTAATCTCTGGCACCCACCCCAGTTTTTGTTTGGCTTTGGTGGGATCGCCCAGCAGGGCCTCTACTTCTGTGGAGCGAAAATAACGGAGGTCTATGCGGACGATGGCTTTTTCATTCCAGTAAGCCACTTCATTGACGCCCTCGCCTTCCCAGCGCAGTTGCATGCCAAGGGCTTTGGCTGTCCAATTAATGAACTGGCGCACGCTGTATTGCACGCCTGTGGCAATCACGAAGTCTTCGGGCTGGTCTTGCTGCAACATCATCCATTGCATGCGCACGTAGTCTTTGGCATGGCCCCAGTCGCGCAGGGCGTCGATGTTGCCCATGTACAGGCACTCTTCCAGACCTAAGCTGATGTTGGCTAGGCCTCGGGTTATTTTGCGGGTGACAAAAGTTTCGCCTCGGCGCGGACTTTCGTGATTAAACAAAATACCGTTGCAGGCGTACATGCCAAAGGCCTCGAGGTAATTCACCACAATCCAATAAGCATAAAGCTTGGCCACGGCGTAGGGGCTGCGGGGGTAAAAGGGAGTGGTTTCGTTTTGAGGTGTTTCTTGCACCAAGCCATACAGCTCGCTAGTAGAGGCTTGGTAAAAACGGGTTTTCTTTTCCAGCCCCAAGATGCGAATTGCCTCGAGCATACTGAGCGTACCCATACCATCCACGTCGGTGGTGTACTCAGGGCTCTCAAAGCTCACAGCCACATGACTTTGAGCACCCAAGTTATAGATTTCATCGGGCTGCGATTCTTGAATAATACGTATCAAATTACTGGTGTCGCTCAAGTCACCGTAGTGCAGCTTAAAGTTGGCATTGCTGACATGCGGGTCTTGGTAGATGTGGTCTACCCGTTGGGTGTTAAAGCTACTGGCCCGACGCTTGATGCCGTGCACGATATAGCCTTTTTCTAGCAAGAATTCAGCGAGGAATGAGCCGTCTTGGCCTGTGATAGCGGAAGTGAGAGAAACATTGGGTGCAGTTTTCATGGTTTTATCAAATTCAATGTCGAGGCCGAAGCCACCGAACAACGGGTTATTGCTGCTTAAGAAAGTCGACATAAACTTTGACCAGGCCAGAAGACAATTGTTCTTGGGCTTGCCAACCCAGGCTGTTTAGCTTTGAGCTGTCCATCCACTTGCGAGGAGCACCATCCGGTTTGGAGGAATCAAATTCAATCTGGCCGGTAAAGCCTACCGTTTGAACAATCATTTGGGCCACTTTCGCGATGGTCACGTCAGAGCCACTACCCACATTAATATGACCCTGCATGGGCTGGGTGTGTTGCTGATACTTAGCTTGAGGTAGTTGCATGATATGCACGCTGGCAGCCGCCATATCATCCACATACAAAAATTCGCGTCTGGGTTTGCCTGTGCCCCAAATAGTCACGCTGGGAGCATTGGCTAATTTGGCTTCATGAAAACGACGAATGAGTGCCGGAATCACATGGCTGTTTTCTGGGTGGTAGTTGTCACCTGGGCCATACAAGTTTGTAGGCATGACACTGCGGTAGTGCACGCCATGGCTCTCACCGTATTGGCGGTTGTAGCTTTCACAGAGCTTGATGCCTGCGATTTTGGCAATGGCATAGGGCTCGTTAGTGGGCTCTAGGGTGCCGGTGAGCAAGGCGTCTTCGCGCATGGGCTGCTGGGCCATGCGAGGGTAAACGCAGCTAGAACCCAAAAATAAAAGTTTTTTAACACCGTTTTGAAAGGCTGCGTGTATCACATTCGCCTGAACCATGAGGTTATCGTAAATAAACTCAGCGGGGTAAGTGTTGTTGGCATAAATACCCCCCACCTTGGACGCTGCCATATATACTTGATCTGGTTTTTCTTGTTCAAAAAAAGCGTTAACTACGGCTTGGTTGCACAGATCAAGCTCGGCATGCGTTCGACTGACGATGCGGTCAGCAGGCTGGCCTTGCGCCAACAGTTGGCGCACGATGGCACTGCCCACCATGCCTCGGTGTCCAGCGACGTAGATTTTGGGAAAGTTAATCATTGGGTAGAAACCTTTTAGCCATAACCTGCTCGCCAACCAACACGAGTTTAAAGTTCGGACAAAGAAACTC
>CALBMZ010000108.1 GCA_937896225.1 uncultured Alcaligenaceae bacterium | reverse complement strand
TGAACGAACTTGATACAAAAGCCAATCAAAAAGCGGTTGATTCACTACTAAATTTTGAAACCGTCAAATATTTTAGTAATGAAGCGTTTGAAGCCAAACGTTATGACGATAACCTCGAGGTTTATCAAAAAGCGGCAGTCATATCGCAAAAATCACTTGCCGTTCTAAATTTTGGTCAACAAGTCATTATTGGCATTGGCTTAATTTTAATTATTTGGCGAGCCACCATTGGCGTAACGAACGGCACCATGACCTTGGGTGACTTGGTGTTAGTCAACACATTGATGATTCAGCTCTACATACCTTTAAACTTTTTAGGCGTAATTTACCGAGAGTTTAAACAATCAACCACTGATATTGATCGTATGTTCACCCTGCTGAAAACTGACTGTGAAGTCACTGACTTATCAACAGCACAGCCACTTTTAATAAGCAACCCAGAAACTGGCCCTGAGGTGCGCTTTGATCAAGTCACCTTTGGCTACGAAAAAAATCGCACAATCTTGTTTGACGTCAATTTCACCATTCCCGCAGGCACGATTACAGCTGTCGTAGGACGAAGTGGGTCGGGTAAAAGCACACTGGCACGTTTGCTGTTTCGCTTTTACGATACTCAGCAAGGAAAGATTACCCTTGACCAACAAGATGTCACGCAAGTACAGCAAGCTAGCTTGCGTAAAAATTTAGGTATTGTGCCGCAAGATACCGTTCTATTTAATGACACGCTAGCCTACAACATAGCCTACGGTGACCCAAAGGCTTCTTTTGAAGACGTTAAACGCACGGCAAAAGCCGCTCAGCTTGATGAGTTTATTGAACAACTTCCACAAGGTTATGAAACGCCCGTTGGTGAACGGGGTTTAAAACTCTCGGGTGGTGAGAAACAGCGCGTGGCCATTGCCCGCACACTACTTAAAAACCCCGCCATGCTAATCTTTGATGAGGCCACCTCTGCCCTTGACACCAAAACAGAGCGTGCCCTTCAAAAAGAACTTTGGGGCTTAGCACGAAACCGAACAACTTTGATCATTGCACACCGCTTATCGACCATTGTTCATGCTGACCAAATACTGGTCATGGAAAACGGTCGTATTATAGAGCGTGGCACCCACCTTGAGTTGATGGGTAGCATGGGCGCCTATGAACAAATGTGGGATATGCAAAAACGCCAAGCCGATGACGATAATATCTTGTGAAGAACGTGATTTTGCTATGATCAATCAGTTATTAATTATTACTACCCTCTTTTTAAAGGAATCAATATGACATTAAAAGGTAAAGTCGCCCTGATTACGGGTGCAGCAAGTGGTATTGGTAAAGAAT
>CALBMZ010000107.1 GCA_937896225.1 uncultured Alcaligenaceae bacterium | reverse complement strand
CGAAAGGCTCTACTCTACGAGAAAAATTTGACAATTTTTTAATCGAACTTGGCCCCAAAGCAATTGACGAAATGATCAATAATGCCTACCACTATTAAGTGGAAACTATTTGTGCATATGGTCTTAAATCATCGTGTTTTCTGGGGTTCATCAGTGAGCATGTCAGCGGCCTTTTGCTTGAGCGACTTGCGTTTCACAACCCTTCCTGCCCAACGCGTAAAAATCAAACCAATAAGTCCCGTGCGTTTACCTGCTTTCTCATTTGCCAGATTATGCTTGATGATGCTCAATGCTATGGCTTCGGCCGTCAGCGCCAAGAGCTCATACAGGTATCGCAATACACGATAAATCTCAGCTAATAAAAAAATCGCAAGACCAATAATCAAATATTTGTCTATAAGCACGGCAAATATATTAGGCAATGTGCGATAGAGCCACGGGGTACCTGCCTTAGCAAACTCGGGAACAACCTCATAGGGCCTAGTCAGTGCGCCAATAAATGCTGGATAGGCACCATCCACTTGGGTTAGCGTAGAGGCGTAATGAACATTTTTAAATGTATCAAGCAAGGCGTAGGCAGCCGCTTTATCTAAATTTTGGTTGGCAATGATTTCAATTTGAGCCGCCAACAACTCTAGGGGGCGGGGCGGAATTTGACGCAAGACATCGTAACCACCCGAGGCAATGGATACTGTGGTTAGATTTTTGAGCCTCTTCAAAATACCGGCAGTATCAGTGTAGGAGAAAACGTTTAGCTCTGAGTCTTGCATGAGCTCTTCAATGACTGGGTGCTCAGCACCAAGCATCAAAAAAACAGCATAGGCGTCACCACTGCGCACCGCTGCTACCGCTCGACGGAATGGCAGAAATACAATGTTGGTGTTTTCAGGCGTGATATCGTAGAGACTCAGTAAGCTCAAAGCCATCTGTGTGGCGACGCTATCTTTGGGTGGCATCACGATGTCGCGCCCTTTAAGCGTGGCTAGACTACTAAGTCTGCCATAGGCGCTACTGTAAAAAAGGAAGAGCGGTTGTATGCCAACAAACCCTAGTGAACGAATATTGGGGTATCGTGTTTCATCGCTTTTACCCATCATAAAACCAATGCTGTTGGGCTGCTCACCTGCGTTGACGCGTTCGAGCATCTTGGTCGCGTCATCGGTTGGGCGTATGCTGACTTCAAAGCCCAACGAAGTCAGGGCTTCACGGTAATGGAGTGCGGTTTGATAGAAAGTGCCACCCACGGCCCCGCTGTAGATTGTTATCCGGTCGGACGGAATTGAAGTGCTTATTCCTCGGATGAAAATACCCAACACAACAATGAGGCAAAGAGACAGCAATATAGGTTTGATCTTTGATTTCATGCCGGTTTTCCATGGATGAGTCCGTACCGTTGCCAGCTTGCCCAAACAGACTGCTGCTGTTCGGGCCCAAGCGGGAGAAGTCCCGATTGAATCGTCAGATCACCCCAAACCGTGATGCCTGAGCGTAGGTAGTCTACTGCGGCTTTATCTAACGTATTGCGAGGCGTTTGATGCAGTAGCGCGAACGTCGGAGTGAGTAAGGGCCAACTATCAATCTCCTCAGCCTTGCTTGGTGCCTTCAAAAACCCGGACTCACCATTTCCCAGACTGATTAAAGACAGCTCAAGGGGCAATCGTCGACCGGCCACCAGATACCCAATAGCACCAAGCGTGCGTGTGGCAACGGCCTCAAGCGCCGAGGTACCTATGGCTAACAATCCATAATTCCAACTTGCCTGCGCTGTCACACCAATGCGTTGCCGCCAATCATCATCGCGAGCAGTCAGGTATCGGCTCAATGCAAAGGTTGTACCCGATCTGCCCACCCGCGAGACGGGTGTGATCGAAAGATCGGGGATTTCGATATGCGGGTTGAGTGCCAAAATAGCTGGATCACGCCAGTAACGCGTTTGACCGGTGAATATTCGGCTCACGAGCGACGGCGTCAGGCGTAACTGAGCTGAATGTAACCCAGGGAGATTCGCCACCAAAACAATTGCGGCATTGGCAACAGGAAACTGGATCAAACGATATTGTTCCAGTGTCACCGAGTCATAGGGAATCTCTGTTGTACCAAAATTGGCCGCGCCCTCAACCATGAGGCGCCACCCTTGGCCTGACCCCACCGCCGCATAGCCAAATGCCACGTTAGTGACTTCAGTAAACCGCTGCCCCCAGGATTCATAAAGTTTGGTCGGCAGAGAAGCGCCTGCACCCACCAGTGTATTTGAAGATGCGCGCACGAGCGCAGGTAGAGAAAGAGCACACGTGGCAGCAGCTCCCATCAATAAGCGACGCCGAGCGGGATGCAGCTGGTGTTTCATACTGGGTCTATTCAATGATTTGAAAATGATTCTAACTTAAAAAAATCGCCAATGCGTAGACTTACCGTTTTAGCAGACAGGCCATAATGGTAGGCAACAGCGGTTCAATTTCTCTGGTTGGAAGGAGAGAAATTAAAAGGCTCGGCAATTAGTGTGACAGAGGCTGCGTTACCGACCATGTCGACCTCGTCACCCTACACAAATTCACTTTTTTAATTCTTGATAATCTTTGATTATTTGAGCAGTCGGCACACCTTCGTATTGCATGACAGTCATCATGCCATTGGCCATGTGATACAAAATATGGCAATGGAACATCCAATTCCCTGGGTTGAGGGTATCTAAAGCAATCACGGCTTCGCCATTCGCGGGTACATAGACGGTATCTCGCATCGGGCCATTAATAAATTTTTCACTATTGATTGACATGACTTGAAAGTATTCATGCAAATGCATGGGGTGACCCATTGAGGTATTGTTTCTCAGCGTGATTTCAACGCGATCACCGTTTTTAACCATAATAGGCGTCACGTTAGGCCAAGTTTGGTTATTCATAGACCATTTATAGTCTTTCATGCTGCCATCTAAACTGACCTGCACTTTATTTGTGGGTGCTCGGGCAGGAAAGGGGTTTTTCGCGTGGAATAATTTATCTTGGTCTGCTTGAATGGGGCCAACAGCCATCTTGGCTTCTTGACTCAGCTTTAAGGCTGGTGCACCTGGTACAGCCAAAATGAGCCCTGTTTGATATCGGGTTCCTTCTACTTGGGCCAAGATCGGGAAGCTTTCTTTTGCATCATGAGGAATGGTCACGATAATGTCTAAGCGTTGCGCAACGGCAATACTAAATTTTGATCCCCTAACAGGCGGCTCAATATAATGGCCATCTGTTGCAATGACGGTAACCTGCAGCTTGCCTAAATTGATATGAAAATTACTGCCCACAGCAGCATCAATAATTCGTAGACGTACTTGTTGACCCGGATCAACGGCAATGATGTCAGGATGCTCGAGTGTTTTGTAATTGGTTAATAACACTTCAAAATTCACATCATTTAAATCTGAACCGCCTCCCATCACCATGCCACCGCCCATTGGAAGGTTAGTTTTGCCTTTTTCATCGGTCATGGCCACACCCATGCCTGCACTTTTCCCTGCGCTCATGCCCTTACTCATGCTCGCATTCATGCCAACACTCGATCCCATCGTTTTTTGTTGATCAGGAAATAGAGGGGTAGGGGTGGGGGTCATGCCTGCTTTTAACTTCTTTTCGATATAAGCAAAAGATTTACTGGTGTAGTCAGTTAAAAACATCGTGACACTTTTTGCATCTGGATAGGGGTCTTTGGGGTCAAGAATGATCATGGGCGCAGATAACTGTTTTTGCTCACCATAACCATAATGGGTATGCATCCAATAGGTACCGTTTTGGACTAAGCGGTAGCTGAAGTCTTGGTAAGCACCTGGCTCGATAGGGCCAGCTTGTGTGACCCCAGGTACGCCATCTTGATCGTTGGGTAGTACCACACCATGCCAATGCATGCTCATGGGCTTATCTGTTTGGTTGATGACCCGTGCATCAAATATCTCGCCTTCGGTACCCGTAAAGCCCCATGTTCCATCGGGTTGCACAACACGGTATACCGTTCCAGGTGTGCCATTCACATCAATCGTTATCGACTCAACCAATAAGGTCGTTTTGGGGTTTGCATGAGCAAATGAAAAAACGAAAAGGCAAAGAAAGATCAGTGAGATTTTTTTCATGAGGCCATTAAACTTTTATACGTATTGGGTTTTTTCCCCTCAAAGAAGATTGAGCGAAAAGTTTTAATTCATTATAGGGCTACGAGTTTAAATGAGAAGATAAATGTGCTGATGGCACACCTTGCGGTTTTCACGCCTCACTGCATCTTAAGACTAAACTACTCATATCGCACATCAGGAAAATACGCATGTTAAATTTTTATTCATATGAACCCCAAAAGGGCCATGGTTTACCGCATGACCCGTTTAATGCGATTGTAGGCCCCAGACCCATTGGTTGGATTGCTTCACAAAGCCATACGGGGGTTGTGAACCTTGCCCCTTATAGTTTTTTTAATGCACTTAACTACATACCACCCATTATTGGGTTTTCCAGTATTGGCTATAAAGACACCGTTCGTAATGTGCAAGAAACAGGGGAGTTTGTATGGAACTTAGTGACAGCTGATTTACTCGAGGTCATGAATCAATCTTGTGCACCATACCCACCTGAGGTGAGTGAGTTTGACGCCACGGGTTTAGAACAAACCCCATCAAAATTGGTCAAGCCCCCCAGAGTCGCTATCGCAAAAGTCGCTTTCGAGTGCCGATGCACTGAAATTATGCAGCTTAAAAGTTTCTCTGGTGAAGCACTTCCAACATGGCTGGTATTGGGTGAAGTGGTCAACGTACATATCGATCAATCATTGCTCATAAATGGCATTTACGACACCGCTGCTGCAGGGCATGTTTTAAGAGGTGGTGGCCCGGCTGATTACTTCACGATTGGTCCAGAGCAACTTATTAAACTGGGTCGTCCTGAGATGATTGAGCGGTAAATCAGCGCACGCCCAGTGTTGCCACCCACTGAATTGTCTTGGCTGATCAATACCAGGTTATTGGTGCTGAGCGCGCAGTATCTGCGCGGCCTTGACCATAGCCCTTAACTTTCCATCAGCCACTTCACGCGGCAGATATTTCATGCCGCAATCAGGTGCAAGAATGACCTGCTCGGGTTTGATGAACTTCAAGGCTTTGTTGATCCGGTAAACAATAACCTCGGGCAACTCAATTTCAAGGTTGCTTAAATCTAAGCAACCCACCATGATTTGTTTGTCACCAAGGCCCGGTAAAACAGAACAGTCAAGCCCAGACTGTGCGGTCTCAATCGACACTTGGTTGCAGCTGCAACGCGCGAGCTCTGGCAAGAAGTTGTAGCCCGTAGGTCTTTCATGAATGATTGCTGCATACCCAAAGCAGATGTGCACGGCCGTTGTTCCCGACACACCCTCAAGTGCTCGATTCAACGCATTAATTCCGTACTGGCGGGCCTTCTCAGGGCGCGCTTGCATGTAGGGCTCATCAACTTGAACGATGTCGGCACCGTTGGCAAAAAGTTCTTTGATTTCTTCGTTCAAAGCCGCCGCATAGTCCATAGCGGCTTCTTCTTCTGAACTGTAAAAGTCGTTTTGTGCCTGCTGCAACATCGTGAACGGGCCAGGTACCGTGATCTTTACTTTGCGATCCGTGTTGGCCTTAAGAAATAACAAATCTTCAAGCTCTATGGGTGCAGCGCGGCGAATTTTACCCACGATGCGCGGTACGGGGTTTGCGTGGCCTGAGCGATCAAGAGCTGTGCCAGGGTGATCGATGTCAACGCCTTCAAGGGCGGTGGCGATTCGGTTGGAGTAACTTTCACGGCGAACCTCACCATCGGTGATGATGTCTAGACCAGCTTGCTCTTGGGCGCGAATAGCCACCAAAGTGGCGTCATCCATGGCTTCTTTCAAGTAGGGTTCTGCAACGCGCCACAGTTCTTTAGCACGCACTCTAGGCGGAAACCGACCTGACAGCTTCTCGCGATCGATTAACCAATCTGGCTGAGGGTAACTGCCGACGATCGTAGTGGGAAACAACATTGCCGCTCCAAATCAATTATTTTTGTCAAATTACAGTTCGTGTATGTTTATAACGTTAAAGATCACTCACGACAAGATGAAATAACCACCCCATCAAAAGTATTTGTAAGGTGCTAGCCGCAGCTTGGGTGCCTTGCAAGAGCGCATCAAAGAGGTTTATTTCAAACTAAACACATCATATATGGAGCGCAAAACAATAAACAGTGGAATAACGAGCATCATATAGATAAAGAAGCTCGGTAGTGTTAGCGAACTAAATCTCGGGAATTTTTATCTGTTCGAAACACCAGTGGGTGCTCAGTTTTTTTGTTCTCTAGCGGTGTATCGCGAGCTTGCTTAATTGCCAGCGTGACAATATGGTGCTTGGGTGATTTTGAACAGACGGGGTCGGTTGCTGCAGCATCGCCAGTCAGCAAAAAAGCTTGGCATCGACAGCCACCAAAGTCTTTTTCTTTTTCTGAGCAAGAGCGGCAGGGCTCTTGCATCCATTCAAACCCTCTAAAAAAATTGAAAGCTTTGCTTTCGTACCAAATGTCTCGAATGGAATAATCTTTAACGTTAGGTATGTCGAGTCCAGGTAATTCGCGGGCGTTATGGCAAGGTAGTGCAGCACCATCTGGGGCAATATCTAGAAAAATTGAACCCCAACCGTTCATACACGGTTTAGGCCTATCCTCAAAATAATCAGGCACGACAAACAATAGCTTGCATTGCTTGCCAATTTTTTCACGGTATGCGTTAACGACGGCTTCGGCTTCAACAATTTGTTCTTTTGTCGGTAAAAGTTGGTCGCGGTTTTTAAGTGCCCAGCCGTAATATTGCGTGTTAGCCAGTTCAATGTACTCAGCACCTAATTCAAGGCCCATATCAATAATTGTATCGATGTGCGGAATATTATGACGGTGTAAAACAACGTTCATGACCATAGGGTAGTCATACTGTTTGATGAGGCCAGCGACCCTTTTTTTGAGGTCAAACGTTTTGGTGCTGCTCAAGAAATCATTCATTTCTTGGGTTGAGTCTTGAAACGATAACTGAATATGATCTAAACCTGCGTTTTTAAGTGAGGCGATACGCTTTTCGTTAAGGCCCACGCCTGAAGTAATTAAGTTCGTATAGAAACCTAACAGTCGGGCTTCAGCAACCAAAATGTCTAAGTCATCACGCAAAAGCGGTTCACCACCTGAAAAGCCGAGTTGCGCCGCACCGAGCTCGCGAGCCTCGCGCATGACTTTTATCCACTCTTGAGTGCTAAGTTCAGTTTGAATGCTGTTGTAATTGACTGGGTTGTAACAAAAGACGCAGTGAAGAGGGCACCGATAAGTCAGTTCAGCCAGTAGCCAAAAAGGAGGTTTGATAACATTTGTATTCATGGTTGATACACGACGCGTTAAACAACCCAATTATTGTTGAATGCTGCTCTCAGCATGCCTTCAACAGGGTCGCGCAGATTGGTTTCGTTGAAAGCGTTTTCGAGTTCTTCAATGATCGATTTAATCGAATGTTCACCGTCACAACGTTTAAGAATTTCGGCTGCGCTGACGTTGAGTTGAACCATACCCTCTGGGTATAACAGAACGTAAGCTTTCTGCGCTTCTTCCCATTGCAATCTGTATAATTTATTTAGACGAGGTTTTTCAGGTAAGTTTTCTGTTGGGTGCGCTTCACTCATGTGGGGTAAGCCCGTTCAATCGCATCTAGCATAGACCACAATATATTGAGTTTAAATTGTAAAATATCAAGCGCACGCTCTTGTTGTTGTCGAGTGGTAAAAAAGTCT
>CALBMZ010000106.1 GCA_937896225.1 uncultured Alcaligenaceae bacterium | reverse complement strand
AATTTTGATTTATAAATTACTTTATAATATTAGTTAATAACCAAAATTACCTTGCCTTTGGTGCTACGCCTTTGGCATCATCACTTTTATTGGAGATTTGCGTGAGTGTTGATTATCTTTCTCGCAAACTGGGTCGTTTAAAGCGTGCACCTGAAAATTTTGTATCGCGCGAATTTGCAACTGATGTGACGACATCTGGTTTAAGTGACACGCGTCGCGGTTTTTTACGTAAAAGTTTTTTGGGTGCAGTTGCTGCGGGCGCAGGCGCTACGGGCTTTACCTCTGCTGCTCTGGCGCAAAATGGTCCAGACGACCCTGCAATCATTACCAAGCAAATGTGGCAAACCACGTTGGGTCAGCCCGTCGCCGTGAAGCCTTATGGTGTGCCCTCAATTTATGAAAAATACTTGCAACGTCGTGAATCACCTGGTTTAACCCGTGTTTCGGCAGCTTCGGTTGCGTTTGCGCCATTGCAAGGGTTTTTTGGCATCATCACACCAAGCGGCTTGCATTTCGAGCGCCATCACCAAGGTTGGTACGATATTGACCCTAATCAGCACCGTTTAATGATTAACGGTTTGGTCAAGAAAGAAATGGTTTTTACAATGGACGACTTGATGCGCTTACCCGCTGTATCACGCGTTCATTTCATTGAATGTGGTGCCAATACGGGTATGGAATGGGGTAACGTCGCTGTGCCTACTGTTCAGTACACGCACGGTATGTTGTCTTGCTGTGAGTTCACGGGTGTACCTTTGTCACTACTGCTTGATATGGCTGGCTATGACAAGACAAAAGCAAAGTTTGTGTTGGCTGAAGGCAACGATGGTTCAGGCATGACTCGCACCATTCCTATTGAAACTGCGCTTGATGACGTGATGGTGGCATGGGGTATGAACGGCGAAATGCTGCGCCCTGAAAATGGTTACCCATTGCGTTTAGTGGTTCCTGGTGTGCAAGGTGTCAGCTGGGTGAAGTGGTTGCGCCGTATTGAAGTCGGTGACATGCCTTATGCGACCAAAGATGAAGCGGTTCATTACATTGATCTAATGCCTGATGGCCAGCACCGTCAATACACATCGGTTCAAGAGTGTAAGTCTGTCATTACAACCCCATCAGGCGGCCAGCAGTTACTTGAAGCAGGGTTTTATAACATTACTGGTTTGGCTTGGTCGGGGCGTGGCAAAATCAAGCAAGTTGATGTGTCAACCGATGGCGGTAAAAATTGGAAAACAGCACGTCTAGAAACACCGATTCAAACCAAAGCGTTGACCCGTTTCAATATGGATTATGTTTGGGACGGTAAGCAGGCCATCATTCAATCTCGTGCAATCGACGATACCGGCTATGTTCAGCCCACGATTCGCCAGTTACGTGACGTGCGCGGCACGCGTTCCATTTATCATAACAACGCAATTCAGTCCTGGAAAATCGATACCAATGGTGAGGTGAGCAATGTTCAAGTTGGTTAAGCCCGCATTAGCGGCTACTTTATTAATTCTGGGTGTTTCAAGCGTCTGGGCACAAAGTGCTGAGCCTTACACCGGTATTGGTCGTGCTGCGACGGCAAATGAGGTGAATGCTTGGAATATTGATGTGCGTCCTGACTTCAAAGGTTTACCAAAAGGGTCAGGTACGGTTGAGCAGGGCACTGTGATTTGGGAAAACCAATGCGCCAGCTGCCATGGCTCTTTTGGTGAGTCAAATGAAGTGTTCACCCCTATTGTGGGCGGCACAACCAAGAAAGACCAAGAAACGGGTCACGTGTTGGCCTTATCAACTAACACGCAACCGCAACGCACGACTTTGATGAAAGTCGCAACCATTTCAACACTGTACGACTATATTTACCGTGCAATGCCTTGGAATGCACCACGTTCATTGACCCCTGATGATACCTATGCTGTTTTGGCTTACATCTTAAACTTGGGTGAAATTGTTCCTGAAGACTTTACCTTAAGCAATGAAAATATTGCCGAGATTCAAAACCGTATGCCCAACCGAAATGGCATGACAGTTGATCACGGTTTATTTATGCCTACAGGTAAGCCAGACGTACAAAGCGTAGCCTGTATGAAAGACTGTGTTCAAGAGGTTGTGATTACGTCATTTTTACCTGACTTTGCTCGCGATGCGCATGGTAACAATGCTGAGCAAAACCGTAATTTTGGACCGGCTCGGGGCGCAGACACCTTGAACCCGCCTTTAAAGCAACTGCCAGGCAAAGACTATCAAGTTAAAGTGGTGGCGGTTGTAGCCACAGCAGGCGCTGCCGGTACGGGTGATGCGGCAAAAGAATTGTTTACCAAAAATAATTGTGCAGCATGTCATGCCGCCAATTCAAAAATGGTCGGGCCATCCATTGCAGAGGTTGCCACAAAATACAAGGGTAATCCCGAGGCAGTTGCAATATTAGTAAAAAAGGTCAAGAATGGCGGTGCAGGGGTTTGGGGTGCAATACCCATGCCACCACATCCACAGGTCTCAGACGCTGACACAACCATAATGGTTGAGTGGATGTTAACGGGGCCAAGCAAGTAGCAGGTAATACAGATTTTTGGTTTAGTTATTAGTCAAGTTTTATTATTAAAAACTCTTATATTTTTTGAACTTTTTGGGGAATTAGATATGAATCTGCAACGTCGTAAGCTCATGCAAATGACAGCACTCGTTGGTTTAATGGCCAGTGCTGGCCTAATAACACAAGCTGAAGCCGCTACTTGGGACAAGGCTGCTTTTGAAGCCAAGTCTGTTGATGACGTCGTAAAAGCGCTTGGTGGTTCGACAGCTCCAACTGTGTCAGACAAGGTAACGTTACGTGCACCTGACATCGCTGAAAACGGTGCTGTGGTGCCAGTTGGTGTTGAAAGCTCATTGCCAGCGACTCAAATGGCTATTTTGGTTGAGAAAAACCCAAGTGCCTTAGCTGCTATGTTTATTTTGCCAGAGGGTGCTGAACCCTTCGCTTCAACTCGCGTAAAAATGGGTAAAAGCTCAAATGTGATTGCTTTGGTTAAGTCTGATGGTAAATGGTTTATGTCTGCAAAAGAAGTCAAAGTAACGTTGGGTGGTTGCGGCGGTTAATTTTGCCCACCATCACAATAAAAGTTTCATTGCCCAACTGGGCTAATAGGCTCAAAGCCAACAAAATTTAGTGAGGAAATTATGGCCAGTCCAATGCGAATTCGTGCAACCGAGTCAGGTGGTGTCGTTGACGTTAAAGTTTTGATGCGTCACTTGATGGAAACCGGTCTGCGTAAAAGTTCTGATGGTAAACCCATTCCAGCTTGGTTTATTACTATTTTAGACGCTAAAGTACAAGACAAGGTTGTCTTTACAGCAGAGTTTGGTCCAGCAGTATCGAAAGATCCATTTTTGAATTTCAAACTTAAGGGTACCGCTAAAAAGGGCGACACGCTCGTTGTATCTTGGGTTGACAATAAAGGCGAAACCAACTCAAGTACAGTTGAAGTAAAGTAACTCTTTTTAAATGCATAATAATTGGGTTTCAATTTAAAACCCTACTGAGGAGCAGAAAAATGAAACGATACGCAATCTTGGGTACGTTTGTTGTTGCTTTAAGTGGCGTGATGGTGGCGCCTGCTTGGGCACAAACATCGGCGGGTGAGCAACTTAAGGCATATCGCGAAGCCTTGGCTGATGGTAACCCTGCTGAGCTTTATGAAATGGAAGGTGAAGAGCTTTGGGTTAAACCCATGGGCCCCAAAAAAGCCAGTTTAGATACGTGTAATTTAGGTCTAGGCCCAGGTGTGGTTAAAGGAGCTTCGGCGCAGTTGCCACGATACTTTAAAGACACCAACAAGGTACAAGACTTGGAATCGCGTTTGATGACCTGTATGCTTAATATACAAGGCATACCCGAGTCAGAAACCATTGATGCGCCTTGGGGTAAGGGTCAGAAAAAAGTCATGGCCGCGGTTGTAGCCTATGTCGTGACCCAATCAAAAGGCATGAAAGTTGATGTGCCTGCCAATCTGCCGCAAGAAAAGAAAATGGTTGCTTTGGGTGAAAAGCTGTTCTATCAACAGGGCGGTCCAATGGACTTTTCCTGTGCCTCTTGCCACTCGGTCGATAATCAACGTATTCGTATGCAAGATCTGCCTAATATAACCAAAGCAAAAGGTGCCCAAGCAGGTTGGGGTAGCTGGCCTGCATATCGTGTCGGTAATGGTCAGTTCTGGACCATGCAGCATCGTATCAATGATTGCTATCGCCAACAGCGTATGCCGTTTCCAATTTACGGTTCAGATGTGACAGTCGCGTTGTCAATCTATATGGCAAATAAAGCGAATGGTGGTGAAATCATTACCCCTGGCCTCAAGCGTTAATCGTTTAGCACATCGGAGACTATACATATGAAAAAGAACTTTAAACTAATGAACCGTTTGATAACGATGGGTTTGATCTCTGTCGTGGGTATGGCTACTGTCTACGCTCAAACGACTCCCCCCGAAGTTACTGAGGCATTGAACAGCAGTTTTGCATCGAAGGGTATTGCTACAAAAGATCGTGTCATACCTGACGATATTCAAATCTTGTGTTCAGATAAGGTTTTCTTAGAAAGTCCAGCAGGTCAAAAAAGGGCCATAGAGTTGCAAGCAATTGCACTAGCTGCAATTAAGCCACCTTCAGATGGTAAATACTTAGGTGATTGGAAGGCTGGTGATAAAGTTGCCCAAAGCGGTAAGGGCGCAACTTGGAAAGATAATGACAAGACCGTAAATGGTGGTAGTTGCTATAACTGTCATCAAGTGACAAAAGCTGAAATGTCACATGGCACCATTGGCCCTTCATTATTAGGGTACGGCAAGATGCGTGGTAATAGCCAAGAAATCGTTACATACACTTGGAATCGTATTAACAATTCTAAAGCTTACAACGCCTGTAGCAACATGCCACGCTTTGCACACTTTAATTTGTTAACTGAAAAACAGCTTCAAGATGTTATGGCGCTTCTGCTTGACCCTCAGTCACCTGTTAATCAGTAACTGGTTTGGTTTAGTGTAGATTGTGTTTGATCAAACCCGTCATTGATATTCAATGGCGGGTTTTATTTTTCTCTAAAGCTTTTGTTCCCTTCAATTTTAAAAGTATCGGGTGTCAGAAATGAGTATGAATCGACGTGAATTTGTTCAATTATTAAGCATTGCCTCGGCAGCAGGCATGGTGCTCAAACCTGGGTTTGCGCACGCGCAAACCTCTGCTAATGCCATGTACGACATGCCTAAGTTTGGCAACGTACATTTCATGCACTTCACAGATTGTCATGCCCAACTTAAGCCCATATATTTTCGTGAACCAAGTGTCAACCTTGGCTTTGGCACTATGTTGGGTCAGCCTCCACATTTAGTCGGTGAGTATTTATTAAATTATTATGGAATTAAACCGAATACTCGCGAAGCCCATGCCATGACTTACCTTGATTTTGATCAAGCGTCTAAAACGTATGGCAAAGTGGGTGGCTTTGCACACTTATCAACTTTGGTTCAACAAGTACGGGCCTCGCGCCCGGGTTCGTTGTTACTAGATGGTGGTGATACTTGGCAAGGTTCGGGTACGGCGCTTTGGACTGATGGTCAAGATATGGTTGATGCCTGTTTGGCATTAGGCGTTGACGTGATGACCGCACACTGGGAAATGACGCTGGGTGAAGACCGTGTAAAAGAAATTGTTGAAAAAGACTTTAAGGGTAAAGTCTCGTTTGTTGCCCAAAATATTAAAACAGCCGACTTTGGTGACCCCGTATTTGAGGCCTACACCATTCGTGAAATGAATGGCATCAAAGTAGCCGTTGTCGGCCAAGCTTTTCCCTACACGCCTATTGCTAACCCCCGTTACCTTGTGCCTAATTGGACATTCGGTATTGATGACGAAAACATGCAAGCATCAGTTGATGCGGCGCGCGCCGAAGGTGCCCAAGTTGTGGTGGTATTGTCACACAATGGTATGGACGTTGACTTAAAAATGGCAACCCGTGTCACGGGTATCGACGCCATTATGGGTGGGCATACCCACGACGGCGTGCCTGCACCGGTTAAGGTTAAAAATGCGGGTGGTGTGACGTTGGTCACCAATGCCGGTTCAAATGGTAAGTTTTTAGCTGTTCTTGATTTTGATGTTAAAAATGGCAAAGTGTCAGACTTCCGTTACAAACTTTTACCGGTATTTTCTGATTTGATTAAAGCTGACCCAGGTATGGACGCACTGGTTACAAAAATACGTGCGCCTTATGAAGCTAAACTTGCTGAAAAATTGGCGACAACTGAAGGTACGTTGTATCGTCGCGGTAACTTTAACGGTACGTTTGATCAAGTGATTATTGATGGTTTGATGCAAATGAAAAATGCAGAAATTGCATTTTCACCGGGTTTCCGTTGGGGTACATCGTTACTACCTGGCCAAGCCATTACGATGGAGCACTTGCTTGATCAAACCGCTATTACTTACCCTTATACAACCGTCACACCGATGACAGGTGAGACGATAAAAGTAGTGTTGGAAGACGTGGCTGATAATTTGTTTAACCCTGACCCATACTATCAACAAGGTGGTGATATGGTGCGAGTGGGCGGTATGCAATACACCATTGATCCAACCGCTTCAGCGGGAAATCGTATTTCAAATATGATGCTCAATGGTAAGCCTATAGACGCCAGCAAAAGCTATAAAGTGGCGGGTTGGGCGCCTGTTTCCGAACAGGCAAAAGAAGCCGGTGGCGAACCCATCTGGGACGTCATGGCCGCCTATTTGCGCGACGTCAAAACCATTCCTGCTAAAGCACCGAACACGCCTATTATTAAAGGTGCAGAGGGCAACCCAGGATACGCACCTTAACATTCGCTTGGGTTGAGTCTCACGATGTGAAGTGAACATAAATATGACGTGTATAAAACTTAATTTTCACATTGTTAGACAAACAGTCTTATTGTTTTTAATGGTATTCAGTTTGAGTGTTTCTTATGCAAATGAAACAGTCATGAAACTGATTCAGGTAGCCCCTCAATCTTATTATGTTGAGGGGGCATCAGCGCTTGGTTCGCAAGAAAACAAAAACTTTATTTCTAATGCAGGCGTTGTGATTGCACCAGAAGGTGTGGTGGTAATTGATGCACTGGGTTCACCTGCTTTAGCTGAAATGTTGGTTGCTGAAATCAAGAAATTAACACCTAAAACGATTCAGCACGTCATTGTTACGCATTATCATGCAGACCATGTCTATGGTTTGCAAGTCTTTGCAGATTTGGGTGCAAAAATAATTGCCCAAGAAAATGGCCGTCAATATTTAAATTCTGATACGGCTAAGTTTCGTCTGCAAGCATCAAAAGAAGAGCTTGCACCATGGGTGAACGAACAGACCCGTTTGGTTGAAGCGACGCGATGGGTCAACCAAGACGAAACCTTGCAACTCAGTGGTATGACGTTTCAGTTGTTAATGATGGGACCGGCTCATACGCCTGATGATTTGGCTGTTTTTGTACCAGAACAAAATGTATTATTTGCGGGCGACTTAGTCTTTAGAGGGCGTATACCGTTTGTGGGTACCGCCGACAGTGCTGGGTGGATCAAGTCGCTTGATCGCTTGCTAAGCGTTGAGGCAAAAACAATCGTACCGGGTCATGGTCCCTCTTCAAATGAAGCCAAGCAAGACTTGATTTTTACTAAAGATTACTTGGTATTTTTAAGAAAATCACTATACCAAGGGGCGCGAGACTTAGAGCCGTTTAACGAGGTTTACAACACGGTTGATTGGTCAACGTACCAGTCGGTG
>CALBMZ010000105.1 GCA_937896225.1 uncultured Alcaligenaceae bacterium | reverse complement strand
GAAATCAGAGTGGGCTGTGTAGACTCTTTTGCTGCCACAGTAGGCCCTGAATTAGTCAAAAGTTTATCTGGCTATGGTGGCAATGTCATCATGCATTCGGGCATAACGAGTCAAGTTATTAAACAACTACACCAAAAAGAAATTGATATCGCGATTTGTACTGATCCGATGCATCATGAAACAGATCTAAGCGTTAAAGCTCTATTCGATGAGTCTTGGGTGCTGGCAGTGCCTAAATCAGAACTTTTACCAAATCAAGTGAGTTGGGAAACATTAAAAGCTTTAAGCGCAAAATTGCCTTTTATTCGCTATAGTCAACGCTCAATGATTGGGGCACAAATTGACAGGTTTATGGCGCATGCAGGTATTGATGCATCACGTCGATTTGAATTTGATAGCACTGACTCAATTCTGAGTTTGGTCGCAGGCGGTATTGGTTGGGCGTTAACTTCACCGCTTTGTTTAATGCAGTCTCAGCATCAAGCTTTGGCTGTAAAAATTTCACTTTTGCCTTACAGTAGATTTGGTAAAAGAACTTTTTATATTATCTGTCAAAGTGGGGCAAACTCATCTTTAAGTCAACAACTTATAGCCGTTACACGTCAGGTTCTTAATCACAAAACTAAACCGTTAATTAAGAAGTATTGGCCTTTACTTGAAACAAACTTAATCGTTCATGAATAGCTTATAAAAAAATTAAATCAAATCAGTGCAGTCGTCAGAATTGGAAATAAAGCAATCAAAAACAGCACCACGAGCATAATTAAAACAAAGGGCAGGGTGCCTAAGAAAATACTTTCTACTGAAACGTTCGGGTCGTTCAGCGTACTCTTAACTGTAAATACCGATATGCCAAAAGGGGGGGTGAGTAAACCCACCTCAACAGCAATGACTGTGATGATTCCAAAATGAATCAGGTTCATACCCAAGTCAGCTGCAATAGGGGCTGCGATAGGCGTCATAATGAGCAAAATTGAACTTGAGTCAAGAATCATGCCCAAGAGCAAAAGCAATACAACATAAATAAATATAAAGCCGTACAAACCAAAACTTGTGTCTTGAACGAGCGAACTTAGAGCGCTAGGCACCCCTGCAACAGATAACATTCGACTGTAAAATCCTGCAGCAATTAATAAAATTAAAATACCAACTGAAATACTGCCTGTTTCATGTAATACACGCCATAAGTTACCTTGGCCAAGCTTACGACGAAGCAGTGCAATAATAAATGCCCCAAAGGCACCGACACCGCCTGCTTCAGTGGGTGTAAAAAAGCCACTGTATAAACCACCCAGAACAAGAACAACTAGGGCAGCAATAGGCGTTAATTTTGAAAACATTTCGCCCATTCCTAGAATTTTTTCAGTACCACTGCTACGCTGTCTTTCGGCTTGTCGTTTAGGATCAAAAATAAAATTAGGAATGAATGTTGCCATTAAGATGATTGCAACAGCAAAAGCAAGCGCCATGATGATGCCAGGTATTAGCCCAGCAATAAAAAGCTTACCAATTGATTGCTCTGCGAGAACACCATAAATAATGAGTAATAAACTGGGTGGAATGAGCATGCCGAGTACAGAGCTACCTGCGACAACACCCGCAGCGAAATTGGCTTTGTAACCATGACGCACCATTTCAGGCACGGCTACTCGCGTAAAAACAGCTGCCGATGCAATAGAAACCCCAGTTACTGCAGCCATAACTGTATTCGCAGCAACGGTTGCGACACCAAGACCCCCTTTTATTTTTCTTAATAGACTTTCTGCGACATCGAAAGTGTCTTTGCCAACATTCGAAATCGAAACGAGTAGACCCATTAAAACGAAAAGTGGAATGGTTGCAAAAATATAATCTGCCACCCCGTTGTAAGCAGACATATACATTAAATGCATCGCCAGCTCGATGTTTTCTCTAATCAACCAAACACCTACGAACGCAATAGCGATCAAAGCAATCGCGATATCAATGCCAATCAAGACAAAAAAAACGAGGGCACCGATTAGTAACATACCCCATTGAAGTTCAGTCATGTTGATGGCCCAAATTTTTGTTTGATAAGGTTTGGCAAACAAAGCAAATAGGCTATTGCTGCGAAGATTGAGCCAATAATAATGATGGCTCTAAAAGGCCAAGTAGACACCGTGTAGACCCCTTGTACGCCAAAGTATTCCATCGAGCTGATTGACTCAGTAAACTCGGGCCATGCGATGACTGCTAAGGCAATAAACAGAGTGCTGCCAACGATCACATTGAAGATTTCAAGTAATCGTGCCAATCTTGGCGATCTGTTTTTTAAGATTCTTAATAAAAAGTCAGACCTTGTCATACGACCCGCACAAATGGCAGCCGCAATTTGAAGAAAAACAATCGATGCGACTGACCTCGCCGCAAACTCTGAAACACCGGTTATGGGTAGATTAAGAAAGTTACGACCGATTACGTCAGCAACGATAAGAAACATCATGCCAAAAATCCAGATGGTTCCTAATGCCGCTAAAAGGTTTGCAGGCTTTTGTAGCAAATTGGGTGAGCCTGTTGCTTCAGCTTGGCTTTCCATTTAATGGTCCATTTTGGTCAACTGATGTAAATTTTACGGTTAATGTCTATTAAAACATCGATGAACATTAACCTTGGCGACTTCAAACGTGAAAGGAACTCAGTACCTGGCTAATGACTTCAGAGCCTAATTGACTAGGTAACTAAGAAAATTCCTCAGTTACCTAGTATTTTTACGTTTTACTGATTTTCTTTGTCCCAATTGCGCAAGGGTGTCACACCACGATTACGTAATTCTTCAAAGTAAGCTTTCAAAACAATTTTTCCATTGTCACCGGTTGCTTCGAGCCATGGACCCACAAGGTTAGGTAAACCATTGACCCATTTCATTTTTTCTTCTTGAGGTAATGAGGTCACCATTAACCCCTCAGCCTTCATTTTTTCAAGAGCAGTATTTGAGGTAATGGTTACGTGTTTACCATGAGCTTTTGAGGTTGCCTTGCCAGCCTGAATCATCGCTTCTTGAACGGGCTTAGGTAACTTCTCAAAGAATTTTTTATTCGCGGCAACGCTACCAAAATACATGGAGCCAATATCAACCAAGGTTAAGTTTTTGGCGACTTCATAAACACGTGCTGGGCCAATGCCGCTTGCAAAAGAAAGAGTGCCTTGTGTCACACCCGTTTGTATGTTGGTGTAATAAGTGGTTAAGGCGCCATCAACAGGTGTTGCACCCGTATCTCGCAACCAGTTTGCAGAGGTACCGGGGGCATTGAGCTTTTTATTCTGTATATCTGCCATGGTTTTAATTGGGAACGTAGCATATACGTCATAACTATCAGTAATTAATGATGATAGTGGCACCATGTTTTGGTCAGCCCAACTTTTTTGTAGTGCTGGCAACGTGGTGTTTAACTTGTCAAATATTTCAATCAGCATTTCATGATTGGTGGTTGCAAAAGGCGTGTAATACGTAATATTTTGCAATGGCATCGCTGAGTTTTCCCAGACTGTGCCGACCATACCAATGTCAACAATACCGTCTTTTACCGCTGCTCTGGTATCTTTAAATTTGTACAGGGTGCCACCATACGATTCGCGCCAATTGATTTGGTATTGGTTACCTCCTTCTTTTAAGATGCGATCAACAGTAGGTTGAAAGACATCTTTCATGGCAAATGCCCAGATGTTGGTGGTTGGGTGACTTGACCCAATACTTACCGTAATTTTTTGTTGTGCAAAAACCGATGCTGATGCAAACGATGCACTTAAAACGACTGCACAGGCTAATGCTGTTTTAACGCGTTTCATGATGTCTCCAAGATGTAATCGGCTATGTTGCCGTATGTCGATTGAAAGGTTGAACTTTTTTGGTTAACTGCACTTACCCCCGCCGAGCTCTTTTTAATTGATGCTCGTGGGTTTCTTACACGAGGCTCTTTTGGCCCGTTTTTTCCACTGAAAAGCATTTCACTTGAATATAAATAGGCTTTCACTCGATCTCGAATGAATGATTTTTCATAGGTGTCGGGTGACATTTCGTTGTAAACGCCTTGCTGATAAATCCACCGACGCATGGTGATGTAAAAAAAACCACCATGTAGACCCATCAGTAGTTCCATTTCTCTTTTGGTTGGTTTGGCTCGACTGGTGACAGCTCGATAGGCTCGCGTTTCTCGAATCAAGCGCGGAAACAAACGTTTTCTGAGTAAAGCAAAAAAACGATCTGTTATGGCATGATCAGACAGACCAGAGTAAACAAGTATTCTGACAAAATCGCTATTGAGTGTGACGTTGACGTATTCTGTGTAGAAAGCAGTTAATTTTTCTTCTGGGGTGAGGGTGCTACTGTCTAATATGTCGTCCCACTCATTACGCCACCGCCCCTCAAAAACCTCTAAGTAAACTCGATTGATTAAGTCTTGCTTTGTCGGAAAATAATGATAGAGCAGGGCATGGGTTACGCCAATGCTCTTAGCCAAATCTCTTAATTGACCATTCATACCATTTTGCGCAAAAAACTGAATGGCACCATCAAGAATATGTTTCTCTCTTTCAACAACACCCATTCTGCGACGTTTCGGCGCAAGTGATTGTTTATTTTTGATGGAGTCAGGGTTATTCAGGATGGTCTCACTATTTACCAAAAGGTCAATGACGTTTATCATTGTTAACCAAAAAGTAAATAAATAGCACCCGTGAAAACCCGAGGATTGAGCAGATGGAATTAAAAGGCGAAATACTGATCAACGCAAACCGTGAAACGGTTTGGCATGGTTTAAACGACACGCAATTGCTGATGCGATGTATTCCTGGCTGTGAAAGCATGGAAGAAATCAGCCCAAATGAAAGGCAAGCAACTGTCAAAATTAAAATTGGGCCTGTTCGAGCTCGTTTTATGGGTAAAGTCACCATGACTGACATTATCCCAGCAGAAGGTTACACCCTTCAATTTGAAGGCTCTGGTGGTGCTGCTGGAATGGCCAAGGGGCAGTCGGTTGTAACCCTGAGTGATGATTCTGGCTCAACCTGTTTGCGCTATACCGTTCAAGCCTCAATTGGCGGTAAGTTAGGCCAAGTTGGTGGCCGCATGATTGATGCGGCAGCGAAACAAATTGCAGATCAGTTTTTTGCTGTTTTTCAGACTGAAGTGACAAAAAACAATACGCCACTTGCCGATGCATCATCATCTGATTCATCAACAGAATCACCATCTGCCGAATCTGTGCCAATTTCAAGTCAAGTATCAAGAGCTGAGAGTATTCACCCTCAGCCTACCCTTCAGACAAATAATGTTTCTGCAGATCACCAAAACAGTAAGCCCATCATTCATACGTCACCTTCACAAAGCGCTTCGCAACCCATGACCGAGTCAGTTCGTATGACATGGTTCTTTCTGGGTGTCTTGTCTACCGGGTTTGGGGTATTGCTCGGATATCTAATTAGCCAATAAGGAATTCAAATTGAAATCTGCACCCTTTGACTACTCTAAGCCAAAATCTGTTCATCAAGCTATTG
>CALBMZ010000104.1 GCA_937896225.1 uncultured Alcaligenaceae bacterium | reverse complement strand
GTAAAGAGCTGCGTGTAAAGAGCGGCGTGTAATAGCGGCAATAGTCATTCTGCGCTAGGCGCCAGGCGCCTCAGCACAGAGTGGGTCTATCAGGCGTCTTCTTCTTCTGTCTCGACAATGCCCAGCAGTTCGTTGTCTAGCTTGGGCGGCGTAACCAGTGATTCCTTATCGTCAACCAAGGCTTTAAGCTGATCATACTGGGTGTCGCAATAGGCTTGTAATGCCTTGTAACCCTCGATCAGTTTCTCGATTTTGGCGCTGTCTGCTTTGGCTTCTTTTGTGAGGTCGCTTTTAGCCTTCTTAACAACCTTAAGCTCCTCTTCCGCACGCTGGCGTGCAGTGGTTTCGTCGAACTTTTTCTTGTTTAGCGCTTTGAGCTTTTTAGTCACATTCTGTGGCGTATCACCGAGCTGTGTGTTGATCGTCTTGAGCGCTTTGGTTTTCTCTTCCAGCTGAGTTTTGAGTTTGGTGCTTTCATCTGCAGCCGACTTTTTTGTGGTCTCAAGCAGAGCGTCAACTTTTTCTTTCTCGGCAGTCAGTTCTTTAAACTCAGCTTCCAGTCTGAGTCTCGCATTCTCTGTTACAAGTCGCTTTTTCTCGATGTCAGCGATGGCGAGTTTGTTTTTTTCTTCACCCGCACTAACGAGTGTTTGCGCATCTTGTATCCGTTTGACGCCAGCATCCAATGCAGCTTTGAGTTCTTCATCGGCGCAGTCTGGATCGAGAGACAGTGCTTCAGTAACAGTATGAATCAACATTTGATTGTGTATGGCGAGTTCTTTCCAGACGTCCAAGGTTATTGCGGGTTGTGCCACTTAATTCTCCAGATGGGTTGTTCAAAAAGTAGGGTGCTATTGTGCAGGCGCTATTAATGGGGTTTTCTGCTCAGATTTCAAGGTATTTTACCCTTATTCGCCGAAGAAATAGTGACTTATGGCGACAAATAGTTGAATTATCTGCTGAATGATCCGTTCTACGCTAAAAATACCTGTTGTTAGAGTGCTGCGCTGAGATTCCTGAGCGCAATGCTGGCATGCTAGCGATGAAAGCTAGGCTGGTTGCCTAGCCATAAACCTCAGGAGCAAGCGATGAAAGTGGATGCCAGTATTAACGGGAAATTGCGCGGCGTGGCAGCGGAAACCCAGCGCCTTGAGGCGATGGGGTACGATGGGGTTCGGGTTGCCGAGCTTAACCATGATCCGTTCCTGGCGTTGACGCTCGCGGCGGAGCACTCGCAGTCTGTGGATTTAGTGACTTCGGTTGCGGTGGCATTTTCACGCAATCCTATGACGATGGCGATGTTGGCTCATGACCTGAATGCGTTTTCAGGTGGTCGCCTGGTGCTTGGTCTTGGCTCGCAAGTCAAACCTCATATTGAGCGTCGTTTTAGTATGCCCTGGCACAAGGCGGCACAGCAAATGCGCGAGTTTATCGAGGCAATGCACGCGATTTATGATTGCTGGTATGAGGGTCGGCGATTAGATTTCGTGAGTGAGTTTTACACTCACAACTTGATGCCATCGACATTCATCCCGGAAGATTTGCAGGCGGGTCGTCCCAGAATCAATTTGTCGGCGACTGGGCCGCTTATGACTCGTGTCGCTGCTGAGGTGGCCGATGGCATGATTATGCATCCATTTTCATCAGAAAAATATATTCGTGAAGTCACGTTGCCCGCCATCGAGGAAGGATTGCGACGCAGTGGTCGAACCTTGGATGAATTCGAGTTGGACTATGCGCCGATCATCGCGACCGGTGTTGATGAAGCGTCTATTCAGCGGGCGATTGATGTCGCTCGAGATAGAATTGCCTTCTATGGTTCAACCGAAGCTTATCGTCCAGTGCTGGAGGTTCACGGCTGGGGTGATCTACAGATGGAGCTCAATCAACTGAATAAACGTCGTCAGCCGGCTGAGATGGCGGCGCTGATCAGCGATGAAATTCTGCATACTATCGCCATCGTTGGAACGCCGACGGAGGTGATTGATGCGATGAAGTCACGCCTTGGCGGTATCATCAAACGCACGGGTTTCCAGGTGCCCTCGATGGCCGACGATGAACAAACTGAGCTTATTGCGCGCTTGAAATCCTAATGCTGCTGAGGTTGTTTGGTGATACGCGGTTAAATCGCCTCTGACGGTCGAATTATGCAGGCCAAACGCCTAGAATGCGCGTCAATTAGTGTTAATTTTATTTAATATTTGAACTAGAGAGGCTGATGCCGTGAGTGAAGTCGTGCAATTGAGTTCCGCCGAGAAAGCCCTATTTCGGGAAAGTTTGGTCAAGTTTTTAGACGCCGAAGTTGAGCCGGATTACGAAAAATGGGAGAAGGCTGAAATATGGCCTCGTGAGCTCTGGAACAAACTGGGTGAGAATGGTTTTTTGTGTGTTGACCTACCCTCAGAATACGGTGGCTTCGACGCCTCATTTGAGCTCAGTTGCGTCGTTGTTGAGGAAATTTCGCGGCTTGGCTACGGTGCCTTGGCTTCTGCGGTATCCGTGCATTCCGATATTGTTGCGCCCTATATTTTGCATTTGGGCACGGAGCAGCAAAAACTCCATTGGTTGCCAAAGATGGCCAGTGGTGAATGTGTTGGCGCCATCGGCATGACAGAGCCCGGTGCTGGCAGCGACTTGCAAGGCATGAAGACCAGTGCCGTGAAAGACGGTGATGAGTACGTGGTCAACGGCCAGAAAACCTTTATTACCAATGGCCAACATTGCGATGTCATCGTTTTGGCGGTGAAGACTGACCCTACCCAGGGTGCCAGAGGTATGACACTGTTTACTGTTGATGCCCAATTGACCGGTTTTCAACGCGGCCGGAATTTGGAGAAGATGGGCCTGCATTCCGGTGATACCTCCGAATTATTTTTCCAGGATATGCGCGTACCAGCCGACCAGATACTCGGTGGTGAAGGTAAAGGCTTTGCAAATCTGATGAACGAGTTACCGCGAGAGCGATTGATTCTGGGTGTTGGCTGTGTGGCTGCGGCGGAAGGTATGCTGGACTCGACGATTGAGTATACGCTAGAGCGTAAGGCCTTCGGGGAGCCAATCTCACGTTTTCAAAATACACGCTATGTGTTGGCTGACATGAAGACCGAAATTGAGTTGAATAAAGCCTTGGCGGAGAAGTATGTTGCCCGCTATATCAATGGTGAATTGACTCCTGCCGAGGCTTCCATGTGTAAATTGGCTGCCAGTGAGATGCAAGGTCGCGTAGCTGACAGGTGCGTACAACTCTTTGGCGGCTATGGCTATATGCGCGAGTATAAAATTTCTAGAGCCTATGTTGATGCCCGCATTCAACGTATTTACGGCGGCACATCAGAAATTATGAAAGAGTTGATTTCCCGTAGTCTGGTGGGTCGTTAGAGTCGCCAATTGAAGGTGAAAGCTAGAAGGTAGAAGCTCAACATACACCGATTCATGGATGAATCGGTGGCGCAGCGGCTTAGGAGACAGTCATGCCACGCTACGACTATTTTTGTGACGCCAACGGCGAAGTCGTTGAGGTGACTCACCCTATGAGTCAAAAGCTGCAAACCTGGGGAGAAGTTTGTGCCAATAGTGGTCATGCCTTGGGCGCCGTTGACAAGTCAGAGTTGGTCAGTCGAATCATTACTCGTGCCCCGATGGCGAATACGCCAATCGGTAACAGCGGCTTGAAAAACCTAGGATTTACCAAGTTGGTTAAGCGAGATAATGGTGTTTATGAAAATGTTACTCGCTCCGGCACAGAGCAGCGCTATATGACCTCGGGTGATAAGGCCTCCGCGCCACACCTACACAAGAAGCACAGTGAGTGACGCCCCTGCCTAGTCGGGGGCACCTAGCCGGGGGCACCTAGTCGGGGGCACCTAGT
>CALBMZ010000103.1 GCA_937896225.1 uncultured Alcaligenaceae bacterium | reverse complement strand
ACGCACGCTGTCATGAGGGCTGTTGCAATCATAAAACCCAGCAGTTGAAACAACATGCCGTAGGCCGCAATAATGGCAACCATCAACAAAATTCTAAAATTAGCGCTCGGTGAGTTGGGCGCCACAGGTGAGCCACCCTTAATGAGTAATATCAGTCCACACAGACAAATGATGGCTGCCAATAACATTGGAAAGGCACGCGGCCCAACCGGTTCATATGCAAAAGGGGCTTCTAAACCGCGGCCAAACCAAAATAAAAATGCAGCAAAACCAATTGCACATACCCCTAACCATCGATCATTTAGCATTATTTTTAATAGTCATAAAATTTGGGGAATTAGCTTTGCTAAATGTGCCATGAGAAAATAGTCTCATGGCACAGCTTGGCTTTACTTCTTAATTAAACCAAACGAGTCGGCGAGCTCTGTATAGGCTTGAACCCGTTGCTTGATGTAACCGTCAAGCTTCGCACCCGTTAAATCAAATGGGAACAAACCTTGTTTCGTTCGCAATTCGGCATAGTTTGAAGATGACATGGTTTTGTTGAAAGCATTGACCCACCACTCATAATCAGCGTTGCTAACCTTGGGGCCCATATAAAACCCACGAATGATTGGCCATTGAATATCAAAACCTTGTTCTTTAGCTGTGGGTACGGCAGATAGTTTGCCAGGTAAACGATTGTCACTGTAGATGGCTAATACGCGAATGGGCGCGCCACCTGCAATCATGGTTGCTGCTTCGGCTGCGTCGCCTGTATAGACTTGAATAAAGCCCCCGCGTAAAGCGGTCACAGCTTCGCCACCCCCTTCAAAGGCCACAAAGCGCATTTTTTTGTAATCGACGCCTGCAGCTTTAGCGGTTAGTGCTGCTTTCATCCAGTCTTGACTACCCACTGATCCACCTGCACCTAAGATAACTTTGCTGGGGTCAGTTTTCAAAGCTGCCATCACATCTTTAATTGAGGTGTAAGGAGAGTCATCGCGAACCATCATGACGCCGAAGTCTGCCCCAATCGCCGCAAGCCAACGCACATCAGAGGCGTTGTACTTGCCAAATTTACCTTGCGCTAAATTCAGCAATGAACCACCTGAAAAGGCAACAATCGTGCCAGCCTCATCAGGGCGTTGTGCCACGATTGCGTTGTAGGCAACTGCGCCAATGCCGCCTGGCATATACGAAATACGCAAAGGGTCTTTGAGTACGCCACTATCTTTTAAAGCAGTTTGTGCCAAACGGCAGGTTAAATCAAACCCACCGCCGGGCTTAGCAGGTGCGATGCACTCGGGTTTGTTGGGTTCAGCAGATGCACTGATGTTAAAAGTCAGCATTGAGCTGGTTATGGCCAAACCAAGGGCTAACGCCCATTTATTCTTAAACATGCAGAGTCTCCGTTAGAAATCGTTGTTGTAGTGCGATTCTATCCCTGAGTGTTGAAGTTATCTACATGTTTCTTGTTTTGATGCCTGCTATAAATGAATACACATCTTATTTAACTTTTTAAGGGCCATCAAAGGCCAAATGAAACCAAAAACCACGATACTTTTTTCTTAACCGTCAACCACGAAATGGTTAGCCAAATTTCATATGTCATGTATTTTCCGTTTAGCGGTTTAATGACCGGACGGGCGTTCGTACTAACGATTCAAGATGACGTGATTACAATCAAAATTAAAT
>CALBMZ010000102.1 GCA_937896225.1 uncultured Alcaligenaceae bacterium | reverse complement strand
TGATGCCATCAGATAGGTTTGAGGCATAAACACTAATGCCATCGATCCCACCACTGATCGAGCCTGAGTTGGTGATGCCGCCCTCGAGGGTGGACTGGTATGCATAAATCCCGGACCACCCACCACTGATCGTGCCTGAGTTGTTGATGCCGCCCGTGAGGGTGGACTGGTATGCATAAATCCCGGACCACCCACTACTGATCGTGCCAGAGTTGTTGATGCCGCCCTCGAGGGTGGACGAGCTTGCATAAATCCCTTCACTGATCGTGCCTGAGTTGATGATGCCGCCCGTGAGGGTGGACATGGATGCATAAATCCCAGAATATCTACCACTGATCAACCCTGAGTTGTTGATGCCGCCCGTGAGGGTGGACTGGTATGCACTAATCCCGGTATTGCCACCACTGATCGTGCCTGTGTTGATGATGCCGCCATCAAGCGAAGAGCCCGTCAGAAGTATTCCCGCCACGCTAGTGCCAGAGATCAGGCCTGAGTTGTTGATGCCACCCGTGAGGGTGGAGTTTTTTGCACTAATCCCGACACCGACACCTCTGATCGAACCCGAGTTGGTGATGCCGCCCGCAAGGCTGGACCAGGATGCAACAACCCCGACACCTAAAACACTGATCGAGCCTGAGTTGTTGATGCCGCCAGTGAGGGTGGACTGGAATGCACCAATCCCAACACCATTAACGCTGATCAAGCCTGAATTGTTGATGCCGCCCGTGAGGGTGGAGTTTTGTGCTTTAATCCCGACACCGGCACCACTGATCGAACCTGAGTTGGTGATTCCGCCCGTTAGGGTGGACTGGGATGCATAAATACCGTAAAGACTACCACTGATCGAGCCCGAGTTGGTAATAGCACCCGCAGACGTTCCGTTTAAAATTGAAATTGCGCTGCCACCCACAACAATGCTACCGGTGTTTGTACCAGACCCATCGACAAAGATACTTTGGCCGTTATCTAGGTTAACTGGGTCCGTTGTCGGCGTGGTGATGAGGATGTCTGCAGCCATTGGATTACCAAGCATTGCCGCTAATGCATTCGGTCCGCTTAGGGCAAGTAGGGCCGCAGTGACCGCAGTGACTAAGGTTTTTTTATTGCCGGCACCTTTGCCTTGAGACTTCGCATTTTCTCCAACAACCATCAGGCAGTTGCGGGCTTTATTCCAAATAATGCGGTAAGTCTTGTTCATGTCGGTTATCCTCGATCAGCTATTCTCGTTCGGTTATTCGAACCATGGGAACAGATAGCGTTTTAGGCAACCCACAATATTTTTTTCTTATATTTATTAACCATTACAACCTAAATTGCACTGCTCAAGTTAAAAATTTTAATTTCTAACGGTTCTAATCTCTTAAACTAAACCCAAGCTGTGTGTGAATCGGTTGCACTTTGTAGACAAGCGCGACATCAAAATATCAGGTGCATGAGCACAACGCCAGCAAATCAACAGAGTCCCTCAGTGTCTGTTTTAAAGCATCGAACACAAAGTCCGACTTCATCTAACTACTCATACGCCAGCCCACGATACGAGAGCCAAACACATCGATAATACATGCCACATATACCCATCCTTGCTGAACTGGCGCCATTAATTCGATCACTGTTTGGCGCTATATTTTCGATTAAGGGGTGGCTTCACAAGCTGATCACTGACAGGTGGGTCGCGTTTGCATGTTATGTAATCATTTCTATTTTATTTGTTGGTTTTATTTGGTTGGAGTAGTAGAAAAAAGGGCCAATAAATTTACAGACCTTGTCATGTAGTTGTAAAAAAATGAACTAAAAAATATAAGTGTGTCTATTGCTTACAATAGCTCACTACTTAGTAAACAAGATATTACCTATATCTTTATTTTTTTGGGTGTATTATTTTTTTATAATGCGTAGCATCATTTGCTTATGTATATGACGTGAATGATGCAAATTTAAAAACAGAGCAATTTATGAAAGCAATTATTCTATTTGGGCATGGCGCACGAGATATTCGTTGGCGAGAGCCTTTTGATCGTCTTGCATCGATTTGGGCTGCGCAAAACGCTTCTACACCTGTTGAACTCGCTTTTTTAGAACTGATGCAACCCTCACTTGACGAAGCCATCGCAACACTGTGCGCCAAAGGGGTCGATTCCATCACAGTTGTACCTGTTTTTTTTGGTCAAGGGGGTCATTTACGAAATGACTTTCCTGTTTTGTTAGATACCTGCCAAAAAAAGTATCCCCTCGTACAACTAAGCACAACGCCTGCTGTGGGTGAAGATGAGGCCGTCTTGCAAGCTATCGTTGACTTTGGTGTCAAGTGTATCTAATTGCTCGCGGTATTGCTCTGTATTTTTTAAAGCATTTCCAATCATAATCAATACTGGCGAGTTGCCATCAAACCAAGCGTCTGCCTGACCCTGTGCGAGTGCACCCAGCGTACTAGACCAACGCCGCTCTCTTGGTGTACTGACTGCTTCTAAAATGTGTACTGTTGTGTCGAGTGTGTGATTTGTTGCTTGATCAATTAATTGTGTAGCAATTTTGACCGCATCTCTGCGCCCCATGTAGTAGACCAGTGTGTCGGCATTAGGGTGGCTCATGGGTTGACCTTTGACAGCTATCTCGTCACCCTGAGCCAACGTCACAAACGCCACGCTTCTGCTCACACCACGCAAGCTGAGCGACTGACCCATGGCAGCTGCTCCAGCGAGGGCAGCGGTAATACCGGGCACCACCTCGACTTCAATACCTGCTTGGCGTAAAATATGTAACTCTTCGTCAGCTCTGCCAAAAAGCATGGGGTCGCCACCCTTTAAGCGCACCACAACGCTGTGTTGATGCGCTGCATCAAGCAATTGTTTGTTAATGAATTGTTGAGCCGAAGACAGTTTGCCACAGCGTTTACCAACTGGAACTAATTTCGCCTGAGGGCAAAGCGCCAACATTTCAGGCTCGACTAATGCGTCATAAAACACAATATCTGCTTTTTCTAAGCGCTTAGCACCCCGTACGGTAATTAAGTCTGCGGCACCTGGCCCCGCCCCAACCAAATAGACCTTTCCCAAGGTTGATGGGTCGCTATCTCGACATTTCGACATGTATTCTTTTGACATAAATTCAGGCCGCTAATTGTGTGCGTTTTTCGCGCCAACAATTTTGAGTAGCCACAGAAAAGAGATCAAACTGCCCCAATGCAATATCAAGATTTTGATCTGAACGCAGGTCAAAAGCATCAAAGCCAACACGCGCACCTTGCAAGAGTTGATCAATCAAAACATCGCCAATCGCCCGCACCTGACTCTGCCAATTAAAACGATTGCGCAAAAGTGCAGCGGTACTAAAACTTCTACCATCTTTAAAAATGGGGAAGTGTGCGGCCACAACAGGCCAAAGCGCTTTACCGGCCTCAATGCATTGCGCATGTTTCAAAATATCATCATCGGGCGCGAACCATACACCCACGCGACCCTGTTTTGCCTGACTCATAAGGGCAGAGTCTAAGTGCTGCGTATCGGCATATGTGAGCCACATACTAAAGGGCAGTAATACCTTTGTCGAATTCATTGTTAGGGTTGGCATATCAGCCTGTTCATTTTTCCCAGACCAAATTTGCCAATCGTTAGAAACCAAATTTGGTACACCCCCTCTGGGGAATAAGAGTGTTTTATTTTCAATGCTCATCATGCACTCTCTTTTGTCGACGCAATGTCAGCCTGAAATTTTTTAGTGACATTTTTATAGGCGGCCTCTTTGAATGGCAAGAGGCCGATTCGGCGATAAGAATGAATGAAAGATTCTCCCTCATGTCTATTTTCAGTATAAGTATTCACAATGCTCGTGATCACCTCAGGAATTTGCTCGGCATAAAATGATGGGCCAATGACTTTGCCAATAGCAGCCTGACTACCCTGCTCGCCACCCAAGGTAATTTGATACCACTCTTCGCCGTCTTTATCGACGCCCAACACACCAATATTTCCCACATGGTGATGGCCACACGAGTTAATACAACCTGAAATGTTGAGAGAAATATCGCCCAAATCAAAGAGATAATCAAGATTATCAAAATGCTCTTGAACAGCTTTTGCAATAGGTAATGATTTAGCGTTTGCAAGTGAGCAAAAATCACCGCCAGGGCAAGCAATGATGTCAGTGAGTAAACCAATATTTGGCAGTGCTACAAATTGTCTTTTGGCTGCTTGCCATAAATTGAATAACTGATTTTGTTCAACATCGGCCAGCACTAGGTTTTGTTCGTGTGTGACACGTAGTTCGCCAAAACTATATTGGTCGGCTAAGTCTGCAATAGCCATCATCTGTGCAGCCGTTGCATCGCCTGGTGCAACGGTACCGTGGGGCTTTAAAGATAGAACGACACTGCTATAGCCTGGCACTTGATGCGGTTTGACGTTACGCTCTAGCCAACGCGTATACCCTTTCTTATCTTCATCTGATGCACTTGCAATTAATTGCTCACCACTGAGTTGCGTTAAAGATTGATATGCTGGGCGCGTAAAGTGCTGCGCGACGCGATTCCACTCATGTTGTGTAAAGTTATCATCACCATTTTTTATATAGCCCCACTCGTCTTCAACTTGGCGGGCAAATTCTTCTGGCCCCAACGCTTTAACTAAGATTTTGATTCGGGCTTTATATATGTTGTCTCGACGACCAAAGCGGTTGTACACCCTCAGCAAAGCTGTTAGGTAACTGGGTATAAATTGCCACGGTAAGTCTTGTTTAATTAAAGAGCCGAGTATGGGGGTACGACCCATACCACCCCCGGCAAAGAGGGTCGCTATTAACTCACCTGAATTATTTTTCTTTAGCTCAACACCTACATCATGGCAAAGTAAAACAGTTCGATCTTCTTTTGCACCATTAATTGCAAATTTAAATTTACGAGGTAAATGAGCAAACTCTGGGTGATTCGTTGACCATTGACGCAGCAACTCACAAATTGGACGTGTGTCGACATATTCATCTGCCGCGACGCCGGCAAAAGCATCGCTCGTGATATTTCGAATACAGTTTCCAGAGGTTTGAATAGCATGCATTTCAACTTTGGCTAACTCAGCCAAAATTTCAGGTGTGCTCTCTAACGTGACCCAATTAAATTGAATATTTTGACGAGTCGTAAAGTGCCCGTAGCCACGATCATACTTTTCAGAAATTCCAGCTAACACGCGTAATTGTTTTGCACTGAGCAAACCATAAGGTATGGCTACACGCAACATATAGGCGTGGCGCTGAAGGTACAAGCCATTTTGCAACCTTAAAGGCTTGAACTCATCTTCAGCCAAGGTGCCACTGATACGCCTGGCAACTTGATCGCGAAATTGGATCACTCTTTGATCGACTAGTGTTTGGTCAATATGGTCATATTTATACATAGAAGCTATTATGAAGACGTTTCTATATATTTAAAAATAATATAAAACTATATCTATATGGTTATTTGTGTATATTAAATGGGGCTTATCTTAACTGTAGAAATAACTCACGGTGACTATAAAGTTTATAAATATGACCATTTCCCACCTCAAAAAACCGTTTACTTTAAGGGCGTATGTTTAATTGAAATCAACGGTCACGATGATTTGAAATGACCAGCCACGATGACCTGAAATACCCAATTTTGACCCCAGCAAGTTAGCGAAGTGACCCCTGTTGGGCTGCCAAAACTCAAGCTTTGGATCTGCTACGTAGCGATTCGATCTGCCACTAGCCCTGCACTATGCAGGGCTTTGCGCATCTACCTCTTGACGGCGACCTGCGGACTAGGCCCCATCAAATTGCGGTGCGTACCGGCGTGACGTCCTAAGCCAGTGTTTCCGGCAAAATAAAGAAATTTCATTTTTGCCGGAAACAAATTGAAATCACTATCTGAATCGCCCCGGATTTTGAGGAGGCCCGACACTGTGGGATTAAGGATATAACCTCCAACGAGTAAGCCCTCCCATGGCAAATACTGCCTCATGGAGGTGTCAATTGAAAGAGTCGCACCGCGTTCTTGTAAGCGACTTTTTCCATCACCTCTGGCTCTAAAGATGGAAGCAAATTATTTCTGATCTCTTTCACCATATCGCTGTAAGAGCCAAACCACCCACAGCAAGCATCTGTACCGACCATTACACGATCAGGGAATTTTTCAATCAACCGCTTCCATCCATCTTTTATGCCATTTTCTGTGTGTACTCTTGGCAATCTTTTGATTCCTGCCAACTTGTTATGAACATACCCTTGCGCAGAGAGCTCGCACACAAGATTTGGGCGCTGACTGAATAGATTCTCTAAGTCACTCGGTCTTGAAAGTGGCAAACAATGAGACAGGACAGTGAGAACCTTCGGATAGTCTGCGGTCAACCTCAAAACATCGCCAACAAAGTCATCATCTAACTGTGAATGAATCTGGACGAAACCATCGTGCTTGCTGGCAATTTCATAAAATCTCCGCATAACTCGATTGTCAGTTCGAATATGTCGCTGAATGTTCTTAGGACCACTGTTGTGGTTGTCGGTGTGGAGCTCACCGAACCCTTTAGCTTTGCCCTCAGCAAGCAGTCGATCAGCCTCCTCGTAAAACTGAACAAAAACCGGATGGTTCTCATCGATCAACCCAGCTTCACCTTGACTGAAAAAAACCTGCATAAACTCAGCCTGCCCAACGGCTGGAATATATCTTTTGCCTAAAAGTTGAGCAACATCCTCACGGTAATCACCGACTGCACCGCCCCAAACAATACCGTTCACATCCATCTGCTCTAAAAATTCTTTGGCTTGCGGACCATTTCGTTTGTATGTGTGCATGTGCACATCGGCGATCGGCACAGTCTTTGCCAAGTCTATCGATTGTTGTGATGGTTGTGCAACAACAACCCCAGAACTCGCTAGTGCCAATAAGACTAATAAATAGCTGCTTTTCATCGAACCCCAAAAATTCAAGTTTTATCTGACACTAAGTCACACGGCATTGACAGTTTAAACGCACTGGGTCTTGAGGAGGCTCCAGACTTTGAGATGATGAAGAAAAGGGCAAGTTGCCTGCAACACTTAGGGCCACCATCACAGGTAGTGGTCTCAGTAGCCGATGGCGCACTATCACAGATCTAGACAGCTCCAAGACCCCGCAAAAGAAGTGTAAATTAAAAAAATAGTAGGATGGCCTAACCTCTAGCGTGTACACCCTCCCATGGTAAATACTTCCGCTGACAAGCCAGTGCCATAGTATTTGAACTTTTCTTCAAGGAGACCCAAGCTATGTATAGAAGCGTAAGCCTATTCATCCCGCTGTTTTGCATCTTGGTGGCAGGGTGTGTATCAACGCCCATGAAAGGCATGGGCTTCGGAGAACCTTTTCCCAATTCACATCTAAGACACCTTGCAGTTGACTACTACGATGGATTTTCTGCGCCGGTTCTAGCCGTTGATGATGGCGAAGTTATCGCTGCAGTGAGCTTGTCCCAGTTGCCCAACGGGAATGGTAACTACATCTCTATCAGGCACAGCAACGGTCGAGTTTCTACCTATGGTCACTTGAATGAGTACACAGTCAAAGTGGGACAAGTGGTTAAGCGCGGCGGGAAAATCGGCGAAAACGGCAACACTGGCTGGAGCGGTCCGGGCAACCGGGTTACACCAGCGCGGCCCCATGTGCATCTGGAGTATCTGGTCAATGGTGAATACGTAAATGCAGAGTTGTCAATGGTCGGATGTTTCAAACCGGGTGTCACTTATCCATCTGGGAAGTTGACATTGCCACTTGCATGTTGATGCCGTTCCCCCTTCTGTCACGATAGTTGTCCGGTTTCTTGAAGAGATGTTTACCTTAACAAATCAGGTGGTTCACTTATCATGACCATTCCATCCGTTTATGCTCAGCAAAATGGCCTCGATGAAGGCTAGTGTGTGTTTGGATATTAATGGCAATGAGCTGAAGGTTACGCCTGACCGCAACCGTAAAAAGCTCCAGCGCTGTTCATCAGTGAAGTACTGGATTGCCTAATAGACGTGATTGAAGGCAATTGAAAAGTAAGCGTTATCATGACTGATCTCTTGCAAGTCATCATTCAAAGTTATCATTCAAAGTCATTATTCATCATTAAAAACTGCACAGATA
>CALBMZ010000101.1 GCA_937896225.1 uncultured Alcaligenaceae bacterium | reverse complement strand
AACTGTCAGTAAAGTAGATGCAAAGCCTGCAACGCCAAAGCCAGCAACGCCAAAGCCAGCAACACCAAAGCCTGCAACGCCAAAGCCAGCAACGCCAAAGCCAGCAACGCCAAAGCCAGCAACGCCAAAGCCAGCAACACCAAAGCCAGCAACACCAAAGCCAGCAACGCTAAAATCAATAGCTGCAAAACCAGCCTCTAAACCTGCTGCTAAAAAAGTTGCCAATACAGCGACTAAAGTAGCGACTAAAGCTGCACTTTAAAAGAAATTCATTCAGTCTATTTGTAGAGTTGGAAGGGGCATGTTGATCAAACGATTAACATGCCCCTTTGAACGATGACTTTATAATTAAAAAAAGCTTTTTAAAAATTAACCTATCAACATTCACACGTTGAAACTCACGTCTTAACGATCAAGCATTAACGTAGTTTGAGTCATTCTTTAAATTACGTAGATAATAATTAAGCTTTCAAATAATCAAATGCCACTTCGCCTAAGCCAAGAGACAAATCGCAAACTAAGTGCTTAGCGCCCACAATTTCAAGTACGGGCAAATCGGCAATGGGTGCCAAGGCGTGGTGAAATAATTCAAGACGTGCAGGGCCAGTCCAGGCGCCTTTAACGGTAACGTTTTGCACGTAGTAGCGAACCAATTCACAAATACGTGGTTTGCCATCAACGTGTGGAATGATTTTTAACAAATAGTTTGGCGATGCAGCCATTTTTTCTTGTTCAGCTTTGCAATCAAGGGCTTCATATTTGTAGCCCATTGAGCCGTTTGCAATGCGAATCGGGCCGTAATTCAGTGTGCCCAATAACGTATCAGAGGCGACTTCCAGTTTGGGTGATGCTAATTTTTTAGGGAAGCCCCACAGCTCACGACCACCCGCAATCGGTGATTCGTCGTCAAGATACATCATGTGGGTGTAACCACCATGACGCCCTTGCTCGTCAACCACGGCAATAACCTGACCAGACTCTGTGTAGTCGCCAAAACCCGATGAGTCAGGCATACGAATGAATTCAAAGTTTACAATGGGGTCAACCACGGTTAAGGGTTCGGGCACCATTGCACGCAAGGCGTCAATATCGGTACGGTAAGAAATAATTAGAAACTCTCGATTCACAAAATGGTAAGGCCCTTTAGGGAAAGAGGGGCTGACAAAAGGCATCGAGTAAGCGTTGGCTCGAATATCTGCAATTTTCATAAAAATGACCTTAAAAGAAAGTTTATTAAGCTTTTATAATAAAACTAATATACAAGTACTGGATGGGTTGTATTCATTTAATTAGTTCAATATATTTTTGTAATGCGAATTTAACTTTGATGAATAGATTGACTTTCTAAAATAATTTGTTCAATTGTCGTGCGCAGTTGAGTGAATAAATATTCTATGTCAGGCAAACTCATATCTGTTCCAATACCTTCAGGCAATTCAGAGTGAGCCAAACTTAAGTCATTATTTTGAATGGCCAGTGCCATGCTTTCTAAGTACCCAACAAGTCGAAGCGGCACATGATTCAATGGAAATAAAGTTTCAATAATAATGGATGTGCGTGAAACTAATGTATGGTTTTGTATCAACAAATGATTAAATTCTGCAACGTGTATTTGCTTTGCTTTGGGTTCTAGCATCATGCGTTGTAGTGAGTCAGTAAAGTTGCTCAAGGCTAAGTAAACATTTTTTCGACCAAGATGCCAACTTAAATCATCTTGTGGTATGTCTGCTAAATGACTGTCAGAAGTTGGGGGGGTTGAAAAAACGCGATGATTTTTCAACCATTCTGTTACCCCTATTAAATATTGTGCATTGGCTTCACGGGCGGCTTGTGCAAATCGGGAAATAGATCTGGCCTCCCACCAAGGGTAAAGATAACTGCAACCAAACGCTACCATTGAGCCTACAACAGTTTCAATGGCACGGTCGCCCGCTAATTGATACGAATCAAGTATTAAAAATTGAAGCGCGAGTAAAACAGCAATGGTTGTAAAAAAGGATGAAGTTAAATAGTTTAATAAGGTCAAGGCTGACCCAATGATCAAACAAGAGACCAAGGCTACTGTCAATAAAACAGGGTCTTGTGTAAACGATAAAATCAAAAATGTCATGCCACAACCCGCAACCGTGCCAAACAACCTAGCATTATTACGTTGGCTGGTGGTTGAAAATGAAGGTCGCATGATGACAATAATGGTGATCAGCATCCAGTAACTATGCGATTGCAAAATTGGAAAAGCTATTGCCACAAGCATACCCACCCCTAAGGCAGTACTCAAACGCAACGCGAAACGAAAAACAGATGAGGACCAACGTAAATTGTCGATAATTAAAGCCAATCGATATTCGTGGTGGGTCAGCATTTCAGGGGGAAGGTGCTGCAAATGCTTGGCCTCGAGTACGGCTAAAGATCGATCCGTTCCGACTTGTTGACGCATTCGTAGCAGCGCACGCTGAATACTTTTAAGCCTTTTTAGCACCCTCGTGCAAATGCTAAAGGTTTCTGGGTGAGTTAAGTCAAAGCCACGCCTTTGCATTTTTTCCAGTTCATAATCAAGGGCTCTCAATTCAGCTTTGGCACCCGTATTTTGAGTGAAATGTGTGAAGCGTGTGCCGCGGGTTACCATGACTGCCAGACGCTCTATTTCGTTTGCATATTTAAATAAAGCATCACGAATAAATATAAGTGAGTCGCTTTTTGCCAAATCTCGGTGCATAAACTTGTAATCATTTTGTGTGCTTAAAAACAAATCAAGTAAACCCACCATTTCAACAAAAACGTTCCAAGTCATTTTTCTTTTTGTTGAACGATTGAGTTTATTTTCACTGATATTTGGTAATAAAACATCACGAACAGCTTGGTGACCAGCGATCATTTTTGATTGGCGCTGCATCAGGGTGTTGTAGCCTTCGTCAACATCGGTATCAGGGTCGTACATGAGGCCGCGTTGCTCAATATAGTCGGACGTGGCTAGTAAAGCTGCTGTTAAGGTTTGTTCCTCTTCTTGCACCTGTGTTAGGCGACCAACGACCAGTGAGCTGGCGACATATAAAATCGCACCAATCATAGTTATCAAAACATGTAGTAACGTTTGAAAGATGCTCAACGGCGTGTGCATCGTGATGGTCATCAATAACAGGCAGGCCAAGCTGATGACCCCGCCACGCGGCCCAAATGCTTGCAACATCGACAAACCAAAGCATAGAAAAATCACCACCCCAATTAAAATCACGGGGTAGGGGGTTGCAAAGCCGGTTAGTGCGACAGTTAACCCACCGAGTAAGACACCCCACAACATTTCTAATATACGTCGCTTAAGATGCCCTGTTTGATCTATCAGTGCAACGCAGCTGGCACCCAAGCCGGCTATTAAGCCACTGCCTGTATCGTTAAAGACATAGGTAACGAGGCCAAACGCAAAAAGAACACAAACCCCACGGCGAATACCACTTAAAAAGTGGTGGCTGTAAATGAGGCGTCGAACAGTCGACATATTTAAGGGCATGCGCATAGTCGAAATTTAATCACGATTTGCAAGAAACTCGGGAAAGTACTACATTAAACGACCATCAATGCATCAAAACCTTGGGCTAAGGTGGGTAGTTGAAAGACCGTTTTGAACCTAAGATTGGTACTTTGACTGTTAAATGTGTCGTTGACCCCGTCAAAAACGTGTGGTCGATAACTCCGTTTCGATCCAGAGTGCCCAATGGTGGGCGCGTGTTAAATCGGTTGGTAAGGCAGCGCTGAAGTGTTGATGCGTTCGGGTGGCCGGCCCCTGTGGGGTGGAAAGCGCCGGGCGTGTGAAGATGGAACGTTTGCTTTAGCTTAACAAAGGCAGCTTTTTCAAGCTGTTAGTTGTAGGCAACCAGCGTGATAAAAACCGGTAATGAAAGGAAATATAATGACTGAAATGAATGGCGCCGATATCGTCGTCAACTGTATTGCTGAAGAAGGCGTCGAACATGTATTCGGCTACCCAGGTGGTGCTGTACTGTACATTTACGATGCAATTTTTAAGCAAAATAAATTCAAACACATCTTAGTGCGTCACGAGCAAGCCGCCGTGCATGCTGCTGACGCTTACTCTCGCTCTTCGGAAAAAGTAGGTGTTTGTTTGGTCACCAGTGGCCCAGGTGTTACCAATGCTGTCACAGGTATTGCCACCGCGTACATGGATTCCATACCGATGGTGATCATCAGTGGCCAGGTGCCTTTGCACGCCATTGGTCAAGATGCTTTTCAAGAGTGCGATACGGTCGGTATTACGCGTCCTTGTGTCAAACATAATTTCTTAGTGCGCGATGTAAAAGACTTAGCCGAAACTATGCGCCAAGCGTTTTACATCGCTAAAAGCGGCAGACCAGGCCCAGTTTTAGTTGATATTCCTAAAGACGTATCGTTTGCGCGTACCAAATATGCGCCAAACCGTGAACCCGTTGTGATGCGCTCTTACCAGCCTGTTGTGAAAGGTCACCAAGGGCAAATTAAGAAAGCCGTGCAGTTGTTGTTGCAAGCTGAGCGACCTATGATCTACAGCGGCGGTGGCGTTATTTTGTCAAACGCGTCAGCCGAATTAACGAAGTTAGTCAAATTGGTGGGCGCACCTTGCACCAACACACTCATGGGTTTAGGTGCCTTTTCACCAAACGACCCTCAGTTTGTCGGTATGCCTGGCATGCATGGCACGTACGAAGCCAACATGTCCATGCAACATTGTGATGTGCTGATAGCTATTGGCGCGCGATTTGATGACCGAGTGATTGGAAACCCCAAGCATTTTGCACAACATCCACGTAAAATTATTCACATAGATATTGACCCGTCCTCTATATCTAAGCGCGTTAAGGTCGATATTCCGATTGTGGGTGATGTCAAAGACGTGTTAACTGACTTTATGGCTCAATATGAAGCCATGTCAGTCGAGCATGTACAGAATAAAACCGCTCTGGCCGACTGGTGGAAACAGGTTAACGTTTGGCGTGGCAAAGAGTGCATGAAGTTTGCTTTGTCTGACACGTTGATTAAGCCCCAGTTCGTGGTTCAAAAGTTGTGCGAACTCACCACAGGTGATGCATTCATCACCTCTGACGTGGGTCAACATCAAATGTGGGCTGCCCAGTATTATGGTTTTAATCATCCACGTCGCTGGATCAACTCTGGCGGTTTGGGAACCATGGGCGTAGGTTTGCCGTATGCCATGGGCGTGCAAATGGCTAACCCAAATTCGACTGTTGCTTGTATCACGGGTGAGGGTTCGATTCAAATGAATATTCAAGAGCTTTCAACCTGCAAACAATACAATCTAACGCCTAAGATTATTTGTTTAAATAATCGTTATCTGGGTATGGTTCGTCAGTGGCAAGAAATTGACTATGGTTCACGCTACGCTGAATCGTATATGGACGCATTACCCGATTTTGTCGCCTTAGCTCAAGCCTATGGTCACGTTGGCGTGCGCATTGATAAACCAAGCGATGTTGAGGGCGCTTTGCGTGAAGCCCTTGCCATGAAAGACAGCCTTGTTTTTATGGACATCATCACCGATCAATCAGAAAACGTGTGGCCTATGGTCAAAGCCGGTAAAGGTTTGACTGAAATGCTGCTCGGCTCTGAAGACTTGTAAGGTGAACAACATGAAACATATTATTTCAGTTTTATTAGAAAATGAACCGGGTGCATTGTCTCGGGTGGTTGGTTTGTTCTCAGCACGAGCTTACAACATCGAAACCTTGACCGTGGCGCCGACCGAAGACCCTACCTTGTCACGCTTAACCTTAACGACAATTGGTTCAGACAGCGTTATTGAGCAAATTACCAAGCATCTTAATCGTCTGATTGAAGTCGTTAAAATAGTCGACTTAAGTGAAGGCCCACACATTGAGCGTGAGTTGATGTTGATTAAAGTGCGTGCGGTGGGTAAAGAGCGAGAAGAAGTTAAGCGTTTAGCCGATATCTTCCGTGGTCGTATCATCGATGTCACTGATAAAGCTTACACCATTGAACTCACGGGCGATCAAACTAAAACACAAGCGTTTATTGATGCGCTTGATCGCACTGCCATACTTGAAACTGTACGAACGGGGGTTTCTGGTATTGGCCGTGGTGAGCGCATTCTTCGCATATGATTTTTTAATTTAATTTTTTAATTTTTATTTAGCTGCTTAGATTAATGAACTGTTTGTTCAATTTTTTAATGAGTTATTTAAATACATAAACTTGTTTGATTCGCAGCCTAGTTGTTGCACACACTCATTTGGAGCCCTACATGAAAGTTTTTTATGATAAAGATTGTGACTTGTCCCTCATTAAAGGCAAAACAGTTGCCATCATTGGTTATGGTTCACAAGGTCACGCCCATGCATTGAATTTGCATGAGTCAGGTGTGAATGTCGTCGTTGGTTTACGTAAAGACGGTGCCTCATGGAAAAAGGCTGAAAACGCAGGCCTCAAAGTCACTGAAGTCAACGATGCAGTTAAAGCCGCTGATCTAGTAATGATGTTGTTGCCTGACGAAAGCATTGGCGCGGTTTACCGTGATCACGTACATGCCAACATCAAAGCGGGTGCAGCATTGGCATTTGCGCATGGCTTTAACGTACATTACGGCCAAGTCGTACCCCGTGCTGACATTGACGTCATCATGATTGCGCCTAAGGCGCCAGGTCATACTGTACGTGGCACCTATTCGCAAGGGGGGGGCGTACCCGCTCTAGTAGCGATTCACCAAGACAATTCAGGCATTGCGCGCGATGTGGCTTTATCGTACGCTTCAGCGATTGGTAGTGGCCGTGCAGGTATCATTGAAACCAATTTCCGTGAAGAAACAGAAACTGATTTATTTGGTGAACAGGCAGTTTTGTGCGGCGGTGCAGTTGAGCTCATTAAAGCGGGCTTTGATACCCTTGTTGAAGGTGGCTACGCCCCTGAAATGGCTTACTTCGAGTGCTTACACGAATTAAAATTGATTGTTGACTTGATTTATGAAGGCGGTATTGCCAACATGAATTATTCAATTTCAAACAACGCCGAGTATGGTGAGTACGTCACCGGCCCTAAAATTGTGACTGATGAGACGCGTGCTGCAATGCGCCAATGTTTAACTGACATTCAAACAGGTGAATACGCTAAGAGCTTCATTTTAGAAAATCAAGCTGGCGCACCGACTTTGATGTCACGTCGTCGCATCAATGCCAATTCAGAAATTGAGAAAGTTGGCAGCCAGTTGCGCGCCATGATGCCTTGGATTGCTAAAAACAAATTGGTTGATCAAAGTAAAAACTGATCTTAAATAAAGTTAAATCTAGTATGTTTCCCAACCCTATTTGGGTTTAGTCTAAAACGCGCCCATGGGCGCGCTTTTTTAGGTTAATCTCTGCCTTATATGCAAACTCCACACTACCCCCATCCCATCATTGCCCGAGAAGGCTGGCCATTTTTAGCAATTGCAGTGGCCATTGCACTAGTTGTCACCTACTTTTCTATAGCTTGGTCCATTTTATTTTGGGTCATCGCAATATTTGTATTGCAGTTTTTTCGCGACCCTCAGCGTCAAGGCAGTTCAGTCCCACTAGCGGTTATCAGCCCAGCAGATGGTCGCATTGTTGTGGTCGCTGAAGTCGATGATCCATATGCTAAGCGACGTGCTCTAAAAATCAGTGTTTTCATGAATGTGTTTAATGTGCACAGTAACCGCTCACCCGTCGACGGTACGGTGCAGCACATTGAGTATTTCCCTGGTAAATTCTTTAACGCATCGCTCGACAAAGCTTCACTTGAAAATGAACGCAATGCTATGGTGTTAAAAACGGCACGTGGTGATACCGTGACAGCGGTTCAAGTTGCAGGTCTCGTGGCTAAACGTATTTTATGTTACTCAAAAGTGGGTCAGTCTTTGGCTCGAGGCCAACGTTATGGTTTTATTCGCTTTGGTTCACGAGTAGACGTTTATTTGCCATTAGGGTCTCGCCCACGCGTCGCAATTGGTGACAAAGTTAGTGCAACCAGTACTGTTTTAGCAGAGTTACCCGAGCAGGTTTCTCAATCCGAGTAAGATGTCTTAAATTAACCTAGAACTTTTAAAGTAGTTCCATTCGACTAGGCATTTAAAATTGCAAATATGGCTAATCCTTTAAATCGCGACCCTGAGCAAAGAAATCGTGGCATTTATTTGCTGCCGAATGCTTTTACGACCGCTGCATTATTCGCGGGTTTTTTTGCAGTTGTTCAAGCCATGGGTGGAAAATTTGAATTGGCGGCCATTGCCATCTTTGTGGCCATGGTGCTTGACGGTATGGATGGGCGGGTCGCGCGTTTAACCAACACCACTTCAGCTTTTGGTGAGCAATACGACTCGTTGTCAGACATGACCTCATTTGGTGTCGCACCAGCTTTGGTGGCGTATCAGTTTGCAATGATTGACTTGGGTCGTTGGGGTTGGTTGGCAGCGTTTGTGTATGTGGCCGGTGCAGCGTTACGTTTGGCGCGCTTCAATACCAACATTGCAGTCGTTGATAAACGATTCTTTCAAGGCTTGCCCAGCCCCGCCGCCGCTGCATTGGTGGCAGGCTTTGTGTGGTTGGTACAAGATAACCGTTTAAGCATCGACCCAGCCGTGTTGAGTTGGACCATGTTCACCCTCACCCTCTACGCAGGCATTGCCATGGTGACTAATCTGCCATTTTACAGCGGCAAAAGCTTTGCTTTGAGTCGTAGCGTTCCGTTTTGGGCCATGTTGGTGGTAGTGGGCACTTTTGTTTTTATATCAAGCGACCCCCCCGTTGTATTGTTTATACTTTTTATCGCATACGGTTTGTCTGGCTGGGTTATGTGGTATTTAAGGGCACGCAAAGCTAGGCATTTGAAAGCTGAAGCAAAAACAGAAGCAGAAAGCTAAAACACGTGATATGACTTGAGGCAGGCGTTAGGGTTTAACGACGATTACTGCCATCATTGCCTAAATACCAAGGGTCTGGCCCAGGGTAATGCTGAATGACCTTTTTGCCATCGGCATCGAAAAATACGTACATCAACATGTACCAGGTGTTCTGCTGTCGATAACGATATGACCAAACAACTTTCACATCGTTTTCTAACCCAACTTTAGATATGTTTTCCGGTGGACCAAATTGGCACCGAACGCGCTCAGGCGTCCATACCCCTTCACTGAGTTTATTAAATTCACGATCATCAAGTATTTGATCAACAGACCCAACACGACCCGCTGCATCAACATCAGTGGCCCAGGCATACTGGCCAGACGGTTGTTGTGACCAAACCATGCGTTGCCCACCGCCTGATAGTTGACAGGTGGTAGTGGGTTTGCCAAACTGTTTTTCTACTTCAGCTAAAGGTGTACCAGGTTTGATGTCAGTCATGACTGTACAACCTGACAGCCCAAGAATAAAGAGGGCCGTCAGAGCGGGTTTTAAATAACTGATTATTTGCATTGACTGACCTTTAACATTTGCTTACTCATTACACAAGATGATCGTGAGTTTTGGAAAGGCCTCGGTAATTATTTGCCGTTAAAGTGAACATTCAACTCTGGGTCAGGGCCTACTGAGAAACTTAATACTGTGTTGGTAGCCGTTTCAAAGTTAACAAAAATCATCATGTAGTTGTCGGTTTCGTCTAAGAAACGGTACTCCCATACAGATTGATTGGGCTTATCTGAAAATGTACGTACAGCAGCAGGAGGCCCAAATTCGCAACGCACTTGGCTAGACGGCCAAGTGCCAGTCTTAAGTACATCGAATGCTTTGACAGACATAATTTGAGTGAACGTGCCCACTTTGTCTTTTGCATCAACGGTGGTGGCCCAAGCTAATTCACCGTCAGGCATTTGTGACCAAACGGCTCGCAAGGTGCCATTTGGGCCATGACACGTTACAGCAGGGTTGCCAAATTGTTTTTCGACAACTTTAAGCGAAGTGCCAGGGGGCACGCTTGTAATTTGTGCACACCCAGCTAGGGTCAACAGACAGGCGGCGCTTAGGCCAAGCTTCAATTTCGTAAACATACTAAAGGTTTCCTTTTTTTAAGTTTTTAACGCGCAATGGGTGCTTGAAAGAATGGAAAAATCGTGTTCAGACTGACAAGCAATAAAGTAAAGACTCATTTAATTAACTTAAGTTCAGTTCAGTTCAGTTTGGTCGCTTTAGCGTTGAGAATCATTAAATTAAAGACTGAATTCATGGCTCGATAAGGTTTAAAAGGCAGCAACACACTGCTTACAAGACAAATTGATGACATGATGCACAGCGCTATTAAAGTTAAAATTCACTTTAACCTAAGTACTATTACGCTATAATGCCATAGTTAGTTCCAAGATATTATGTTTTTCATCCTTCACGCTTGGGCACCTCAGCCTTGGCGCATGTTCACAGAGGTCTATACGTATGTCAGTTGTCGATATTAATAAAGCAGAAATTGTTTCAAAATTTCAGCGCGCTCAAGGCGATACCGGTTCACCAGAAGTGCAAGTTGCGTTACTTACCGCACGCATCAACGAATTGGCTGGGCATTTTAAAGCTCATATGAAAGATCATCACTCACGTCGCGGTTTGTTGCGTATGGTTAGCCGTCGCCGTAAATTGCTTGATTACCTTAAAAGTCGTAACCCAAACGCCTACCGCGCATTGATTGAAACCCTCGGTCTGCGTAAGTAATTGGCTCGGCCTTCCTCAGCGTATTTTATACACGGGGTCTTAGTATCACGATAAACCGTGCCATGCTTGACAATCTGTCATGTTAGGCACGGTTTTTCATTTAACAGGAACATTGTTTTATGTTTAACAAAGTCACCAAATCATTTCAATACGGTCAACATACCGTCACCCTTGAAACGGGTGAAATATCACGCCAAGCATCTGGCGCTGTGGTGGTGTCAATTGAAGACACCGTCATTTTGGCGACAGTAGTTGGCGCACGTACGGCTAAAGCGGGTCAAGACTTTTTCCCATTGACTGTCGATTACGTTGAAAAATCTTATGCTGCCGGTCGTATTCCAGGTGGCTTTTTCAAGCGCGAAGGCCGTCAAACTGAAAAAGAAATCTTAACCTCACGTCTAATCGATCGCCCATTACGTCCGTTATTCCCTGAAGGTTTTTATAACGAAGTTCAAGTCATTATTCACGTCTTGTCAGTTAACCCTGAAATCGACCCAGACATGCCCGCCATGATTGGTGCCTCGGCCGCTATGGCCATTTCAGGTATACCCTTTAACGGCCCTGTGGGTGCTGCACGCGTCGCTTACATTAACGATGAATACGTTTTAAGCCCAACCGCAACACAATTGCTTGATTCTAAAATGAATCTAGTCGTTGCTGGCACCCAAGCCGCCGTGCTTATGGTCGAGTCTGAAGCCCTTCAGTTGTCTGAAGAAGTCATGTTAGGTGGCGTGGTGTTTGGTCATACCCAAATGCAAGTCGCTATCGATGCTATCAACGATTTAGTGCGTGATGCCGGTAAACCTGAGTGGAACTGGCAACCTGCCGCCCGTGACGAGCAATTTATTGCTTCAGTTAAAGCTTTGGCGCAAGAGGGTTTGGCCGTAGCCTACCAAACTCGCGAAAAGCAAGAGCGCACCACAAAGTTGCGTGCGGTTTACGCCGATGTGCAAGCTAAATTAGCTGAACAAGCGGTTCAAAATGCGCAGCCTGCAGTTGATAAAGTCACAGTTGAAAACGTTCTATTTGACCTTGAGTCAGCCATTGTTCGTCACCAAATCTTAAGTGGTGAGCCCCGTATTGATGGTCGCGACACCCGTACGGTTCGCCCCATTAGTATTCGCTTAGGTGTTTTACCTCGTGCGCACGGCAGTGCCCTGTTCACTCGTGGTGAAACGCAAGCCTTGGTCGTTGCCACCTTAGGTACCAAGCAAGACGAGCAAATCATTGATGCCATCACCGGCGAGTATCGCGATCGTTTCTTAATGCACTACAACATGCCTCCTTTTGCCACAGGCGAAACGGGTCGTTTTGGTGCCCCTAAGCGTCGAGAAATCGGTCATGGTCGTTTGGCTAAGCGTTCATTGGTGCCTTTGTTGCCAGACCACAAAGATTTCCAGTACACCATTCGTTTGGTGTCTGAAATTACTGAATCAAACGGTTCATCATCAATGGCCTCTGTTTGTGGTGGCGCCTTAGCCATGATGGACGCAGGCGTACCCGTTAAAGATCACGTCGCGGGTGTTGCCATGGGCTTGATTTTGCAAGACGGAAAATTTGCAGTCCTAACTGACATTTTGGGTGATGAAGATCACTTGGGCGACATGGACTTCAAAGTGGCTGGTACCGAAAACGGTATCACTGCTTTACAAATGGACATCAAAATTCAAGGTATTACCAAAGAAATCATGCAGGTCGCATTGGCACAAGCTCGCGAAGGCCGTTTGCATATTCTAGGTATCATGCGCGATTCAATCGATGGTTCTCGTCAAGAGCTGTCAACTTTTGCTCCCCGCATGTTGTCAATGAAAATTAACCCTGAAAAAATTCGTGATGTGATTGGCAAGGGTGGTGCAACCATTCGTGCCTTGACTGAAGAAACCGGTACCCACATCGATATTTCAGATGATGGCACCATTGTTATTTCAAGCGCTGACCTCGATAAAGCCCACGAGGCCCAACGTCGCATTACAGAATTGACCGCCGATGTTGAAGTGGGTCAAGTCTACGAAGGTAGCGTGTTACGTTTGCTTGATTTTGGTGCTATTGTTCAAGTCTTGCCGGGTCGAGATGGTTTGTTGCATATCTCAGAAATTGCAAACTATCGCATTGCCAATATTAATGACGTATTGAAAGTGGGTCAGCATGTTCGCGTCAAAATCATCGAAGCTGATGATAAAGGCCGTTTACGTTTGTCAGTTAAAGCGATTGGTGGCATTGAAGAGCAGGGTGGCCCAGCAGTCGCTCCAGCACCAGCTGCACCAACAGCCCCAGCAGATAGCACACCTGCTGCTGAGTAATCGTATGGCCTTGTGGCACGCATAATTTAAAGATTCACTTAAATTATGTCGTGCCCAACAAAACGCCCCTTTTGATGCGTCAAGTCGGGCGTTTTTTATTGTGGCCAAACTGGTGGCGCAGTAAGTAAATACCTAGGGGTGTTTGCCCGAACATGAGTCATCATCATCTGAACTTCTACGCAATCAGATTGGTGATGGTTAATTTCTTAAATATTTTGAAATTGTGTTGAAATTTTTCAAATAAAAAAAAACAAAATAGTTTTGAAAATGTTGAAAATAA
>CALBMZ010000100.1 GCA_937896225.1 uncultured Alcaligenaceae bacterium | reverse complement strand
CAGGCAATGGGTGCTTCGTTTGTTCTTGATTTCAGGCAGATGAAGCTCAGCGTGCAGTCTAAACTGACGCGATTATTTATCACGAGCCCATGGCGCTGCCTTTCTTGAAGTGCCACCGAGTCACGACATAAACTTAAACCCACTCCAGAACGTGCCATCGCTAACATTGAGCTTTCTTGGTCAACTTTAGCGACAAATTTTGGCATCACTGAACGTTCACTAAACACACTCTTTAATAAGCGAAAATGTACCGATGCTTCGGCGGTACCTATCCAGGGTAGCTTGGCTAAAGCGTTCCAATCTTTGTCTAGCACTTGCTTTTCCCAGCCTGGGGGTGCAACAACACGATAAACAAATTCAGCCAATGGTTTTTGATATAAGCTTTGTTCGGCAGTTTGATCTTGCTCTAAATTGCCTAGAAAGAACCCCGCATCAACTTCATTTCGCATCACCCAATCGGCGACTGTACCGCTCATGCCATGGCGTAATTCTTTTTCTAACAGCGGGGCAACCTGCACCAAACCTCGTAAAAATGCGCCCAGTCGAATGAACTCAGGGTCAATAATGGTGCCAATACGTAAGCCCCCCCTAATTTGATGATGTAGCTGTTGTGCAGTCAATTCCATTTCAGTCAAACTGACCATCACGTTGCGAGCCCTTACTAATAATGCTAGCCCATCTTCCGTTAAGTCTAGGCCCCTAGATGTTCTTTTAAACAAAACCAAGTCAAATCGTTCACTTAATTGTTTGAGCCTTAAGCTGAGCGCCGGTTGGGTCATAAATAGGACGTTGGCGGCTCGCGTGACGTTGCCCAGTTCTGCGACGGCAACGAAACACTGCAGGGTTTTGACGTCTAAAGGTAGGCTCACATTATTTCCAAATCTTATATCACTGCATGAATTATTGATTGGATTATCAAATTAAACAACCCTAAAATTCAGTTATTAAGAATAAAAATCATGTTTTCAATACTTATTGACAGGAAAATTATCATGAGCATTACTAATATTGGTCACTACATTCATGGCAACATCGTTACAGGCCAAAGCGGTCGTACGCAAGATGTGTTCAACCCGGCACAAGGGTCTGTTAGCAGCCAAGTAGACTTGGCCAGCGCAGCAGAAGTCGCCCAAGCGGTGGCTGCCGCTCAAGCGGCTTTTCCAGCCTGGTCAGCCATGCCCCCGATTCGTCGTGCCCGTCATATGTTTCGCTTTCTGGCATTGTTAAACGAACACAAAGATGCCTTGGCGCGTGCCATTACTCTCGAGCACGGCAAAGTCTTCACCGACGCCCGTGGCGAAGTGGAACGCGGCATTGATATTGTTGAGTTCGCATGCGGCATACCGCAGTTGCTCAAGGGCGACTACACCGAGCAAGTGTCCACCGACATTGATAACTGGACCATGCGCCAACCCTTAGGCGTGGTCGCAGGCGTCACCCCCTTTAACTTCCCCGTCATGGTGCCCATGTGGATGTTCCCGGTCGCCATTGCAGCGGGTAACACTTTTGTACTCAAACCCTCACCGACTGACCCCACCCCTTCTTTGATGATGGCTGACCTGATGAAACAGGCGGGCTTCCCAGATGGCGTCTTTAACGTGGTGCAGGGCGACAAAGTGGCCGTTGATGCCTTACTTGAGCACCCTGATGTCAAAGCCATCTCGTTTGTGGGCTCAACCCCGATTGCTAACTACATTTACGAAGTCGGTGCCCGTCACGGTAAGCGCGTGCAAGCACTGGGGGGTGCCAAGAACCACATGTTGGTCATGCCCGACGCTGATTTAGACAAAGCAGCCGACGCACTCATGGGTGCGGCCTTTGGTTCTGCAGGGGAGCGTTGTATGGCGATTTCTGTGGCCACGCTAGTGGGCGATGTCGGTGAGCGTTTGGTACCGATGTTGACCAAACGTCTTGAAACCCTAAAAGTTAAAAACGGCCTCGAGCTGGATGCGGAAATGGGCCCCATTGTCACCGCCGCAGCACACCAGCGCATTGAAGGCTACATCGCCTCAGGCGTGGCCGAAGGTGCCCAGCTATTAGTGGATGGCCGAGGCTTGAAGGTTGAGGGTCACGAGCAGGGCTTCTTTATGGGTGGCAGTCTGTTTGACCACGTCACGGCTGAGATGAAGATTTACAAAGAAGAAATCTTTGGCCCCGTGCTCTCATGCATGCGTGTCAAAGATTTTGCTGAAGGGTTAAACCTCATCAACGCACACGAGTTCGGCAATGGCGTGAGCATCTTTACCCAAGACGGCCACACTGCACGCGAGTTCTCAAGGCACGTTCAGGTGGGTATGGTGGGCGTCAATGTACCGATTCCGGTACCCATGGCATGGCACGGCTTTGGTGGCTGGAAGAAGAGTCTGTTCGGTGATATGCATGCCTACGGTGAGGAAGGTGTGCGCTTCTACACCAAGCAAAAGTCAGTCATGCAACGTTGGCCTGAGAGCATTGCCAAAGGCGCTGAGTTCACCATGCCCGTTGCCAAATAACAAACGCTTCAAAAAAACATGCAACGCAGGGGGTAGCCATGAACAGCTTGCAATTTGATTACATCATCATTGGTGCGGGTAGCTCAGGTTGTCTGCTGGCTAATCGTCTCAGTGCTAACCCTCGGCACCGTGTGTTGTTAATCGAGGCAGGCAAAAAAGATAACTACCCCTGGATCCACATCCCCGTGGGTTACCTTTATTGCATTGGTAACCCCCGCACGGATTGGTTGTATCAAACCGAACCCGACGCAGGCCTGAATGGCCGCCGTTTAAGGTACCCACGAGGTAAAACATTAGGGGGCTGTTCGAGTATCAATGGCATGATTTACATGCGAGGTCAAGCCCGTGATTACGACGGTTGGGCTCAGTCAACCAGTGAACCCGAATGGAATTGGGCAAACTCATTACCCGACTTTATTAAGCATGAAGATCATCACCGTTTAGACCAAAATGCTCACGTACCATCAGAATTTAAAGCCTTGCACGGCCATGGGGGCGAGTGGCGGGTTGAAAAGCAACGCCTTAGTTGGAATATTTTAGAAGCCTTTGCTGATGCGGCTGTGCAAGCGGGTATTCCGCGTACTGAAGACTTTAATACGGGTGACAATACCGGCGTAGGTTATTTTGAAGTGAATCAAAAATCAGGTTGGCGATGGAACACTTCAAAAGCCTTTTTAAGGCCCATTAAATCTCGTTCAAACCTTGTCATTTGGACAGAGGCTCATGTTGAAAAGCTAACTTTCAAGCCCGACAATGGCCAACCCCGTTGCACAGGCGCAAAAGTCATACGTCAAGGGCAATCACTTGACGTGCAGGCCGCAGCCGAGGTCATACTCAGCGCTGGTGCAATTGGCTCACCGCAAATTCTGCAACTCTCGGGCATTGGCGATGGCACGCATTTAAAACACTTAGGTATTGATGTGGTGAAAGATCAGCCTGCCGTGGGTCAAAACTTACAAGATCATCTTCAAATTCGCGCCGTGTTTAAAGTACAAGGCGTGACCACACTTAATGTCTTAAGTAACAGCCTTTTGGGCAAAGCCAAAATCGGTTTAGAGTACTTACTGAAACGATCTGGCCCCATGAGTATGTCACCGAGCCAATTGGGTGCTTTTACCAAATCTGACCCAGCACAACCTTATTCAAATTTAGAATATCACGTTCAACCGCTAAGCTTAGAAGCATTCGGTGAGCCTTTGCACCCGTTTCCAGCGTTTACAGCAAGTGTTTGCAACCTAAACCCAACCAGTCGCGGTAGCGTCAAAATCACCAGCAATCAAGCCAGTGTTGCCCCGAGCATTGCTCCAAATTATCTTAGTACGGACGCTGATCGCTTAGTTGCTGCACAAAGCTTGCGCCAAGTTCGAGAGATTGTGAGTCAACCGGCATTGTCAGCATACGCTCCAACGGAATGGAAACCTGGTGTTGAACACCAGTCTGACGAAGCCTTAGCGAAGTTGGCGGGTGATATTGCGAGCACCATTTTTCACCCAGTCGGCACCGCAAAAATGGGCCGTGTAGACGATGCCTCAGCGGTAGTTGACCCGCATCTAAGGGTTCATGGTGTGGCCGGCTTGCGAGTCGTTGATGCCAGTGTCATGCCCGCTATCACCAGCGGCAATACCAATGCCCCAACACTGATGATTGCCGAGAAAGCAGCCCGCTGGATTCTTCATGACAATCAGACTTCAATCTCAATGATCTAAATGGAATGAATAGACAGCTCAATAAGAGCACGATCGACAGCGAAAGTTGGCGTAAACAATACCTACCTGATTAACGCTTGGAAAACAACAGCTTTAACGGCTTCCAAAGCAGGGCTATACAAGCGATGCTCGTGAGTACGAGCGCAATGGGGTGACCGATAAAAAAGGCACCGAACTGGCCATCAGTCAAAATAAGACCTTGCCTTAAACTCATTTCAAGTGTGGGGCCTAAAACCATACCAATAACTAAAGGTGCCATTGGGAAGCCCTGACGCCTAAAGATAAAGCCAATAATGCCCGCTATGACCATAATAAGCAGGTCAAAAGGGTTGCCATTCACAAAAAATACGCCTACAGCGCACAGCACCGTTATTGAAGCCAACATGAAAGCTTCGGGCATACGAAGCAGGGGCACAGCCGCTCGGCTAATGAGGGCGCCCATGGGCAACAAAAGAATATTTACAATTAAAAAGCCGATAAATATGGCGCCAATCACCACAGGGTTGTCTTGCATTAGACGAACACCAGGCGTCACACCATGAATTGTTAAGGTCGCCAACATGACTGCCGTGACCGCATCGCCCGGAATGCCTAACGCCAAAGTCGGTACGAGTGCACCACCCGTTACGGCGTTGTTAGCTGACTCAGAGGCAATGATGCCATCGGGTTCACCCCTACCAAAGTTTTCTTTATTGGGTGAAGAACGCCTAGCCTCTGCGTAAGAAATAAAGGCTGCCGTGGCTGCACCTGTACCAGGTAAGATACCAATGCCACACCCAATTGCAACAGATTTAACGAGGTTTTTGATGCGACCTCGCCACTCATGTAACTTAGGCAACACGATGCCATTAAATTCAAACATTTGTGCGGTGCTATCAAATTTTTGCGAGGCTCTGATTAAAACTTCTGACAAGGCAAAAACACCGATCACAACCGCTAATAAATTAAATCCTGCAATCAGGTGATAGTCGCCATAGGTGAAGCGGCTTTCGCCCGTAATGGGGTCACCCCCAACACAAGACAGAAAAATACCCACCATGCCCATCAACAGGCCTTTTGTAACCGACCCTTCAGAAACCGACACGATGCAAGTCATCCCTAACAGTATCAGAGCGAAGACTTCAATCGGCCCAAAGTTCAGAGCTAAGTCAGCCAATTGTGGTGCTGCAAAAATTAAGACAATGGCAGAAACGACGCCACCAACGACCGATGCAACCGTAGACCAACCCAAAGCCTTTCCTGCTAGTCCCTGCTTTGACATCGGAAACCCGTCAAAACAAGTGGCCGCAGACTGGGGCGTGCCGGGTGTATTTATCAAAATTGCAGATATAGAGCCGCCATAAACAGAACCAGCGTAGACGGCTAAAAGTGTCAAAATGGCAGGGGCTTGGCTCATTGTTAATGTGAAAGGTAGCACCATAGCGACTGCTACAGTTGAACCAATGCCAGGTAGTGCGCCCAGCACCACACCTAATGCCGTGCCAAAAATTAAAACCAGAATACCTTCGAGCGTAAAGATGAGTTCTAGCGACTGTGGAATAGACTCAAGCATAGTGTTAGAACCAATGCGTAAAGGGGGAGGTGGGCAAGGGCAGCATTAACACGTGGTTGAAAAGCAAGACCAGGCTTGCAGGTAACCCGATTGAAAATGAAGCAACCCACAATGGTTTGGTGATACTCAAACTAACTAGGCAAATGACACAAAACAGTATTGAGGCCAACAAAAACCCCAGGGGCATAATGGTAAAAGCATATAAAACAAAGGCGCCAGCAATCACAAACGCTCTTTTGAACGCAGGCTTGTTAGGTGCTTGCTGGTGTACAAACTCGATCACTAAATTGATCGACGCTAATACAATGAAAAGCCAAAGCACGATGCGAGGAAAAAACACGGGGCTAAATGCCCCGCCCAAATCGGCAAAGCGCATTTGGGTTGTGGAAACGAGCAGTGCAATCGGTACCAGTACTAAAATGATGGCTGTGATTGACCGCTCGTTAACCCTTGAGTAGGTGATGCTCACTTCAGACCAGCGGCCTTGATCAGCTCAATATTGTTTTTGTATTCTGCTCTGTAAAAAGAATCAAAAGCTTGAGCGTCCATGTAGCGAACAACGGTACCGGTTTTATCTGCAAACGACTTGAAGCCAGCCGACTCTGATGCCACTTTGCAAGCATTAGAAAGCTTAGTTTGTATGGCTTTATCAAGTTTTGCTGGGGCAAACAAACCACCCCATAAGTAAAGCTCATTCAGTGGTTTTTTAATACCTAATTCAGCCATGGTGGGTACGTTAGGTAAATCAGCTAAACGCTTGTCATTGAAAACACCTAAGGGGCGGAGACCACCTTTTTTCATGAGTGTTTCGGTATCACCAAAAAACTGAATCGTACCCGCCGCCATCGCTTGCATGGCAGGGCCTGAGCCTTGAAAAGGTAGGTGCTTAACGTCTTTCATCGCGTTCATGCCAGAAAAGGCGGCAACCATTGCCAAGTGAGTCATGGCGCCAGGGCCTGATGAGCCATACACATACTTACCTGGTGATGCCTTAACCGCTGTTTCAACTTCCTTCAGCGTTTTAAATGGGCTGTCTTCTTTCACGAAAAACATAGCGGGTGAGGCACCAATTGCACAAATCGGTGTCCAGCTGTCGACGTTATAAGGCACATCTTTAATTTGCGGTTGAACAGTTGAGACGGTAATTGACCAGTAGCCAAGTTGGTAGCCATCTGGTTTTTGTTGCGCTAATGCTGAAGCGGCTACGGTACCCGAACCACCAGCCATATTTGAGACAAAAACGTTACCCTTCAAAGCTTTTGCCATTTCAGGAGCGAAGCCACGAATAAGAATATCAGTGCCACCGCCAGCGTTAAAAGGCACAATTAAATTGATGGGTTTTTCTGGAAATTCAGCGTGAGCCGGTGCACTAGCGATGGCGCCAAGCGCGA
>CALBMZ010000099.1 GCA_937896225.1 uncultured Alcaligenaceae bacterium | reverse complement strand
CATACCGCTGTTAACCGTACCTTAAAAGTCGGTTTTGCAGGAACACCAGTCTTTGCACAAAGAGCGCTTGAAGCGATTGTGCGAGCAGGTTACTCTGTTCCCTATGTCTTGACACAGCCTGACCGACCATCTGGGCGTGGGCTCAAATTAACCCCTAGCCCTGTTAAAGAGTGGGCGTTGGCAGCTGGCATTCCTGTTTTTCAACCTGCAGGCCTCAAGCTTGACGGTCGTTATGCCGTGCAGGCACAAGCGGCTCAACAGCAACTCATTGATAGCGCCCCTGATGTACTAGTGGTGGCGGCTTATGGTTTGATATTGCCACAATGGGTACTTGATTTGCCGTCATTAGGTTGCTTAAACATTCATGCAAGTTTGTTGCCGCGCTGGCGGGGTGCTGCACCCATTCAGCGTGCGATTGAAGCCAATGACGCTCAAACTGGCATCACCATTATGCAAATGAATGTGGGGCTCGATACGGGTGACATGATCGCTATCGAAGCGCTTGATGTCGACAAGCAAGATACCGCCGCGTCGTTGCACGACAAATTGGCTATATTGGGTGCCGATTTAATTGTGCATACCCTTGATGCCACACCTTTGACGCAAGTGGGTCAGGTGAAACGAACTCGTTGGTCTGCTGTCTCGCAGCCTGAAGTGGGGGTGACCTACGCAGAAAAATTAACTAAAGCTGAAGCGCAGTTAAATTTTACACAATCTGCACAAACACTTGAGTGTCAAATTAGGGCTTTTAACCCTGCACCTGGTGCCAGCGTGATACTTGCTGGCAATACCCAACCCATTAAGGTTTGGCAGGCACAAGTCTTAACTTCAGTGAACACTCAGCTTAAACCAGGTGAAGTGGTTGCGGCAACTGAAGAGGGTATCGATATTGCTACAGGCCAAGGGGTGTTGCGATTGTTGGTGCTTCAACGGCCTGGCGGAAAGCGTTTGGCTGCAGCCGAGATTTTGCAAGGCGGATTGAGCGACCGTTCTTAACTGGAACAGGCCACTCATAACACTTAACATTTAACACTTAAATTTTGCACCTTATCTGTGCCAAACCTATTTTTTCAGCCCATTTGAACTGTGACGCACAACAAATCAAATCCTTAATGCACTGCATCACCGTGCAAGTCGTATTCATCAGCTGACGTAATAGTCACTGACACCAACTGACCAGGCTTAAGGGGTTTACTTGATGCCACGTAAACACAGCCATCAATCTCTGGGGCATCTGCGCTAGACCGACCTACTGCTCCCTTTTCGTCAACAGTGTCGATTAAAACAGTCATGTTGGTACCCACCCGCATCTGTAGGCGCGTGGCAGAAATTTCCTGCTGATGTGCCATAAAACGATGCCATCTTACTTCTTTGATATCGTCAGGTACGTGATCAGCCAGTGCGTTGGCTGGTGCACCCTCAACGGGTGAGTATTGAAAGCAACCTACACGATCAAGTTGTGCTTCGCTTAGCCAATCGAGCAGGTATTGAAAGTCTTCCTCAGTTTCACCGGGAAAGCCCACAATAAAAGTGGATCGAATGGTTAGGTCGGGGCAAATTTGGCGCCATGATTTGATTCGAGCTAAAGTTTTATCTTCAAAAGCAGGGCGTTTCATGGCCTTTAAAATTCGGGGGCTGGCATGTTGAAACGGTATGTCAAGGTAGGGCAAAATTTTGCCTGCCGCCATGAGCGGAATCACTTCGTCAACGTGTGGGTAGGGGTATACATAGTGTAGGCGTACCCAGATACCCAATTCGCTGAGGGCTTGGCATAATTCGGTCATACGAGTACGTACGGGCCGACCTTGCCAAAAACCAGTCTTAAATTTGACGTCAACACCATAGGCACTGGTATCTTGAGAAATCACTAATATTTCTTTGACTCCGGCATTGACCAAGCGTTGTGCTTCGTCGAGTACATCGCCAATCGGGCGGCTGACTAAGTCGCCGCGCATGCTGGGAATAATGCAAAAGCTGCAACGATGATTACAGCCCTCTGAAATTTTTAAATAAGCATAATGCCTAGGGGTGAGTTTGATGCCTTGCGGGGGCACCAAATCAATTAAGGGGTTGTGTTCAAGGTTGGGTGGTGCGGCTTCATGGACGGCTTGCACCACAGCTTCGTATTGTTGTGGGCCAGTGACAGCCAGTACGCCGGGGTGAATTGAACGAATCACGTCTTCTTCAACACCCATACAGCCCGTAACGATGACCCGCCCGTTTTCAGCGATGGCCTCACCAATTGCGTCGAGAGACTCAGCCTTAGCACTGTCAATAAAGCCGCATGTATTGACGACGACTACGTCGGCACCCTCGTAGTCGGGTACGATTTGATAGCCTTCTAAACGGAGTTGCGTCAAAATTCGCTCTGAATCAACGAGCGCTTTTGGACAGCCTAGGCTAACAAAGCCGACTTTGGGTGATGCCATAGGAATTGCCTTAAATTAGTAGTCGTCACAATAGATCGTAGCTGATTTTACAGTGCCCACGACTGATCGGTTGCTAGGCTCTACAATCGCATCATGAAATCTGCTTCAATTCCCCCACATTCTGCCCTGATTCAGACAAAATCTGAACCGGCTTCAGCCCCATTGGCTCAATTGCTGTTTGCCAGCTCCGAGGCGCTCGCTGCTGTTCACGCTGGGCGCTCATTGACTCAAGCATTGGGTTTGGTTAACCTTTCTTTGCGATCTGGCGTGCAAGCGTTAACGTATTACGCCATGCGGCATTGGGGCTTGGCGTGCGCTTTGCGCGATCATGCAGTTAAAAAACCACTTGAAAACCCAATTACTGTAGAACTACTAGCCCTGAGTCTGCTTCTGCTCGATGTGTCGATGCAAAAACAAAGTGCCACTGAACCGGCTTCCCCCCAAACCCCTTACCTCGATCAGGCTCCCGTTTATGGGGCGCACACCTTAGTTGACCAGTCGGTACAAGCGGCACGTATGGTACGTGGTGGACAAAAGCCAATCGGGCTTGAGGCCCAAGCAAAATTAGTGAATGCGGTATTACGTCGGTTCCAAAGAGAGCGGCTGCTTTTTTTGGCAGCGGTTCAAAACGATGCGTTAGCCGCTCATGCCTTCCCCCTATGGTGGCAACAGAAGCTTAAAAAACAATACCCCACACAGTTTGTTGACATTATGCATGCGAGTCGTGTGCCTCCTCAGTTGATGTTGCGTGTGAACCGTCGTCGCGCCACATTAGATGAAGTCGTCAACGCTTTTGCTGAGCAGGGTTACGCCGCACAAGCGATGTCGGATTGGGCCGTTATGGTGCAAGGCGGGGGGGCGATTGAGCGTATGCCAGGTTATGAGCAAGGTTGGTGGTCCGTACAAGACTTTGGCGGTCAGTATGCCGCACCTCAGTTAAACTTAAAGTCAGGTATGCGGGTGCTCGACGCGTGTGCGGCACCAGGTGGTAAAACGGCGCACATTCTTGAAATTGAGGATGTGGATTTAACGGCAATTGATTTAAGTGCTGTTCGACTCAAGCGTGTGACAGAAAATTTGAGCCGATTGGGGTTAAACGGCTCTAATGTTAAGGTTTTACCTGCTGACGTTTTGAAGCCTGATTCGTGGTGGAATGGCCAACCTTTTGATGTCATTTTGGCCGATTTGCCATGTAGTGGTTCGGGTGTTGTGAAGCATCACCCTGATATTTTATGGTTAAGACGACAAGAAGATGTGGCAAACTTAGCAAAGCAGCAAAAAAACATGCTTGACGCCTTATGGCCTTTACTCAAACCATCGGGTCATTTACTGTTTGTGACATGCTCAATTTTTCTGGAAGAGGGTGAACGTCAGATTGAACAATTTTTGTCTCGCTGGCCCGATGCGAAACGATGCGATGCACCGGGTATATTATTGCCAAAAAGCCCTGTTGAAAAGGGTCAGCCGGGTCATGATGGCTTTTATTATGCACGAATTGAGCGTCAAGCTTAATACCCAATATGACGGTTAATCTTTGGCTGCTCAGGCATATTAATAGGGTGTGCTAATGGTTCACTTAAAAGGGTTGCTCGCCAACACAATGCTCGTCGTCATCAGCTCGTTTGTGACGCATCTTGCTGTGGCGCAGAGCGATCTTTTAGCGCAAGCAGACGTAACACGCATAGACCCCGTTATCGTTGATGGGCAGTTGAGTATGGACATCAACTTTGATTTGCGTTTGAATGCAGCTATGAATCAAGGCGTGGAACGCGGCGTACCGCTTTATTTTACGGTTGACCTTGAAATTGTTGAGCCAAGATGGTGGTGGCTCGATAAAACCATGATTGCAACTACGCTCACGCGACGCCTCACTTACAACACGTTAACGCAGCAGTGGCGTGTGGCCAGCGGTGATTTGTCTATACCTGTTGATTCACTGGCGACAGGCTTAAGCATGTTGAGTGTGGTTCGCACTTGGCCCATTGCACCCACTGATCGCTTCGAGCCAAATGTAACCTATGAGGGGCGGGTTCGACTAAGGCTTGACACCACACACTTGGTGCGGTCGCTACAACTTGATGCCATGAATCGAGGCGTTTGGTCCTTAAGCAGTCGTTGGGCACCATTTGACTTTTCAATTAGACGTGCTGAAGAGAAAAAACCGTGAAAAGATCGCTACGGCTTTTAATTATTGCGGGTGTGGCAACCGGCTTAGGGCTTTTTGTTTTGCTGGCCTGGTCAACGGCGAGCGCCTCGCGTTTGGCGCATTTCTATGAGTTGTTAGTTGTTTTAAATATTGTTTTAGCATTAGGTTTGTTTGCTTGGGTTGTAGGTTTAACCTTCAAGTTAGTTAAAGATTTACGTAGAGATGCTTTTGGTGCGAGGTTAACGGCACGTTTTGCGCTCGCTTTTGCTCTGATTGGTGTCTTTCCTGGCGCATTAATTTATACCGTTTCAATTCAGTTCATGACGCGCTCAATTGAGTCGTGGTTTAACGTCAGAGTTGATACGGCACTTGATGCCGGGTTAACACTTGGGCGTACGGCGATTGATGCCCAACTGGCTGAGTTAGACAACCGCGCTAAGTCGTTGGCACCTACTTTGGGTCAAGTGCCAGAAGTTGAGTTGCCAGCTTTGTTGACGCGTATTCGCGAGGCGTCTGGCGCAAACGAAGCGATGGTGATGACCAGCTCAGGGCGACCGATAGCGTTTGTGACGGCTCAATTTGGTCAAATGTTACCGGCCTATCCCCCCGTACAAGTTGTGAATCAATTGCGCTTGAGCCGAGGCTATTCTGGGCTTGAATCAATTGATCAGGGTGGTATCGCCAGTAAACCATCACAACTGGTTCTACGTGTGATTGTGCCAATAGACGTGTTTGACACCCCCATGACAGGCCCTTTAGGGGCAGCAGATTTACGTTGGTTGCAACTTATTAAGCCCGTACCTGAAACGCTCACTCGAAACGCTCAAGAAGTACAAGATGGCTACCGCGATTATCAAGAGTTGGCTCTATCCCGACAAGGCTTGCGTCAACTATTTGGCGTGACGCTAACATTGGCTTTATTGCTAACTGTTTTTGCGGCCATGGCCGTCGCGCTATTTTTGTCAAAACGGTTGGTGCAGCCTTTATTGAAATTGGCCTCAGCAACTGAGGCGGTGAGTGCGGGTGATTTTAGGGCGTTACCTGAGCCTCCTCAAAAAGACGAGGTTGGGGTGTTGACGCGATCTTTTAACAACATGACCCGCCAACTAGAAGAAGCGCGTCGACTGGTAGACAACAATCGCATCCAGCTCGAAAGATCAAAGCTTTACATTGAAGGTATTCTGGCCAATTTATCGGCTGGCGTCTTAGTCTTTGATGAGCAGTTTCGGGTCACGACGATCAATCAAGGCGCTCAGTCCATCTTGGGGGCCGACTTAAGGCAAGTAGTCGGTCGTCCATTAGAAACAGTTGATCGCTTAGTCGCCTTTACACAGCGCATCAAGCAGGCCTTTTCTCAACACGAGGCCGTCGGTTCCGGTCGCTTGCATTGGCAAGAGCAGTTTGAGGTATCGTTTGGGGCGTCAGGTGAGCACGAATTCATACAAGCTATTACCCTATTGGCGCGGGGTACACATTTAAAAACAGACGGCCGTGGCGATGGTTATGTATTGGTTTTTGATGATATTACCGAGCTCATTTCAGTTAATCGAAGCGTGGCTTGGGCTGAAGTGGCAAGACGCATGGCACATGAAATAAAAAATCCGCTGACCCCTATACAATTGTCAGCTGAAAGGTTGGCTATGAAGTTAGAAGGTAAGTTGTCAGTTGATGATGCCAAACTGTTAGAACGTGCAACCACAACGATTGTTAACCAAGTAACATCACTGAAGCACATGGTCAACGATTTTCGTGAATATGCCCGTAAGCCTGCACAGAGCTTTGTTGAACTTGACCTCAATCACATTGTTGATGACGTCTTAGCCTTGTATGGTTGGGAACCCCCAAACATGACAAGTCAAACATTAGGTGATGCACAAGAAATTAATTTTGATGTGTTGCTTGCTCAAGATTTGCCTAAAGTGTTAGGCGATCCCACTCAGCTTCGCCAGATGATTCACAATTTATTGGGTAATGCACGTGAAGCTATGATAGATCAAACCAGCCCAAAATGTATTAAATTGGTGACTGAAGTGATTCGCACGCGTTTAGGCGGGGCGGCTGAACAGCGCGCGGTTCGATTGACAGTATCAGATAGTGGTCCCGGGTTTTCCGCACAAATACTGCAACGAGCGTTTGAACCCTACACAACAACCAAAGCTCAAGGTACCGGGCTGGGATTGGCCATCGTGCGAAAAATTATTGAAGAGCATGGCGGTCATGTTGACATTTCAAATCAGAGCGACGGCGGGGCCAGAGTCACTGTTCTATTAACGCAATTTGTGGGTCAAGTAGACGCCAAAGCGCATCCGCACGATAATACATAAAAAGTAATAGGTAGATAAAAAACATGGCAAGAATTTTAGTGGTTGATGATGAAGTTGGCATTCGCGAACTTCTTTCTGAAATTCTTTATGATGAAGGTCATACCATTGACTTAGCAGAAAACGCTGCCCAGGCCCGTGCGTCACGTTTACGTGTGCGTCCTGATTTAGTGCTGCTTGATATCTGGATGCCTGATACAGATGGCGTAACGTTGTTACGCGAATGGGGCTCGCAGGGGCTGTTAGATATGCCGGTGATTATGATGAGTGGTCACGCCACAATCGATACAGCCGTCGAGGCAACTCGCATTGGCGCGATAGATTTCCTAGAAAAACCTATCACGCTTCAACGATTACTTAAAACCGTTGCATCAGGTTTGGCGCGTACACGGTTACCGCTGGCAACGGGTGCGACCAAGGCTGCCCCGCTTCTGGCCACTTTGAGTGTGCAGGGCACATCTGATGTTGATGAGCGAGGTTCTGACTCGAACGAGCTAGTAGGGGAGGATAATCATTTAGATGAGGCCGCACCCGTTAATTTACTGGGCAATATTGCGCTTGAGCAACCTTTGCGTGATGCGCGTGATGCCTTTGAGCGGGTTTATTTTGAATTTCATTTGGCCCGCGAAAATCACAGTATGACCCGCGTATCAGAGCGTACGGGTCTCGAACGTACCCACTTGTACCGGAAACTTAAACAACTGGGCATAGAGTCTCGTAAGCGTTCGTCATGAAAATATTGATTTTAGGGGCGGGTCGTGTGGGTTCCAGTGTTGCTGAAAATTTAGTTTCAGAGCATAACGACATCACGGTCATTGACTCAGATGCATCATGTTTGTCTATCCTACAAGAGCGCTTTGATTTGCGAGGTGTTGTGGGTGATGGCACGCAAGTTTCAACGCTTCAAGCGGCTGGCGCCGAAGATGTCGACATGTTAATTGCCTGCGCGTCACAAGACTCAATCAATTTAGTTGCTTGTAAAATTGCTCGAAAAATATTCAATGTGCCACGTCGGGTTGCGCGCATAAGATCAGCTGAGTTGCCTAAAATTCCTGAACTGTTAGATGAAGACGGTTTCTGTGTCAACGCGGTGATTAGCCCAGAAAATAGCGTCACCAATTATTTAATTAAACTGATCAAATTCCCTGAAGCGCTTCAAGTTGTTGATATGGCCGATGGCTTGGTGAGTGTTATCACGGTGCGGTTGAGTTCGCAGAGCTCGATGGCTAACCATGCTTTAAAAGATTTGCGAGTCCTCAACCCCGACGTTAATGCGCGGGTGGTTAGTATTTGGCGCTCAGGGTTTTCGGTTGACGTGACGCCTGAAACGATATTGCGCCCTCAAGACGAGGTTCTGCTGATTACCGACACAGCTGACGCACAGACTGCAATCGATCAAATGCGTGTGGGGCACACATCGGTTCGGCGTATTATGATCGCAGGCGGTGGCAACATTGGTGCGCGATTGGCTCGACAATTGGGCGAGGGCGGTTACAACGTTCGTATTATTGAGCAAAGCGCTTCACGCTGTGAAAAATTGGCTATGTCTTTACCTGACAATGTTTTAGTTTTGCAAGGCAATGGAACCGATGAGTCTCTTTTGCAAAGTGAGGGTATCGAAGACATGGATACTTGGCTGGCTTTAACCAGCGAAGACGAAGACAACATCATGTCGTCGTTGCTTGCCAAGCGAATGGGTGCACGGCGCGTGATTGCATTAATCAATCGCCAAGCTTATGGCGAACTGATGGAAGGCAGTCACATAGATATTGCTGTGTCGCCCTCACAAGCCACGATGAGTGAGTTGTTAAGGTATGTCAGGCGTGGCGATATTGTTGCCGCACATAGATTAAGGGGTGGCTTGGCAGAAGTACTTGAGATGGTAGCCCATGGCGACAAAAAATCATCTAAAGTGGTCGGGCGTCGGGTTGCTGAGATGGGGTTGCCCAAAGGTGCATCGGTAGGTGCCATTGTGCGCAAACAAGAAATTTTGATTTCTTACTCTAAGGCTGTGATTGAGCCTGACGATCATGTCATTGTATTTGTGTCATCACGCACACAAATATCTAAAGTTGAGAAACTGTTTCAAGTTTCCGCTTCTTTTTTCTGATTTTTTTATGCGTCGCCTGCTCGCCGTTGCGCACGTCTTAGGGTTCACCATTTTACTGTTTGCCAGTACGATGATTGTACCGATGGTGGGTTCTTTATTGATGGAAGACGGTCAACTGATTGTTTTTCTTGAGGCCTTTGCCCTAGCCGTTTCCATTGGCAGCGTTTTATGGTGGGGTACCAGTCGATACAGAGCCGAGTTGCGAAAACGTGATGGGTTTTTATTGGTTTCGTTGGTGTGGACCACTTTGCCATTAATCGCGACCATTCCACTTCTATTGTATTTTGATGATATTGGTAGGTACCTGTCGTTTACAGATGCTTATTACGAAGCCATGTCGGGCCTTACTGCGACTGGGGGTACGGTTTTAAGTAGTCTAGACACCCTGGCCCCGTCTATTAATTTGTGGCGCGTCACCCTGCATTGGGTGGGTGGCATGGGAATTATTGTTTTGGCAGTCGCCATTTTGCCTTTGCTCGGCGTGGGGGGGCATCAAATGTTTCGTGCCGAAACACCTGGCCCGATGAAAGAAGAAAAGCTTACCCCCCGTATTGCCAGCACTGCTAAAGCCTTATACGCCATTTACTTTGGTTTATCGATTTTATGTTTTTTCGCTTATAAATTGGCGGGTATGACATGGTTTGATGCGTGGTGCCACATGGCATCAACGGTAGCCTTGGGCGGTTTTTCAACCCACGACAACAGCTTTGGTTACTTCGACTCACCCGTTATTGAAGCCATTGCCATAGTTTTTATGTTGATGTCTGGAATTAACTATGCCACTCACTTTAATGTGTTGCGCAATGGTGATTTTCGGCCTTACTGGCGTTGCCCTGAAACCATTCCTTTCCTCACCATTGTTTTGGGCGCAGGCTTGGTGATTGCGTGTTACCTTTGGTTTATGGGTGTTTATGACCATCCCTTAACCGCCTTACGTTTTGCCATGTTCAATACCGTGTCAATGGCCACCACGGCAGGTTTCGCAAACACTGATTTTGCGGTCTGGCCTCTGATCGCACCCTTAACAATGATTGCTTTGGGCATGTTTAGTACCAGTTCAGGTTCGACCGGTGGCGGTATTAAGATGATTCGTGCCATGATGCTCACCAAGCAAACCAAGCAAGAAATGATCGGTATTTTGCACCCGCATGCTGTTACGCCAGTGATGCTTTCAAATCGCTTAATTAATCATCGTGTTTTGCTGTCGGTTTTAGCATTTATGTTGCTCTATGGCTTCTCCATTGCGGTGCTCACAGCGCTTATGCTACTCAGCGGCTTAGACCCAACGACAGCCTTTACGGCAGTATTAGGTAGCTTAAATAATATTGGTCCAGGGTTAGGCTCAATTGGCCCAGCCTCTAATTACAGCGTTTTAAATAGTTTTCAAATTTGGCTCTGTACATTTGCAATGCTTATTGGCCGACTCGAGATGTTTACCGTCTTAGTGTTGTTTTCACCGGGTTTTTGGCGTAAGTAACTTCTTATACACCTTAAAAATTCGAGCTTTCTTTGCTAGCGCTATACTCACGCGTCATATTTAAGGTTGAACGATCATGATGGACCCTATCTTTTTTGTCATTTTAGCCATGCTTGGCACGGTTGCTGGCTTCCTGGCTGGTTTGATGGGCATTGGGGGTGGCATGATATTGGTGCCATTTTTAACCGCACTGCTGACATGGCGCGGTCTAACGGGTGAACTCGTGGTTCATGCGGCTGTGGCCACATCGATGGCGACCATTATTTTTACTTCTGTTTCAAGTGTTGCGGCTCATCAGCGTAAACGTGCCATACGCTGGGATATCGTCATCGCGTTAGCACCTGGCATTATTATTGGTGGTCTGTTTTCGGGTGGCGCTTTGTTTGCGGCACTCAAATCTGGCTGGATCGCCTTATTCTTTGCATTATTTGTAGGCTATATGTCGATTCAGATGCGGTCTAGTCAGCAACCTAAGCCTTCTCGCCAAATGCCAGGGCCTTTGGGTACAGGCGCGGCGGGTGCAGGTATTGGCTTGGTGTCTGGCTTAGTGGGTGCTGGGGGCGGTTTTATGTCAGTACCTTTTATGACCTGGTGCAACGTTAGTCTTCCACATGCTGTGGCAACATCAGCTGCTTTGGGGTTTCCTATCGCTGTAGCGAATGTGTCGGGCTACTTATGGTCTGGCATGCAAGAAACCAACCTGCCTCCCGGCATGCTGGGTTACATATACTGGCCAGCATTACTCGTGATTGTGGCGTTCAGCATACCCATGGCACCCGTTGGGGCTAAGCTTGCTCATAAATTACCGGTTAAATCGTTGAAACATGCCTTTTCATATATGTTGTTTGCATTAGCAGCTTATATGCTTTATAACGCCATCGCTTGGTTTATTTAAACCCTTAAGATTTTGACGATGGGCTTGTGTGATAGTTCGAAGGCAGTCAGATTATCATTTTGAACGTTTAATCGCATCGAGGCTAATGCGGGTTTCGTTGCCACGTTTAAGTGTATGGCTGCGCCAAGCGTGGCCATACGCCACCTCGATGGTCAAATGAATTAACCCTGTATCGCGACGTTTACTTTCTAGCGCTTGCACCAACCGATCACGCCATCGAGGGGTTACCAACCCGGCTTGACGATTAGTGGCAGCATTGCCACCTAAAGCTGAAATATCTTTTAATAAATCAAACCCATTTTTATAGGTTAGGGTCAGTGTTTCTTGATCCATAACGGGGTCAGCAAAACCACTCTCAATCAACAAATCACCAAAGTCATGCATATCAACAAATGGCATAGATTGCGTTTTTATGCCGGAAGCCAGATACGCCTCTCTGACCTCAAGCAACGTACCAGGCCCATAACTTGAAAAAAAAGCTAAGCCACCTGGCTTCAAAATACGACCCCACTCGTTGAGTACCCGATGGGGTTCAGGGTGCCAGTGCAGGGCAAGGTTAGACCAAACAAGGTCAACCGATTGGGGTAAAAGTTTGGTGTCGACTAAGTCGTAGTTTAAAAACTCAATTTTTTGTTTGCTTTGTAAAAGGTTACTAAGTTGTTTGCGCCAGCCTTGCTGCCCATGCAGTTTTGAAGCGATCAGACAAGCTTCTGAGCTGATGTCTTGACCGATGACGTGCGAGACGTTTGGGTACCGTTGCATTAAAGCAGCCATTCGCCGTCCGGGGCCACAGCCTGCGTCGAGCAACGTTTTAGGGTCAAGTTTTATGAGGGTCAGTCGATCAAGCATACGGTGCGCAATTTCGCCCTGTAAAAACTCGGCTGATTCGCTATTTTGGCGTCGATCGAATTGACGCACAACATGGCGCGTCTCTATATCAAGGCTTGGGTACTGCGCTAAATTTGTCATAACCCAACATCAAAGCTAAAAGCTCGCGACACAATAGTCAGCGATTCCGTGATATTTTAATTCGTGAAAAATAATTGTGCCGATTATTGAAAACATTCAAAAAAGATGGGGTGAATGGAAGCAAACCTTGCCCAGTCAATGTCCATTATGTCGTTTGCCAGCAAATGGTGGTTTGCTGTGTGAGGCGTGCCGGTCTGATTGCCTATCTACTCGACTAAACGGGTGCTTTTGCCGAGTCTGCGCCATTAAAGTCAGTTTTTGTAACGTGATTTGCCATGCTTGCCAGAGCCGACCACCGCTTTTTAGTCGTACCGTCGCGGCCGTTGATTACGACTTTCCCATTCCGCTTTTAATGCATCAATACAAAACCTTATGTCAGGTGCATATGGCTGGGGCTTGTGCTGACTTAATGTGGCGAACGTTGCAAACGCAGCATCTTGAAGTGCCATCCATTCAGGCATGGGTTGCCGTACCTAGTAGCACCAGGGCCTTAAAGAGACGGGGTTTTAACCCTGCGATTGAATTGGCCAGTAAATTGTCGTCTTATAGCCGATTGCCATTGGTTAGAACCGCATTGTGTATCAACGAGTCGTTTGCTGTAGCGGAACAAAAGCAAGCCTCCCGTGAACGTCGGCGGCAGCAAGCGTTGGGTCGCTATGAAGCCGGTGTAGCATTAAAGGGGCAGTGGGTCGGGTTAGTTGACGATGTCATGACGACAGGTAGTACATTAAATGCTTGTTCGCAAGCGCTTTTGTCGGGCGGCGCCAAAGGCGTCATTGCAGTTGTGTTCGCACGCACCCCCCGATCTCTGGCACAATTCTAATTATGTTTGACATCATCTTAGTAGAACCTGAAATTCCGCCCAATACGGGTAATGTAATTCGCCTATGCGCCAACACGGGGGCGCGTTTGCATCTAGTCGAGCCTCTTGGCTTTGTGCTTGACGACCGTCGATTGCGCCGTGCAGGGCTCGATTACCATGAATGGCAACCGGTTAAGCGGCATGCTTCATTAGAGGCAGCCTTGATCTCAATTGGGGCGCCTGATGGTCGCGCGTTTACAGCAACTACCCGCGCTGAAAATCTGCTGTCTGAAGCGCAGTTTCAATTAGGCGATGTGTTTGTTTTCGGTCGTGAAACAGCCGGTTTGTCAATTGAACAACTGGCTCTATTTGGGCCTGAGCAAAGGTTTCGTTTGCCTATGCAACCCGGCCAGCGTAGTTTAAACCTTTCGAATGCCGTGGCCATTACAGTCTTTGAGGCTTGGCGCCAAATTGGGTATACCGGTGCGGCCGCTAAGCCACCCGCAAGACGTACCTGACCCTTACATTTACTTCTGTAAGCCTTTTAACTTGACGCGCCAATGCACCGTTTCAAGTTCAATGCGATTAGAAAGTATATAGGGTGACGAGCCTTTAGGTGTGAAATAAAGCAATTGAAACTTTTGTTGAATGCGCGGCTCAGCCAACACCACTTGAATGGCTTTGTTAATTTGGTTCACAATTCGAGTGGGTGTGCCGGCAGGGGTAAGTACGGCATGCCACACCTCTGTATCAAGAGAGTCGTAACCTAAGGTTGCAAAAGTGGGTATGGCATCTGTTGAGTCTGGTGCATAGGGTGATGGTTTGATCGTAGAAGTTGCGGCTAAAGGCACCAGTTTTTTTTGCTCTTGCGAGATGTTAACGACGCCAGGCTCAAGCAAGGCAACTTGAATTTCATTTTCACGCAAAGCTGCCACAATTTGCTGAGTGCTTGTATAGGGCACCTGCATAAGATCGGTTTGAGTGGCTCGCATAAACAGGCTTGCCGCAACGGCAGATTTGCTGCCTAAGCCATCAGAGCCGATGTTAAATTTCCCCGGGTTGTCTTGCAATTTTTTTACTAAACTTGAAAGGCTATTAACCCCCCAATCACGATTAACAAATAGCACTTGCGGGGTGTAAGCAATCAGGCTGACGGGCGAAAGGTCACGCCATGGAAAATTACGTTTGTGACCTTTGTAAAGGTTGGGCTCGATTACCAAAGGGCCATTTGAGGTGTAGAGCAAGCTGTAACCATCCCCTTTTTGATCAATTGCGTAGGCTGTTCCAACATGCCCCGATTCACCTGGCATGTTTTCAACAACAATTGTTTGACCAATTTGTTGACTCAGTTCGGGCGCGACAATACGCGCCATAATGTCTGTGATTGAGCCTAAAGCAAAGGGCACAATCAACTTAATGGGTTGCTCGCTTGGCCATGCGGCTTGAGCGCTTGGAAACCAAGCACTCAAGGCATAAACAATAACGATTGTTAAGTGTCTGAAATTGAGGCGTTTAAAGGGAGAGGGCATAACGATAAAGCTTATTCAGACTTCGCTTCACGGGCGAGCAATTGCGAAACAGCCTGTTTAACAGGTACATGGTTAAACAATACCTGACACACAGAGTCTGTGATTGGCATGTCAACCTCAAGTTTCTTGGCGCGGCTCCGAACGGCTTGCGCGCAACGCACCCCCTCGGCGGTGAGCCCGCTTGCTAGAACCTCAGGTAAGCTTTGACCCTTACCTAATGCTAGACCCACTTGCCGATTACGGGACAACTCGCCCGTAGCGGTTAATACGAGGTCGCCTAAACCCGTTAAGCCTGAAAAAGTGGTTGCATCAGCCCCTATTCTTACACCAAAACGAGTCATTTCCGCTAAGCCTCTAGTGATTAAAGCTGCGCGTGCATTATTACCCAGTGCTAACCCATCAGCAATACCGCAGGCAATGGCCATAATGTTTTTAAGTGCGCCACCGACTTCGACACCGATGATGTCAGTCGTGCCATAAATGCGAATTGGGTCGTGATGAAAGACTTCTCGAACAGTTGCCCGTAAAGCCTCATGATGGCTGGCAATGGTGAGTGCCACAGGTAGCCCTTGAGCCACTTCTTTAGCGAAAGAAGGGCCAGACAACACGCCTAGCTCGTGCTGGCCTGAGTCACCAAAAACCTCGGCTACGATTTCATGGGGCAGTTGCCCAGAATGCGGGTCGAGGCCTTTACATGTCCAGACAAGCGAAGCGGTTGTGTGGGGTACCGTTAGGCTTGACCGATCTAGGTGTTGCACCAATTGCATACACATTTCACGTAAACCGATGACGGGTGTACCCAAAATGATAAGTGCGGGGGCATTTGACGCCTGCGAAGGGCAGCCATGCGCGATGGCTTGCGCGAGGTCAGCGGTAAAGCGAATGCTTGTGGGCAGAGCCATCTCAGGTAAATATCGCGCATTACAGTGATGTACAGACATAGACTGAATTAAATCAGTGTCTCGAGCCCATAGGCACACGTCATGGTACGGCGCTGCCGCTGCCGCCAGCGCCGTACCCCAGGCGCCTGCGCCTAGAACTGATACGCGCAAGCGACGTTTTGACAGGCCCACAATCGGTTTTTTATTGACGTGTCATGCTGGCTGGCAAAATTATTCCAGAGTCTTCAGGCATCTTGCTGGCCGCTGTATCAGGCTGTTTACCTTGTTCGGCTAAGCGTTGTTCGTATAGACCTTGAAAGTTAATGTCTGCTAAGTGCAAGGGAGGGAGCGATGTACGGGTAATGGCATCGGCTACGTTTGAACGCAAATAAGGGTAGAGCATGGTGGGGCAAACAATGCCTAAAATTGGATCGATTTGCTCGGCGGGCATATTTGACAGCTCAAAAATGCCGCCCTGAGTGGCTTCGACCAGATAAACAATGTTTTCTTCGATTTTGGTTGTGACAGTAACCGTAATGGTGACTTCAAAAACTGTGTCAGCCAAGCGTTGCCCCCCTACACCGACATTCACGCTAACGGTAGGCGCTTCTTGTTCAAGAAACGTTTGAGGAGCATTTGGCATTTCAACAGACATGTCTTTTAAATACACACGTTGTAAGTTAAATGCGGGGGCTTGCTCAGTTTGTGCAGTTTTTGCAGCTTGGTCTTGTTGGTCAGACATAAAAATTCCTAAAAAGGGCTAATTTTAAAAAACTTCGTATTGATTGTGCTATTTAAATGATTAAGAAGCATTTAATAGAGGTATTAAACCACCTGCTTGATCTAGTGCAGCTAAATCATCATAACCGCCAACATGGGTATCGCCGATGTAGATTTGTGGCACCGTTCGCCGCTGCGTGCGGTTCATCATGATTTCTCGTTGCGATGGGTCAAGATCGATGCGAATTTTTTCAATTTCGGTTACCCCACGTTGTTTAAGCAGGTGCTCGGCACGCACACAAAAAGGGCAAATAGCAGTGCAATACATTAAGATGGGCATCACGACGACCTTAGCGTTTGGTTGATAAAGGTAAACCGGCTTGCGCCCAAGCGTTAATACCGCCTTGCAATACAAAAACCTGATCAAAACCCATTTTACGTAATTTGGCCGCTGCACCAAAGGCTATTTGCCCTCGGTCGCAGGTCAAAATGATCGGGCGACCTTTAGGGAGGCCAGGGCCTTTAGTGGGTAAATCAGAAGAGGGTAGATTACGCGACTCGGCGACATGGCCATTTTGGTAGGTGGCCAAGGGCCGAATATCAACCACTAAAGCGTTTTGATGGTTAATCATTTGAATCGCTTGAGTGGTGCCTAAAGCCTTACCACCTCGGCTTTGCTGAATAAATGGCCAAAGTAGCATCAGGCCAGAACTGACCGCAATACTGATTAAAAGCAGGTTGTTTGTTTCAAGAAAAAAATTCACGGTTTTTGACCTATTTTTGGACGTCCAGACAGGACATTACTAACAATTATAAAATGCTTGTTCACATTGACCTTAAAATATTGATAAATTATGTACACACTAGTCTTAATGCGTCACGGCGAAAGCCAATGGAACCTTGAAAACCGCTTCACAGGTTGGACTGATGTTGACCTGACCGATGTTGGTCGCCAGCAGGCCGAGCAAGCGGGTGCCCTCTTAAAAGAAAAAGGCTTTACCTTCGATATTGCCTTCACGTCTGTCTTAAAGCGTGCCATTCGTACACTCTGGACGGCGCTTGACGCGATGGATTTGATGTATATACCCATTCATAACAACTGGCGCTTAAACGAGCGCCATTATGGCAATTTACAAGGGCTGAATAAATCTGAAACGGCCGCAAAATATGGTGATGCACAGGTATTGGTTTGGCGCCGTGCTTATGCCATAGCACCTGAGCCGCTTTTGCTCAATGATCCTCGTCACCCCAAGTTCGATAAGCGTTATAGCCGTTTAACGCCAGAGCAATTACCCGCGACCGAATGCTTGAAAGATACGGTCGAACGCGTTTTGCCCTTCTGGAATGAAACCATTGCCCCCTCTATTCGAGCAGGTCGTCGCGTATTGATTGCTGCGCATGGCAACAGCTTACGGGCGCTCATTAAGCATTTAGATCAAATTTCAGGCGAAGAAATTGTCGAGCTGAATATACCGACTGGTCAGCCTTTGGTGTACGTGCTTGATGAACACCTCAAGCCAATTAGTCGATCATATTTAGCAGACCCTGCGAAAATTGCTGCAGCCCAAGCAGCTGTTGCGGCGCAAGGTAAGGCCCGGGCCTAATTGTGATGTGGCGGCTTCGTGTCCTTGTCATCATGTGTTGTTTGTCAGCCAGCCCAGTGTCAGCACAAGCGCTTTCTGCCACGCAAACATTAGATGTACGTCAAAAAAAACTCGATCAAGATCGTGAGTCGCTGAGGGCGCGCATTCAATCCATGCAGGTGCAGCTTGAAACGCGCGACGAAGCGCGTCAACAAGCTGCTGACCAGCTCAAGATTTCTGAGGCGGCAATCTCTAAGTTAATTAGGCAAATAAAGGTTCTTGAAACGGAGCTCAAGCAGACTCAGTCGCAACTTAAAACCTTAACCATTGAGGTTCAAGCGCAACGCCAAGTCATGCTGCAAAGCCGTGACCGATTAGCTTCGCAGCTTAGAGCCCAGTACAGCAGTGGTCTGTCACCCTGGAGCGCGCTTTTGGCAGGTGAAAATCCGCAAGCATTAGGCAGAGAGTTAGGGTACTTAGATTATGTTTCTCAAGCGCGATCTGAAGCTATTCAAACGTTAACAAATGATGTGGCTCGTTTGAACGAACTGGAACAAGAAGAGAAAAGTAGACGAGACAAAATTGAGCGCAACCTCAATGAAACCGATGACCGAAAATTGGCGCTTGTGAAGCAGCGCAAAGAAAAAGCCTCATTGTTGGCGCGTTTAGAAGATGACATACGTTTACAGAAAGCGGAAATGAACCGTTTAGGCCAAAATGAAAAGCGCCTAACCGATCTGGTCAAAAGCCTTGAGGTGCAATTACAAGCGCAACGAGACACCGAAGAAAAGGCCGCTCAAGAGGCTACAAGGCAAGCGCAGGTTGCTAAGGTAGAGCAGGCAAAGCAAGCAAAACTTGCACAACAAGCACTCAAAAAGTCTGAGCAAGAACTGCAGGCTCAAACAACAGAGGCTGAACAACCCCTATCAACCGTCAAATCAAATGACGATCAGCTATTAGAAAAAGATAAAAATATTGATAAAGAACGTCGTGCTCAAGCGCGTAAAAAACAACAGCAAGAGGCCTTGATACGACAACAAGCTGTTTTGTCGACCTTGCCTAACGGTGGCGGCATAAAGCGAGGCATGGCCCCCCCGGTGCCGGGCCAAGTTATGGCACGGTTTGGCACAAATCGACCTGACGGTGGGGTATGGCGGGGCTTGTTGTTAAATGCTGATGAAGGAGCGCCTGTTCGCGCTGTTGCACCGGGTACCGTGGTCTACTCAACGTGGCTTCGTGGCTTTGGTAACCTAATTATTATTGATCATGGAGAAGAGTTTTTAACCATCTACGCCTATAACCAAAGCTTACTCAAGCAGGTTGGAGATGCGGTTAAAAAGGGAGAGACCGTTGCTTTGGCGGGAAATACAGGCGGTCAGCTTGATTCAGCCCTATACTTCGAAATAAGGCATAAAGGTGAACCGATTGACCCTTTGCTTTATATTAGTCATTGAAATTAGGCATTTAGCCTCAATATATTGGGTTTGATGACCCTTTCCGAACTGGAACTTCCATGCGTTTCTCTCGTTTTCGAAATATTGGCTTAATCTGTTCAGGCCTAGTGGCTGGGGTATTGTTGAGTATCGGTATTTCAGCCGTCGCTCAGCGTACGACTTCGCCCTTACCTTTAGATGAGTTGAGGCAGTTTTCAAATGTTTTTGCAGCGATCAAAAATAACTATGTTGAGTCGGTTGAAGACTCGAAGCTTATTAATGGCGCTATTGCTGGCATGCTTGCTGACCTTGACCCTCATTCTGCATACTTAGATGCTGAGTCTTTTAAAGAAATGCAAACGGCTACTCAAGGTGAGTTTGGCGGTTTAGGCATAGAAATCGGTACGCAAGACGGCTTTGTCAAAGTGATCTCGCCTATTGAAGATACACCCGCGAGTCGCGCGGGTATGCAGGCGGGTGACCTCATCATCAAAATTGATGATACGTCAACCAAAGGTATGTCTTTGACTGATGCCGTAAAGCTCATGCGCGGTCCGGTTAAAACACCGCTTACGATTACAGTTATGCGTCAAGGGGCAACGCAACCCATAGTTGTTAATTTGGTGCGCGACATCATTAAGGTTCGTAGTGTGCGCAGCAAAATGTTGCCTGACGATATTGGGTATGTCCGAATTGCTCAGTTTCAAGAGCGAACGGGGGCTGATTTAGTTAAGCACTTGCGTGAACTCAGCGCAACAAAATCGCCGCGCGGTTTAATTCTTGATCTTCGAAACGACCCAGGTGGTTTGTTGACTGGGGCTATTGGGGTGTCAGCCGCATTTTTAAAGCCCGACACATTGGTGGTGTCAACTGACGGGCGCGTGCCTGAGTCACGCCATAAGTACTTAGCCAACCCTATCGATTATGCACGCGGTGAAAGTGATTATTTAAGAAACTTGCCCGCATGGGCTAAAACAGTGCCTATGGTTGTATTAGTGAATTCGGGTTCAGCGTCGGCTTCTGAAATTGTGGCGGGTGCGTTGCAAGATCATAAGCGTGCCACGATTATGGGTAATCAAACATTCGGCAAGGGTTCTGTGCAAGTTATTTTGCCAATCTCTGAAGATACGGCAATTAAAATCACCACTTCTCGTTACTTCACCCCAAGTGGTCGATCGATTCAAGCATTTGGTGTCACGCCAGACGTTATGGTGACTGACACGGCTAAAGGCGATTTGTTTACCATTGTGCGCGAGGTTGATTTACAAAAACACTTAACCAATGATCAGCGCAAAGAGGTTGAGTCAAAGCCTGAAGAAATCACCATTATCGAAGAAGTGGCGCCTACAGGTGATAACGCACCTAAGCCTTTCAGGTTTGGTGAGGCCGATGATTTTCAGTTGCAACAAGCGGTCAATTTTTTAATGAACAAAAAAGTGAATCGTGGCCCCATTAAGGCGCGTAAAACTGCCGCAGCAAAACCGGCTGATATGGCGGCTAAGCCGACTCAAAGTACGCCACCTGCTAAACCCTAATGCAAGATGAACAATTGCTGCGCTATGCGCGGCATATTTTGCTTGATGACTTGGGCATAGAAGGCCAAGATCGCTTGCTAGCCAGCAAGGTGTTGGTTGTTGGCGCAGGGGGTTTGGGCTCGCCTGTTTGCCTATATCTTGCTTCAGCTGGGGTTGGGCACATCAGTATTGCTGATGCAGACACGGTTGATTTAAGCAATCTTCAGCGTCAAATTATGCACACTGACGACCGAATTGGCCAGTTAAAGGTTGAGTCTGCGCAACTCGCCATGCAGCAAATCAACCCAAATATTATCGTGCGTGTGTTGCCTAGCCGTTTAGATGAGGCCTCTCTTGTCAACGTTATGCAATCAGTCGATTTAGTGATTGATTGTTGCGATAACTTTGCTACACGCCATGCGATTAATCGTGCCTGTGTCGCAACGCAAAAGCCGTTGGTATCTGGGGCGGCGATTGGTTATGAAGGTCAAATATGCGTTTATGACGCGCGCGTTCAAGCAAGCCCTTGTTACCACTGCTTATTTCCTGAGATGATTGGCGCGCCTGAATTAAATTGTGCGACCACCGGCGTCTTTGCGCCTTTGGTTGGCATCGTGGGCAGTCTGCAGGCCGCTGAAGCGATTAAAATGCTGACCGCTATAGGTGACCCCCTGGTTGGCCGTTTGGTGATGTTTGATGCCCGTCATATGCGTTGGCATGAGGTGCGTATACCGAAAGACCCAGGCTGCTCTGTGTGCAGTCATTCAAGCTAAGGTGCGCTTGCCCAATAACAAATCACTCACTTTTTTAATACGCATATCAACGTAAGGTGATCGACCCCGCGCATATTTAGCAAATGGCGTACCTGGGTGGAAGACATGAACGGTTCTCATTCCGGCCGCGCGGGCACCTTTGAGGTTTTCGAGCGTGTCTTCAATTAAAACCGTACGGTGTGCCTTCACGCCCTCGCAGGCGACAATATGGCGCATCATGGCGACTGAGGGCTTCGGTCGATATTGACCGTGTAACTTTAAATGCTCGATTGCCCACACGGCATCAAACATACGATGCATACGTAAATGCTTAAGGACGGCTATTGCGTAGTGTAGTGGGGCATTGGTGACCAAGACTTTGCGTCCAGGTAACTGTGCCAATTTACGATGAATGCCGCGTTCGGCTTGAACCAGAGGCTTCACATCAAAGTCGTGACTGCGCCTTAAAAAAACATGTGGGTCAACGTTATGATGTTTGACCATGCCTATGACCGTTGCACCATAGCGCTTCCAGTAAGCGCGCCGAATCAGATGTGCTTGTGCGTCATCAATATTGAGCGCCTCTTTAACGGCGACAGTCATGCCTAAACTGATATGTTCAAAAATACGAAAAGATGTATTGTGAAGCGTATTGTCTAGATCGAATAACCAAACGGGCTCGTTTGGTTTGTGCGCTTTATGATGGTGAATGCGAGCGCGCTTTAATTGCGCGTTTTTAGACCTCACCGCGACGAAATCATCGTACCAACACCTTGGTCAGTCAGCACTTCAAGCAATAAGCAGTGGGGCACTCGACCATCAACAATATGAACGGATCTGACCCCGTTGCGTGCCGCATCAAGTGCAGAACTAATTTTTGGCAGCATGCCACCAGAAATGGTGCCGTCTGCGAACAAGGCGTCAATTGTTTTTGCAGACAATTCTCGCAACAAGTTACCGTCTTTGTCGAGCACACCTGGTGTGTTGGTCATCATTAGTAATTTTTCAGCAATCAATACTTCAGCCATTTTACCGGCCACCACATCAGCGTTAATGTTGTAGGCTAGGCCGTCTTCGCCAAAACCAATGGGAGAAATGACAGGTATAAATTGATCATCTTGTAACGCTTTAACCACCGATGGGTCAACCTTAGTGATGTCACCAACCATACCAATATCGAAAGGTGAGTTGGGGTCATTTTCATTGGCCATTAGTTTTTTCTTGGCACGAATTAGACCGCCATCTTTACCGGTTAACCCGACTGCTTTGCCGCCTGCCTCGTTAATCATCATGACAATGTCTTGTTGAACTTGACCACCCAGCACCCATTCAACGACTTCCATTGTTTCGGCATCGGTCACACGCATGCCCTGAATAAACGTACCTTGTTTGCCCAAGCGTTTCAGTGCGGCATCAATTTGAGGGCCACCACCGTGCACCACAATCGGGTTTAAACCGATTAGTTTGAGTAAAACCACGTCGTGGGCAAAACTGCGCTGCAATAAAACATCAGTCATGGCATTGCCACCGTATTTAATGACAATGGTTTTTCCATGAAAGCGCTGAATGTAAGGCAGTGACTCGGTAAGTACTTGCGAAACGATGTGCGATTCGAGTCGTGGGGTGTCAGGTAATGAGGTCATTGTGAGCGATGGAGTCAATGATGCGTGAATAGGCGAATAAAAGTAAAAGTGAGTGTAGCGATTACGATTGGGCTAAAGCCTTCATAATCGTTTGACGCATTTCAGCTTTGTCATAGTTACCAAGATATTGTTTGATGATTTGACCGTTTTTGTTAATTAGAAAAGCAATGGGCGTTAGTTTGACATCACCAAAAGCTTTTGCAACAGAACCGTTAGTATCAAGCCCCACTATGAAGGGTAATTGCCGTGACTCAGTAAAGCGTCGAACAAAATCTACCGGGTCGTATGACATGGCCACGGCGATCACCTCTAACCCTTTTGGTGCAAGGTCGTCATAAAGCTCGATGGTATCGGGCATTTGCTTGACGCAGGTCACACAACTTGTAGCCCAAAATTTAACCATCACAACCTTGTTTTTAAGCGAGGCCAACTCAATTGACTTGCCCTGTAGTGTTTTGATGGTGACTGATGGCGCTGCAGGGTAAGGTTTAAAAGCAAACCAAGCCCCAATAGCGACTAAACAAGCTACAAATGCAATTGACACAACTTTTTTCATGTTCGTAAGTTCGCTTTTAAATCAGTTGATGGGCCTTGGGGTTGCACCACCGGCTGGTGCAATGGGGGTTGCAGAGGTGCCCATAGCGTTGGTAGACCCAGTCGTTGGTGTACCGCCGGCAGCTGGGGGTGCGTAAGCATTACCTAAACCAGATGGGGCTGGGTTGCTTTCGGGCAGGTTATTGTTGATTTTGTTACGTTCAGCCAATGCCTGGGCCTGCTCAGGCGTCATGATTTGATAGAAAGGGAATACTTCTTTCACGCCACCAATTTTTGACACCGTACGGTTCACGACGTCGGCCTCAGATTGTGTCACCAAGCCCATTAGGTACACATTGTTACGTTGAACAACATCGATAACTGCACTGGATGGAATACCAGATGTGGCAATGAGGGTGGTGCGAATTTTTGAAGCTAGCCAAGTATCAGACGCAATTTGACCAAAGGAAGATAACGGGCCAACATAAAGCTGATTAATAACTTTTGTGACTTGCGGTATGGCTGCTGCCAACTCGGTTGCCTTTTTAGAGATGTTGTCGCTAAATACTTCACCTGTTAACAGCACAACGCCTAAATAGCTAGTTGAGGTAATGTTTGCGGTTTCGCCAAAATTGACACGCATATCGTTAGCAGATTTGAGCTCAATTTCTTTATCGGTCACTTGCTCACCAACGGTACGTCGATCGCTTGCAACAACCGCTGTGGTGCTGACCGCTGACCCAATTAAAAAAAATGCACAACCCGGTAGCGCGACAACCCCGCCGAGCAAAGCGCAGAGTATGACGCCTCGTTGTAGGATGATTTGTAATGGGCTTTTAAGGGTGATCATGTTGGTGTGGTTCCGAGAATGTGGGCATCTATACCGTCGCAGATTAAATGGAGCATCATTAAATGCATTTCTTGAATGCGCATGGTGCGGTCATGGGGAATGCATAAATTGACATCATTTGGTTTTAACATGTTAACCATGGCACCCCCGCCTTTGCCTGTCATGGCAATTACATGCATACCTTTGGCGTGTGCAGCATCTATAGCCAGCCGAACGTTCGGTGAGTGGCCACTGGTTGAAATGGCAAATAGGGTGTCACCTGGTTGACCCAGGGCCGTGACTTGCCGAGCAAACACTTGATCAAACCCGTAGTCGTTACCGACAGCAGTTAAGATTGAGGTGTCTGTGGTGAGCGCTACGCCGGCTAAAGGCCTACGGTCTCGCTCAAAACGACCCACCAATTCAGCAACCAGGTGCTGCGCGTCAGCCGCTGAGCCACCATTGCCACACGCTAAAATTTTTCCGGCTTGGTTATAGGTATTGATGCAGGTTTCTATCGCCCGTTCAATTTCTGTTGCCAATAAGTTATGGGTCAGTTGGGCAGCCGAAATGTGGTCTTCAAAATGGGCTGAGATTCGGTTTTTTGTGCTCATGATGGTGGGGTAACCAAAAATACAGATAACGAATTATCTCATGTCAGTTGCCGTACGTCTTGTAACCAATCTAACCCCTTGGGGCTTTGGATAACAACATCAAATCGGCAAAACGGTGTTTTACCGTTAAAATGTTGTTGTGTAAGGCTTTTAAGCCAGTAGCCAGCAGTTAAGATAATGCGTTGCCACTTTTGATTGTTAATGCTCGCCGCAGCTCCCCCAAATTGATTGTTTTGACGATACCGCACCTCAACCCAAATGAGCAATCTACCCTTCGCCATGGCTAAGTCAATTTCACCAAAGCGGCTGCTTAAACGCTTACCAATGCATTGAAAGCCCGCGCTTTCAAGTAATTGCTGGGCATGTTGCTCAGCTTTAAGCCCTTTTTGTTGAGCATCTTGGTTGCTTAGTAATCTTTGTGAACGTGAACGTTGAGGCTTTTTCGGTTTAATCGCATCATGTTCTTGTGATGTGGAGGCCAATAAAAAAGCGTGTTGAATTGTGTTTTTGTGTTCAAGCATAATAGGTATTTGTCATGTGCCCCATGCAGCATGACAGGTTCCGAGGTCTTTTCGTATTATCGTATGGCCTGCTTGCATATGTAAAACCCATTATGGTCAAAAATGTCTATGCCTCTTAAACCTGAGCTGTCTGAATCAAGTGCCCATCCTTTGCAGCACATGTCTACTCGTGTGGCGAATCAAGACTGGCCAACGCCAGCGCTGTATGTCGTGGCGACACCTATTGGTAATCTTGGTGACTTAAGTTTGCGAGCTTGGTATGCATTGGGTTTGGTAAATTTAATTGCGGCTGAAGATACCCGTGCGACGCGTGTTCTGTTGTCGGCCTGGGGGCTTGATACGCCACTGATTTCCGCACATCGACACAATGAAACGCAGGCTGCGCAACAAATCATTGAACGCTTAGCGCAAGGTGAACGGGTTGCATTAGTCTCTGACGCGGGTGCGCCGGCTGTCAGTGACCCAGGTGGTCTGGTGGTGGCAGCAGTGAGGCAAGCTGGCTTCAAAGTTGTTGCGCTGCCTGGCCCTAGCGCTGTAATTACCGCGTTGATGAGCTTAGGGGTGACTTCAGACGAAAATCCAGCGTTTGCATTTTTGGGTTTTGCACCAAACAAGCATAGTGCCCGCTTGTCATGGCTTAGGCAAGCTTCATCATTTAATGGCGCACTCGTTTTTTATGAAGCGCCCCATCGCATCCTGGCCGCCATGACTGATGTCGTTGAGGTCTTTGGCTCACAACGCATGGTGTCGCTCGCAAGAGAATTAACGAAGAAGTTTGAAGAAACGGTTTCTCAGCCTGCTGCATCTTTGCTTGACTGGTTTAAGGCTGCACCGCACCGTGAGCAAGGTGAATACGTGGTCGTCGTTCATCCTTTAGGACGGATGACGGCAGTCACACAAGAAAATGATGGTTTGTCATCCAATACTTCAGAGCAAGCCGCACATCAGGCTTGGGCCGATGCATTGTTGGGTGCGTTGTCTGTACGTGACGCATCAAAAGTTATGGCGCAGGCAACAGGGCTCGCAAAAGACGCGTGTTATGCACTTTTGCTAAATCGTAAAGCACTTAAAGATTGACGAAACGGGGCGTTCTAAATCGGGCGCTTCATGCGCATGTCATCTCTATTAAAAAAATTTTTAAGTGATTAAGGCAAAGAGATACTGGGTGTGTGCCCAATAGATTGTTCAATGGGTTCAACAGACTCTAGCGCGATTTGACGGTTTGCAAACGGGCCAATGCGGACACGATAAATAGGGCCCGCTTGTTTATCAATATGCAACGACTGATTCAAAGGCGAGGGAATGCGTTGGCTGGCCTGCTCAAGCAATTGTTGTGCATTGCTGGGCTGGGTAAAGGCGCCGATTTGAAGGTAGACTGCACCAGGTGAGAGCTTGACTTGAGGCGAGCGGCTTGTGACCGGCGCAACGGCAAAGGCGGGCAATGGTTGTGCCACAGTTGCTGGCGCATCGACCACCATGGGTCGAATAGGGGCTTGGTTCATGTCGTCTGGGGTGACTCGCTCAACAACCACTTCAGTGCTACCAGGACCCAACATGCCTAGTTTGTAGGCTGCAACATAAGACAAGTCAATAACACGACCATGTAAAAATGGACCGCGATCATTGACTCTGAGTACGACACTCTTACCGTTTGAGACGCGCGTCACCCTCACATAACTTGGAATAGGCAGGGTGGGGTGCGCTGCGGTCATGGCAAACATATCGTATGTTTCACCATTAGATGTTTTTCTACCATGGAATTTTTTGCCATACCAAGACGCACGGCCTCGCTTTTTGTAGGGCTGGCCACTGATATCAGGAACAAAATTTTGTCCCATTACGGTATAAGGCTTGTTTGGGCCTCTGGCTAGTTTCTCGTAGCGAGGCACGGCATCAGGTACCGAATCAAGGTTTTCGGGTACGTCGCTAGGCGGGCCATCGGTGCTGTAGTAACCACCTGATCTGCTACCCCCTGATGAGCAGCCCGATATCAACAGCACGGCTACAAAAAATATAAAAACAAAACCTAAACGTATATTTTTAACAAAAAAAAGCATTACGCCCACTCTGGTTGATTGCGATGTCTAATTTGAACGTTAGATAAAACATTAAAGCGCTTAGCTAACGACTCAACAACATAAACCGATCGATGCTTACCACCCGTACAGCCAATGGCAATCGTCAAATAGTTGCGTGTGTCTTCGGTGTAGCGGGGTAACCAGGTGCGTACAAAGTTTTCAATATGATCAATCATTTGCCTGACATCTTCAAAGCCATCAAGCCATTGGGAAACCGCAGCGTCTTGCCCAGTCAATGCTTTGAGTTGAGAGTCATAATGAGGATTGGGTAAGCATCGCACATCAAATACTAAATCAGCATCGCGAGGTGCACCGTGTTTGAAGGCAAATGATTCAAATGTCACAATAAGAGGCTGTCGGTCGGCTTGAATGAGGTCGCGCATCCAGCCTCTAAGTTGACCAGGCGTCAGCCCAGATGTGTCAATAACATGCTCTTGATCTCTAATGGGGTCAAGCAGCTCTCTTTCTAGGCTAATACAGGCCTTAAGTGAGGGTGATAAGCCTTCTCTTGTAAGCCTTTCAGCGAGTGGGTGACGTCGACGTGATTCTGAATAACGTTGCACTAACGTGATGTCGTTGGCTTCTAAAAAAATGACACGAATGCTTAAGCCTTTAGCCCGAAGTTTTTTAATTGCTTGAGGTAAGTGGAGTAAATCGTCACCTGAGCGGGCATCAATGGCAATGGCAATGCTAGGTGAACGTTGCGCCGCCATGCTGTTAACAAATTCACTGAGCATTGCGACTGGAAGGTTATCGACACAAGCGTACCCCACATCTTCGAGCCACTTTAAAGCGACTGATTTGCCAGAGCCAGAAATACCGGTGATGATGACAACACTCATGGTCGAAGCATCGGTCACGTGAGGCTCCCTTGTTTGATTGCCTCAGATTGTCGTGCCATAAAATCTGTCAGTGAATCGATACCACGTAATTTAAGAATGGTGTTGCGCACGGCAGCCTCAACCAAAACGGCTAAATTACGGCCTGCTGCCACTTGCAACATGACCTTACGTATGGGTTCCCCCAATACATCTTGGGTCATATCTTGAATTGGTAGCCTTTCAAACTTATCTTGCGCTGAGGCACGAACCAAGTGAACAATCAGTTTGAGACGCATTTTTCGTCGCACAGAGGTTTCACCAAAAATGGTTTGAATATCAAGTAAACCTAGACCACGAACTTCGAGCATATTTTGTAGTAAAGATGGGCAGGTGCCATCAATGGCATGAGGGGCTTTGCGATAAAAGTCAACGGCATCGTCAGCCACAAGGCCGTGACCACGTGAAATGAGTTCTAGTGCCAATTCACTTTTACCCAAACCTGACTCGCCCGTGATTAAAACCCCTAAGCCTAAAACATCTAAAAATACGCCGTGTACGGTTGTGGTGGGGGCTAAACGTTGGGTGAGATAGATGCGAAGCGTGTCGATAACTTGTGCAGAGGTCACGGTGGTGCCCAAGAGAGGTACTTGTTCTCTTTCGCAAATTTCAGTGAGATCGTCTGGTGGTGTTAAGCCTTCACTGAGTAAAATGGCTGGTACCCCACCAGCCAATAATTCTTCAATGTGATGCGTGCGACGCTTGACGTCAAAACGCATGTAGTAATCCATTTCAGCGGCGCCAAACACTTGAATGCGTGCGGGATGAATGAGGTTAAGGTGACCTATTAAATCTGCAGCAGCCATGCCGTTATTTGCAATACGGCGAGTATCGTTAGACCTACCTGCAAACCATGAAAACGGTACATCGTCGGTGTTGTCTTCGACTAGGTCTTTCACAGTTAGCATTTCACGGCCTTTTGTTAGGTGTCTATTGAATCGCCTGTTAATAAACGATGTATTTGAGTGGCGTCAGTTTGAGTGCGAAGCGATGCAACAATTTTATCGTCAGACAGACATTGTGCCACCTCACCTAATATATCAAGATGTTGCTGCGTGGCGGCCTCTGGCACAACTAAAACCAGTAATAAATCTACCGGTTTACCATCGGGTGAATCAAATAGAACAGGTTGCGCCAATCGTGCAAAAGCTGCGCAGGGGGTAGACATATCTTTGATGCGGCCATGTGGCACAGCAACGCCACCGCCCAAGCCGGTTGATCCCAGCCTTTCGCGCGCAAAGAGACTGTCAAATACCGCGGCACGTTCTAAGCCTTGGTTGTTTTCAAATAATAAAGCGATTTGTTCAAGCGCCCGTTTCTTGCTGGATGCGGTGATATCGAGCAAAATATTTTCAGGGTGCAAAATTTGCGACAAGAGTTTCATTTGCAAATTATATGATGCACTGCAAAAAACCTCTACGCATAATGAAGAAAACCAATTATATTTTAGCCTTCATTGTGCGTAAGGTTTTGTAAGTCAAATTAAATAAAATTAATTTTCAAGCAAGATAGATCTTTTTGGCGACACATGAGCATGGTTTTGCGCACGATCTTTGTGTTGAATCACTTTCCGATCAACTTTATCTACAAGTGTATCAATTGCCGCATAAAGGTTTTCTTGGGTAGATTCGCAGTGAATATCTTTACCTGGAATGTGTAACGTGACTTCAGCACGGTGTTTTAGGGGTTCTATTGACAGCATAACTTGAGAATCAATGACGTGATCAAAATGCAGAGTAATGCGTTGCATTTTAGATTCTACATACTCTCGAATAGCAGGTGTAACCGTAACATGATGACCTGAAATATGTAAGTTCATAACCAAAGCTCCTTCTAAGGGTTGGACACATCGATATCGTTCTTACTAGTATCAAGTGTATCGACTTTGGCGAAGAATGCAATACACTTTGGTGAAAAATGCAATTCTTATTGTAGAGATTTACATTTTAAAATGTTCACCTAAATACACGCGTCTGACACCTGGGTCATTGATAATATCGTGAGGCTTACCTGTTGTTAACACTTTACCCTCGCTGATGATGTAGGCACGATCACAAATGCCAAGCGTTTCACGAACGTTGTGATCTGTGATTAACACGCCAATTCCACGGCTTTTTAAAAACCTAATGATGCGTTGAATTTCAATCACAGCAATCGGGTCTACACCAGCAAACGGTTCGTCTAATAAAATAAAACGAGGGTTGGTGGCCAATGCGCGCGCAATTTCTACCCGTCTTCGTTCGCCACCCGATAAAGAGAGCGCACCGTTATTGCGTAAATGATTAATTTGTAGTTCATCCAGAAGCGTTTCAAGACGCTGCTTGATTTCTGTTTCACTGATGTGTTTGCCGTGCTGATCAAATTGAAGCTCGAGTACAGCCCGAATGTTTTGTGCCACATTTAAGCGTCGAAAAACTGAGGCATCTTGTGGCAAATAAGATAGGCCGCGCCTAGCCCTTAGGTGAATGGGCATACTGGTGATGGTGGTATCGTCAATTTCAATTCGGCCTGCATCGGCAGGTACGAGCCCAACAATCATGTAAAAACTGGTGGTTTTTCCTGCACCATTTGGGCCAAGCAAGCCCACAATTTCGCCGCTATCAACCGATAGTGATACGTCTTGCACAACCATACGACCACCGTATGATTTGCGTAGCCCGGTTGCAACCAACTGGCCATAATGCGTCGTGGGTGTGGAAGGTTCGATTGCTGGAGTTGCGGAAGGTTGATCTGATTGCATCATAAGTAAAATTACTGAGTAGGAGATGGCACGGTTGGTATTGTGCCACCAGAGGCTTGAAGTTGCCGGCATGACTCAACGGCTGCATCAGCCTTGGCGCGTGGCTGCGCAATGGATCTAACTTGGCCGCCAGGGTTGTCAGATTTTGAACCTCCAAACGCTTGATACATTTCGGTTTTTTCACTGTATTTAACGCGATCACCGCTGACGTTATCGAAGGGTTTGCCACAGATAAAACGCGTCAGAATGGCTCTGCCAATCAGCTCAAAGGTTTGTGCTTTACCATCGTACTCAGCGCTTTCACCTAAGCCTTGCATCACTTCAAAGGCTTCAGGTTTTTCTTGACGAATATAAATACGTCGTCCTTCATTGGCAAGCGCTGTGCCGTGCTGAAAACCTTCGCTGTCTTCACGTAACTTTAGCGTGTCGGCATGCATCGATAACAAGCCCCGAGTCATGACAACTTGACCCACAAAGGTGCTCTGCTTCGTTAAGTCATCGTAGCTTAAAGAATTCGATAAAATTTGTGTAAAGGGTGTTTCAGCTGAGCTATCGTCGGCCATCATGCCTTTGAGCCCAGTTGATTGCGCCGAAACAATTGAAAGGGAAGCGGTGCAAAGGGTGACGACAAAAATAAACCCAAAAGGCTTGATGAAATGTTTCATGGTGAAGTCTTTATGATTTGAGAGGGGGGCTGTTCAACAGGCGTTTCTGTTTTGTTTGTATTGGTATTTGCGCGTGGCGCGATATCCATATCGGTTGAGCGCAATACATTTATTCGTCTAGTTTTGTTGTTGTAATTCATGCCTACGCCCGATAATCGTGAACGACCACTGACTGCCACTGCGGGTAACTCAGTGAAAGCGATGTCTTGATCTATCAGCATGGTGAGTTGGTCACTTGAAAAAGTCATGGCACTATTTTTTTCATCGCCTAGGCGCGTTAGTACAGCGTTTCCATTCATCACAATGCGGTTGCCATCATCAAGTAGCTGCGCGTGGTCTGAGGTAGCCATGGTCATTGGGCTATCAGGCTTAACATTAAAAGCACGTGGACCTTTTATATCGTAAGAGTCGTCATCGGGAAAGTGCTCAAGGTAATCGCCTTCCAGCCTACTTACGGTAACCCCTTGTTCGTTGCTACGTAACAAAACAATATTTTTAGCCCAGATATCGGGTTCATGGGTGTTTTTGGCGGGTGGGTCAAGCTCAACGGCTCGTTGCGCATAGTCAGAGGCCCACCACGTACCCGACACCAATAGCGTCAAAATAAATGCTGTGATACCAGTTGAAAAGCGATCGTTCAAAATGACACCTGGGCTGTAAAGGCGAGTGCCTTGAAGGGGGTGCACTCAAGCATTACTGTATCACCCCTGACCCCAATAGGCCGGGTTGAAAGAATGGGCTCAGCTTGCCTTGAGATGCCAAAATTAAATCGCAACACTCACGAACGGCACCATGCCCACCTTGCAAGGTTGAAACCCAATGAGCCGTTTGGGTAATGTAGGCGGGTGCGTTGGGAACGCTTGCTGCAAAACCCGATTTTTGCATAGCAGGTATGTCGATTAAATCGTCTCCCATAAAACCGACTGATTCAAAACTTAAGCGGTGACGATTGACAAGCTCTGTTAATGCTTGGCCCTTGTCTCGAACATCTTGTAGAACGTCGGAAATACCTAGTTCGGCAGCTCGAATGCCTACAATTTTGCTCGTGCGACCCGTTATAAGTGCGACCCGTATGCCACTATTAAGTAACATTTTTAAGCCGTGGCCATCGTGTGCATGAAATCGCTTAAAGATTTCACCTTGATCACCATACCAAAGGCTGCCATCGGTTAGCACACCATCAACATCAAACACCATTAAATTGATTCGTATCAATCGTTCGAGCAAGGTGGCGGGTGTTCGAGCTAAGACAAGGGCTTCAGCAGGATGAGGGATATTTTTCATGATCAGCACAAAATATTAAATGACTTTGGCGGCCATGAGGTCATGCATGTGCAAGGCCCCAATGAGTCGTCCTTCGGGTGAGCAGACCAACATCTGGGTGATTTTTCGTTGGTCCATGGTAGTGGCTGCATCAATTGCAAGCATGTTGGCATCAATAACTTTTGGTGATGGGCTCATACCATCTTTTGCAAACAGGTGGCGAATGTCGCCCCGTTGTTCAAGCAAGCGTCGCAGGTCACCATCTGTAAAAATGCCAATAGGGGTGCCTAAGTTATCGACGACCACAGTCATGCCCATACCTTTGCGTGACATTTCTTCTAACGTTTCAGTCATACTGGTGTGCGCAAGTACAGTTGGTAATGCGGTGCCTTGACGCATCACATCACTTACTCGGGTCAGAAGGCGACGACCGAGTTGACCACCGGGGTGAGACCGCGCAAAATCTTGCGCATCAAAGCCCCGCGCTTGCAAGCAGGCAACGGCTAGGGCATCACCCATCGCTATAGCAGCAGTGGTGCTTGATGTTGGGGCTAGGTTGAGCGGGCAGGCCTCAAGGTCAACGCTGACATCAAGGTGAATGTCAGACAATTTAGCCAGTTCAGAATCGGGGTGGCCAGTTAATGCAATGACGCGATTACCTAAGCGGTGCGCACTTTGCAGCACGGTAAGAATTTCTGTGCCTGAACCTGAATGGGACAACGCTAACAGTAAATCGCCTGAACTGAGCATGCCCATATCACCATGCAAGGCTTCTGCAGCGTGCATAAAGAAGGCTGGTGTGCCCGTTGAGGCAAGTGTTGCGGCTATTTTTCGCCCAACATGCCCGGTTTTGCCTAAGCCGCACACCACGACACGCCCAGTGCAAGCCAGCATAGACTGAACAGCCAGAACAAAAGGCTGACCTAACCTCGCATTGAGCGCAATTAAGGCTTGTGCTTCGGTATCAAGCGTCTGCTGCCCACTGGCTAAGATTGATTCATGAGTAATCGTTTTAATGACCATGTTCTGATTGTAGTCGTGTAAACGCCTATCGTTATGAGATTGTGCCGGTGCCGCTTCGGGTATAAATTGTCTTAAGAGACCCATTTTTTGAGTCATAATTAAATCTATTATCAGTTAATTTTATGGAATATACCGCCATGTACGCTTCAATGTTACCTGTCAAATTTGGTACGCCTTTGTCACCAAGTGGCTTTAGAGTCATGTTGTTGGGTTCAGGCGAGTTAGGAAAAGAGGTCATTATTGCTTTGCAGCGGCTCGGTGTTGAGGTGATTGCAGTTGATCGTTACGCTGATGCACCAGGGCATCAAGTGGCGCACCACTCGGTTGTCGTCAATATGGCAGACCGCCAAGCACTGCTGGCTGTAATTGACCAGTATCAGCCCCATGTCATCGTGCCTGAAATTGAGGCCATTGCAACCGATTTGTTAGTCGAAATAGAGGGGCGTGATGGCTTACGCGTCACCCCCACTGCACGCGCAGCTCAACTCACGATGAACCGAGAGGGTATACGTCGCTTAGCAGCTGAAACATTAGGTCTGCCAACCTCGCCCTACCGATTTGCTGATACCGAGGTGGCACTGGCACAAGGGGCTGCTGAGGTCGGCTTCCCTTGTGTGATCAAGCCGGTCATGTCGTCATCTGGTAAGGGGCAGTCTGTGGCGCGTTCAGCATCCGATATTGCCAAATGTTGGGCGTATGCACAGGCAGGTGGTCGAGTGGGCGCTGGCCGCGTAATTGTTGAAGGCTTTATTGATTTTGAATATGAAATAACGCTTTTAACCGTTCGAGCTTTGGGTGCAGAGGGTGCAATAGAGACGCATATTTGTGAGCCGATTGGTCATCATCAAGTTGATGGTGATTATGTTGAAAGTTGGCAGCCACAAGCCATGCAAAACCTGGCGCTTGAGCGCGCGCAACACATCGCACGTGACGTGACAGAAAATTTAGGGGGGTTAGGTATTTTTGGGGTTGAGTTATTTGTGAAAGGCGACGAGGTCTGGTTCTCTGAAGTGAGCCCTCGGCCGCACGACACGGGTTTGGTCACGCTTATTTCACAAGTGCAAAGTGAGTTTGAGTTGCATGCTCGCGCTTTGTTAGGTTTACCGGTTAATGTGGCGTTGCGAGGACCGTCAGCCAGCGCTGTAATTTACGGTGGGGTTGATGCCCATGACGTGGTGTTTGAGGGGGTTGCCGAGGCCTTGCAAGAGCCTGGCACTGATATCAGGCTGTTTGGCAAGCCCGAATCGTTCGTGAAACGCCGACTAGGTGTCTGTGTTGCCACCGATCTTAGCGTTGCTGCCGCCCGCATAAAAGCCAAAAAAGCGGCGGCCTGCATCAAGGTTTCCGCAGGCCAATCTTAATTTCATGGCTTACATGGTGCACCGTGACGTGAGCTCACATTATCTCAATTATCATCCGTTTCATGTTGTCGACCTGAACGTATGTGAGATTTAGCTTGGCACGCGTTGTCTTCAAAGAAAAAGTTGATAAGCAGGGTTTTGGGTTTCATGCCAGTAGGGGTAGCCCAATTCGTCAAGAAACGCTTTAAACCCTTTTTTGTGGCCGGTAGGTATTTGAATGCCCACCAAAATATGCCCATAATCTGCGCCATGGTTGCGGTAATGAAAGAGGCTTATGTTCCATTCGGGGTGCATGGCATCTAAAAAGCGTGATAAAGCACCGGGTCTTTCAGGGAACTCAAAACGGTAAAGCAGTTCATCTTTGGCTAAACCTGAACGCCCGCCTACCATATGGCGCAAGTGTGACTTAGCAAACTCATCTTGGCTGAGATCGACCGTAGGAAAGCCGTTTTTCTTTAAACTCGACGCGAGTTTTGTAATTTCAGTGGCGCCTTGAACTTGCACGCCCACAAAAACGTGGGCAACGTTTGTGTCAGATACTCTGTAATTAAATTCAGTGATGTGGCGCGCACCCAGCTGTTTGCAAAGTGCCCTAAAACTGCCACGTTCTTCAGGTAAGGTCACGGCAAATAATGCTTCACGCGCTTCACCGACTTCGGCGCGTTCAGACACAAAGCCCAAACGATTGAAGTTCATATTTGCACCGCATGCAATCGTCACCAGTGTTTGTTTTTTTAGATTGTGTTGTGCCACGTATTTTTTGGCGCCCGCAATGGCCAATGCCCCTGCTGGCTCTAAGACCCGGCGAGAGTCTTGAAATACATCTTTAATTGCGGCACAAATTTCGTCGGTGTTAACGATAATGTAGTCATCGACATACTCTTTAGCGAGCCTAAAGGTTTCAACCCCAACCTGCTTGACGGCGGTGCCATCAGAAAATAAACCAACATCGTTTAAGCGAATACGCTTGCCCGCCCGAATGCTGCGCACCATGGCATCTGAGTCAACCGTTTGTACGCCAATGACTTTTATGTCGGGTCGTAACGCTTTGATGTAGCTTGATACACCAGCAATGAGTCCGCCGCCACCAATTGCCACAAACACTGCATAAATAGGGCCCGTGTGTTGTTGCAAGATTTCCATCGCGATGGTGCCTTGACCGGCAATCACATCGGGGTCATCAAAGGGGTGCACAAACGTTAAGTGACGCTTAGCTTGAATTTCTTGCGCTTTATCGAATGCATCTGAATAGCTTTCGCCATGTAAAACTATTTCAGCACCCCAACGACGTACCGCCTCAACTTTAACAGGGGGCGTGGTGGTGGGCATAACAATGACTGCTCGGCAACCCAAGCGTTGTGCCGATAACGCCACACCTTGAGCATGATTGCCTGCAGATGCCGCAATGACCCCTTTTGATAACGCTGCTGGGCTCAAGTTTGCCATCTTGTTGTAAGCACCCCGCAATTTGAAGCTATACACTGCTTGAGTATCTTCACGCTTAATCAGCACCGTATTGCCGATACGTTCAGATAATAATTCTGCTTTTTCTAGGGGTGTTTTGACGGCGACGTCATACACTTTCGCAGACAAGATGCGCTTGAGGTAGTCTGTTGACATGAAAATAGGGCTCTTTGAACGTTACAAAATAAGTCTTTATTATTTCATGCCCTGAAAAATATGTTTTTTTATGTGTAAAAAGACTTTATTAAGGTAAAAAAGAATGTTTGGTAGCATGGTTCTGATTTTCTTATCTGCTTTTTTAGCCGCTACCATTTTGCCTGTGGGCTCGGAACCTGTGTTGTTAGCCTACTGGGCTTCAAGCGACCATCCCTTAATTTGGCTCTCTGTCTTGGTTGCGGGCTTTGGAAATACCTTGGGTGGATTAGTTTCATATGGCATGGGTCGTGGCTTACGCTTGGCGTGGCATCGCTGGCGACAACGATTGCAAAAGCCCAAATTTGGCATAGACCCAGAGGCTGAGCCTGCCATCACTCACCCAGCCCCTGTAACGTCTGGTCGAATGTTGAATGCGTTGAATCGATTTGGCCCGGCCGTTCTTCTATTGTCTTGGGTGCCGGTTGTGGGCGATCCGCTTTGTTTGGCCGCGGGTTCATTGCGTTTACGGCTATTGCCTTGCTTGTTTTTTATGGCGATTGGTAAGTTTGGCCGCTACGCGACATTGGCTTGGGTGTTTGTGGCTTGGTCAGGTTTGTGAGCGCTCAGAGATATCCCTATAGGGGTATTCCCATATAGATGTCGGTTTGTCTTAAAATCATATTTTAAAGACCTATCTTTTTATAAGCGTCACCTATGAACGCCCCTATTTCTAGCCAATTTTTAGCCAGTTTGCCGACTGCGTCAAAAGATGCCCGTTTGCGCGAAATTCCTTACAACTACACTTCTTTTTCTGATCGTGAAGTTGTGTGTCGATTGCTGGGCGAGCCAGCTTGGGTTTTGTTAAGCGAATTAAGGGGTGAGCGTCGTACTGGTCGTTCAGCTCGTATGCTTTACGAAGTGTTGGGTGACATCTGGGTGGTGCGCCGCAACCCCTATTTGCAAGATGACTTGCTTGATAACCCAAAGCGTCAAAAGCTTTTAATCGAGGCGCTCGAGCATCGGTTAAACGAGGTAGATAAACGTCGCGCTTCAGACGACTTAGCGCGTGATGAAAAAGTCGCTTCTTTACTTGATAGCGCTCGTCGGGCGCTAGCTACCTTTCAAAAAGACTTTGCGCAGACCGCGGTTATGCGCAAACAAGCCAAGAAAGTGCTGGGTAAGCTCACTCATCGTGACAATATTAAATTTGATGGCTTATCTCGCGTGTCGCACGTCACTGACGCGACAGATTGGCGAGTTGAGTACCCTTTTGTGGTGCTCACCCCTGACACGGAAGCTGAATTAGCCTCAATGGTTCGGGGCTGTTTTGCGTTGGGCCTGACGATTGTGCCACGAGGGGGTGGAACGGGTTATACCGGTGGCGCTATTCCATTAACCTGGAAGTCAGCCGTCATCAATACTGAAAAACTGGTTGACTTAGGTGCGGTTGAGCAAACATTGCTACCCGGCTTAACGGCGCCTGTTGCTACGATTAGATCGGGCGCTGGTGTGGTTACTCGGCGTGTATCTGACGCAGCAGAGTTGGCTGGCTTCGTCTTTGCAGTCGACCCAACCTCAGCAGACGCCTCGTGTGTCGGCGGTAACGTCGCCATGAATGCAGGCGGAAAAAAAGCTGTTTTATGGGGTACTGCACTCGATAATTTGGCTTGGTGGCGCATGGTCGACCCCGATGGTAATTGGTTGGACGTTGAGCGAATTGGCCATAACATGGGCAAAATTCATGATGCCCAAACAGCCACCTTTGAGCTTTCATGGTCTGATGGTCGATTTGCCCCGGGTGAACGACCCTTAAGAAGCAAAACCCTTGACATCGCTGGCCCCTCATTTCGCAAAGTGGGTCTCGGTAAAGACGTCACTGACAAGTTTTTATCAGGCTTGCCTGGCGTACAAAAAGAAGGGTGTGACGGCCTCATTATTGCTGCACGCTGGGTATTACATCGCATGCCGAAACATGCTCGTACGGTTTGCCTTGAATTTTTTGGGCAAGCGCGTGACGCGATTCCTTCAATTGTAGATATTAAAGACTATCTCGATGGCACTGGCTTAAAGCAGGGTGCCATTTTGGCGGGCCTCGAGCATTTAGATGAGCGCTATTTGCGTGCGGTCGGTTATTCCACCAAAAGCAAAAGAGGCGGTTTGCCTAAAATGGTACTTATCGGCGACATCGTTGGTAACGATGAAAATGCTGTGGCTGCTGCTACCAGTGAAGTAATACGTATGGCCAATACCCGCCACGGTGAGGGCTTTGTTGCCGTGAGTGCAGAATCACGTAAAAAGTTTTGGCTTGACCGTGCTCGAACCGCGGCTATTGCACGCCATACCAATGCTTTTAAAATCAATGAAGATGTGGTGATTCCGCTCAACCGTATGGGTGAGTACACCGATGCGATCGAGCGCATAAATGTCGAGTTGTCTACTCGAAATAAATTGCGACTCATCACTGCGCTCGATGAGCGTTTGCTTGAGCCCTTGCCTATTACCAAACTTGAGGGTGGTTCAGCAGAGGGTATTTCTCGCGAAGAGTTGTTGAGCGATCGTACCCGTCATGCCACGCAATTATTGGTTGATGTTAAGGCGCGTTGGCAGTGGTTGCTCGACAACCTTGATCTGCCTCTGAACCATGCGCGTCAAAGCTTCATGACGCATGGCCTAGAAGCATTGCTGCCTGATATTGATCAACGTTTAGTGAATCAGCCTGACGCAACGTTATTTGATGTGTTGCAAGATCGTACAGTTCGTATTTCCTGGAAGGTTGAAGTACGCGCGAAGTTAGAAGATATTTTTGGTGGCACTGACTTCGCACCGATTATGGTTGAGTTGCAAGCCGTACACAACCGTATTTTGAAAAGCCGGGTCTTTGTTGCTTTGCACATGCATGCGGGCGATGGCAACGTGCACACCAACATTCCTGTTAACTCAGAAGACTATGGCATGTTGCAAGAAGCCCATGAAGCGGTTGCACGCATCATGAAAATAGCGCGTGCGCTTGATGGTGTGATTTCAGGTGAGCATGGTATTGGTTTAACCAAGTACGAGTTTTTAACTGAAGCCGAGTTGGCGCCTTTTCAGCAGTACAAACGTGAGGTTGACCCGCACGACCATTTCAACGCTGGCAAACTCATGCCAGGGGCCGACTTGCGTCACGCCTGGACACCGAGTTTCAATTTGATGGGGCATGAGTCGCTCATCATGCAGCAAAGCGAAATTGGGGCAATTAGCACGTCTATTAAAGACTGTTTGCGTTGCGGTAAGTGTAAGCCTGTCTGTGCCACCCACGTACCACGTGCCAATTTACTTTATTCGCCTCGTGACAAAATTTTAGCGACATCTTTGTTAATTGAAGCCTTTTTGTATGAGGAACAAACGCGACGGGGTATTAGCTTAAAACATTGGGAAGAATTTGAAGACGTGGCTGACCACTGTACGGTTTGCCATAAGTGCTATACGCCTTGCCCGGTTGATATCGATTTTGGTGAAGTATCGATGAACATGCGTGCGTTGTTGCGTCGCATGGGTCACAAATCATTTAACCCAGGCACTTCTGCGGCGATGTTCTTTCTAAATGCCAAAGACCCCGCCACGATCAATGCAACCCGTCAAGCAATGGTCGGTGTGGGCTACAAGGCCCAGCGTTTTGCCCATGACTTGTTGGCCAAAGTTGCTCGCAAACAAACTGAGCGCCCACCTGCAACAGTGGGCAAGCCGCCCATGCGTGAGCAGGTCGTGCATTTTATTAATAAAAAAATGCCAGGTGGTTTGCCTAAAAAAACAGCCCGTAAATTGCTTGATATTGAAGATGCAAACTACGTACCAATCATACGTGACCCAGCTCGCACGAATGCTGACACTGAAGCGGTGTTTTACTTTCCGGGCTGTGGCTCTGAGCGATTGTTTTCACAGGTCGGGCTAGCCACGCAAGCCATGTTATGGCATGTGGGTGTGCAAACTGTTCTGCCCCCAGGTTATTTGTGCTGTGGCTACCCTCAGCGCGGCAATGGCATGACTGATAAAGCGCAAGAAATCATTACTGATAATCGCGTGTTGTTTCATAGAGTCGCCAACACTTTGAACTACTTAGACATCAAAACCGTAGTGGTCAGTTGTGGCACATGCTATGACCAATTGGCCGGGTATGAGTTTGAAAAAATATTCCCAGGTTGCCGATTAATTGATATTCATGAGTATCTACTTGAAAAGGGTGTCAAGCTAGAGGGGGTAAATGGTACGCGCTATATGTACCACGACCCTTGTCATACCCCCATGAAGCTTCAAGATCCCATGAAAACGGTACGCGCTTTAGTGGGTGATGAAACCATTAAAACCGATCGCTGCTGTGGCGAGGCAGGTACTTTAGCCGTCGCTCGGCCTGATATTTCAACTCAAATTCGGTTCCGTAAAGAAGAAGAGTTGGCCAAAAATACGGCTGATATACGCAGCGATGGTTTTGAGGGCGAAGTCAAAGTTTTGACATCTTGCCCGTCTTGCTTGCAAGGCCTGTCAAGGTTTGAGCAAGATACGGCTGCTAAAGCTGACTACATAGTGGTTGAAATGGCGCGTCTGATTTTGGGCGAAGACTGGATGCCTAAATATGTTGCCGATGCCAATGCGGGCGGTATTGAACGAGTCTTGGTGTAATGCGATTTTAGGGCCGATTGACAAACACTTACTGATAGCTGGTCAGATGCGTTGCAATCGGTAGAGCATTCAAACAGTAGAGCATTCAAATAAGAAAGTATATGGCTCTTGTTTGAATGCTTGAAATTTAGCTGATGTTGATGCCTGCATCTTGTAGAGCAGATCTGATTGATTGAGCAAAAATGACGGCGTTGGGTTGGTCGCCGTGAATACATAACGTTTCAGCTTTTAGAGTCACTTTGCTGCCATCAACCGCCGTGACAAACCCTTTTTGAACCATCTGTAACACCTGCGTAATAGACTGGTTAACATCTGTAATCATGGCGTTGTGTTCGCGCCTAGGTGTCAGTGAACCATCAGGTTGGTAAGTGCGGTCACAAAACACTTCTTGTTTGACCGTTAAGCCGCATTGTTGTGCCGCTTCAACCATGCAACTGCCTGCCAGTACAAACATGATCAATGATTTATCCACATCAGAGATGGCTTGCGCGAGAGCTTTCGCTAAGGTGGCGTCTTTGACTGCCATGTTGTATAGCGCGCCATGTGCTTTAACGTGGTGCAAGCGTTTGCCTTGTGTTGCAGCCACGGCGGCTAATGCGCCAATTTGTACGACCATGATGTCGTATGCATTTTCAGGTGAAATGGCCATGTTGCGACGACCAAAACCGACCAAATCGGGCAAGCCTGGGTGGGCGCCCAGTTTGACACCATGCTTGATCGCTTGGGCAACTGTGTGACGCATAACTGATGCATCACCCGCGTGATAACCACAAGCAATATTAGCTGAAGACACATAAGGCAAAATTTGCTCGTCTTGGCCCATTTTCCAGGCACCAAAGCTTTCACCCATATCGCAGTTCAGATCAATGTGTAGAGTCATCAGATTTCCTAATTGAAGGTTGGACGGAACGTCTTAAATACAGGTTCAAGCGGTTGAGCTAAGTGATTGATCGCTGCTTGCTGCAATTGGTCAAGCCTTTGCGCTTCGGCCATATCAATCAACTTAAATCGTACGGTGTCACCTGGTTTACGTTGAGCCAGGGTGGGTAGGTCGACTTGTGCAACCGTTGCGATTTTAGGGTAGCCACCGGTACTCTGATGGTCAGCCATTAAAATTATGGGCTGACCATCAACAGGTACTTGTATGGTGCCAAAACTGGTGACTTCAGACAGCATTTGTTTCGGTTGACTGAGCGCTAGTTTTGGACCCTCAAGTCGGTACCCCATGCGTTCTGAATCGCGTGAAATGCGCCAAGGGTTTGATAAAAAATGGTCGAGACTGTCTGCAGTAAACGCAGGCCATTGGTCGCTTGCGATGACCCGAACCGATTCACGATTTAGGTTGGGTAGCTGTAAAGCGAGGGGTAAGTAAAGCTGAACTTGCCAACAGGCAGCCTCAATTTTTTTGAGTAATGTTTCGTTGTCAGGTAGCGGCGTTTGCAGCGGTATCTCGTCATCTTTTTTAAGCGCTCGCCCTTGCCAACCACCCATGCCACTTCTTAAATAAGTACTTTGACTATTCATGACCGTGTCGAGCGCAAAACCGCCCATCACCGCTAGGTAGGTACGTGCTCCCGTGACAAAAGACATTAACTTCAACGTTTGACCACGCCGAGCGATATAGGGTCGATTGAGAGCCATGGGTAGACCATCAAGCGTGGCTTGCATGTCAGCGCCACTTAACGCGATGCAACACGGTGCAGTCAAGGTCAGTTGTGGACCAATTAACGTCATTTCAAGAGTGGCCAAATCGGTACGATTACCCACAATGCGGTTGGCCATCTGGTGCGCTAAAGCGTCCATCGCGCCGGTCACCGATACCCCTAGGTATTGGAAGCCAAATCGCCCTAAGTCTTGAAAGCTTGAGAGCAAGCCGGGTTTGTGAATCAGTATGCCCATATCCTATGTTTCGCTATTTTGAATAGATTTAAAATGTTCAGAGGAAATGGAAACAAAGCGAACTTGATCGCCCGGTTCAAGCAAACTGGGTTGTGCACGGTGAAGATCAAACAGTGCAATGGGTGTTGTGCCAATCACATGCCATCCCCCAGGTAAGATGTTTGGGTAGATAACGGTTTGTCGGTTAGCAATCGCAACAGAGCCTTGGGGCAGTGCAGTGCGAGGGGTTGAACGCCTTGGTATATTTAACCGCTCACCATGAATACCGATGTATGGCTGCCCTGGTGCAAAGCCCAGCATATAAACACGACTTAATGACTCGGTATGTTCACGAATGATGTCTTCAACTGAGCATTTTGCCGTTTGCGCGACAAAATCAAGATCAATACCAAACTCGGCTTCATAGCAAACGGGTATATCAATGATGCGTGATTCAATTAATGATGAGTCAACGGGTTGGTCAATCAATGAGCGCGTGACTTCTTTGAAGTACTCGGTTGGGTTACCACCATGATCAGGGTGCGGTTCAAACTGAATCGCAACGGTTATAAAAGAGGGAATGACATCTGTCACCCCTCTTAAATTTGCGCGCCTGATTTGTTGCGCCAAGTGTAAACATTTAAGCCCAGTGTTGGCATCAATGTGATCACCGAGCTCAAAAATGACGCAACGATCGCCTTGAGTACGAATCACTTTGCAAACAATGAAGTCATGTTTTTAAAGGCTTTAAATTCAATGGCATTGCCTGAAGGGTCTTTAAAAAACATCGTGGCTTGTTCGCCAACCTCACCCTTGAAGCGCACATAGGGCTCAATGATAAATTTTGTACCGGCAACTTTTAATTTTTCAGCTAATGATTCCCAATCTGACATAGGTAGCACAACGCCAAAATGCCTGACGGGTACGTTATGGGTATCAACTGCGCTGGTGGCGTCGCTGTTGCATGACTCAGGTGACAAGTGAGCCACAATTTGGTGGCCGTAAAAATTAAAATCGATCCAGTCGGGTGAGCTACGGCCCTCTGAACAGCCTAATACTTCACCGTAAAAATGACGGGCAACATCTAAATTATTTACGGGGAAAGCAAGATGAAAAGGAGGCATGGCTTGGGCAGCGGTATTCATATAAAAACCTATAAAAAGTTGCTATGAAGTAAATATAAAAATAACTTTAATATACATACAAGAGTTTAAGCCATCGGCGAGGTTTCGAACACTAGACTAAAACAGCTGCCTAAACTCAATTCGCTGGATATTTCAAGTTTGGCGTTATGACGCATGGCAATGTGCTTGGTAATTGCTAAACCCAAGCCTGTGCCACCTAGTTCACGTGATCGTCCGCGGTCAACCCGATAGAATCGTTCACTGAGTCGAGGAATATGCTCAGGTGCAATGCCTAAACCCGTGTCGGTAACGCTAAATCTAGGGTGGCCAGATGGGTCAATGGCCCATTCAACCTCTATATTGCCGCCTTCAGGTGTATATCTAACGGCATTGCTCAATAAGTTAGAAAATGCTGATGTGAGTTCTGAATGGCTGCCCTGAAGATGTAAATTTGGCTTGACGTGCCATACAAAATGGTGCTTGCCTGCTGAAAGGCCCTCGGCCTGTTGTCGAGCAACATCAATGAGCTTTGGCATATCAATGTCTACACGTTCCGCCTGCGCACTCGCCTCAAGGTCTGAAAGCGTGAGCAACTCGGCCACAATGGTCTGCATACGGTGCGCTTGGTTGTACATTAAAGTAATGTAATGCTGTTTTTGTTCAGTTGACAGCGCATCGGGCGGAGCATCTTTAAGAGTTTCTAAAAAACCAGATAAGACGGTTAACGGCGTGCGCAACTCATGCGAAACATTAGCTACAAAGTCACGACGCATGGTTTCAAGGCGATCAATTTGGGTCATATCGCGGGTGATCAATAAGCGTTGATTGCCTGCATAGTTTACAAACTGCATAACAAGATGTTTTGTGCTGCCATCTTGCGTGAGTTTTTGTAATATTGGTTCAGGCCACTGGGTGCGTCTCGCGTATTGAATGAATTCAGGTTGCCGCAACAAGTTTAATAACGATTGACCCATGTCTAATGTCTGATTGAGATTCAGGTGCTGCTGGGCCGATTTATTAAACCAATTAATTTTAAATTGATGGTCAAGTGCTACCACGCCAACGGGCAAGGCTTGTGCTGCCAATACAATCGCGTCAGCCGTCTCTTTTGTTGTGGCCACCAGTTGTGCCTGAATATTTGTAAAGTGCTTTAGTTCGGCGACGACATTGACCCAAGGGCCAACGTTTTCAGGGGGGAGGTTGCTCGCAGGTGATTTGGCCCATATGGCAACTTTGACGGCTTGGTAGCGACGCCAAGTCATGACGCCGCCCGTGCTTAGTGCTAGTAAAGCCCAACCCCAAGCATTTTCAAAATAAAATGTCCAGGCGCTGGCCATGAGCGCCCAAAAAACAAACCATAAAAAAGTACGATGCCATTGCATGGGTATGATTTTCGCATGAAGCGAGGTTTGTTGGTGGTACCCGTTAAAGGGTAACCTCACGTGTAAAGCGGTAACCACTGCCCCGAACGGTTTCAATGTGCCGATCATGGCCTGTTGGTTCTAAAGCTTTGCGCAGACGTCTGATGTGTACATCGACTGTGCGTTCTTCAACAAAAACATGATCACCCCAAACTTGATCAAGTAATTGTGTTCTAGAAAAAACTCGTTCTGCGTGCGTCATAAAAAAATGCAACAAACGAAACTCTGTGGGACCAGTATTTAATGCTAGACCATTTCCCGTTAAGCGGTGCGAAACGGGGTCAAGTATTAAACCCGCCACTTCGGTCATGTCATCAGTGAGTTGCGGTGCACGGCGCCTTAAAACAGCCTTGATGCGAGCCATTAACTCTTTAGGGGAAAAGGGTTTGGTAATGTAATCGTCGGCACCTGCTTCAAGGCCATCAATTTTGTCTTGTTCAGCCCCTTTCGCCGTCAGCATAATGACAGGCACTAAACGGGTACGATTGTCTGCCCTTAATCGACGGGCAAAGGCCAACCCAGACATGCCGGGTAACATCCAGTCAAGTAAAATAAGGTCGGGTAGTTCGGCGCGAATGAGGGTGTCAGCTTGGCCGACGTCGTCAGCACGAAGCACTTTATGTCCTGCAAACGATAGATTGACGGCAATCAGCTCTCGAATGGCGGGCTCGTCTTCAACGACTAAAATGGTACTTGACATCGTTTCTACGCTTTTTGAGTTGGGTGATGTACTAAAGTGTCATCATATGACTTGAATATGTCAAGATTGTGACAGCGTAAAGGTTCAAGTTGATTGAGCTAAGATAAAGGCTAAGATAAAGGCTAAGATAGGGTCAATTATATAAACGCTGATACTTAAGGGCTGAGTGATAGACGCTAACGTACCATTATTATGTATGGTTCGTATAAAACCAAATCACACCCAACAGTGTTTTGACTCAAAGCATAGTTTTACAAAACTATTTGATAGTTATTTTTAATAGCAACACATCACCCAAAAAGTTAACACTTCAAAAAACATGGCAGACGAACAAACACATTTTGGTTTTAAAAAGGTAGCAGAGTCTGAAAAGGCGCGCAAAGTTGCCGAAGTTTTTGACTCGGTAGCAACACGTTATGACATCATGAATGACTTAATGTCAGTCGGTTTGCATCGTCTCTGGAAAGCGTTTGCCATGAGTCGTGCTGCGGTGCGCCCAGGTATGCGAGTGTTAGATATCGCCGGCGGTACGGGTGACTTAGCTCGGTCAATGGCCAAACAGGCGGGTGCGACAGGCGAGGTGTGGTTATCAGACATCAACGAATCGATGCTTCGGGTGGGTCGAGACCGCCTACTTGATGGGGGGCAAATTTTGCCTACAGCCGTTTGCGACGCTGAAAAACTTCCCTTTCCCGACCGCTATTTTGACCGAGTAACGGTTGCTTTTGGTTTGCGCAACATGACCCATAAAGACCTTGCTCTATCAGAAATGGCGCGTGTTCTAAAACCAGGTGGCAAATTGCTTGTTCTTGAGTTTTCGAAAGTGGCTAAGCCACTTACACCTGTTTATGATTGGTATTCCTTCAGCGTGTTGCCTTGGTTGGGCAAAAAGGTGGCGGGTGACGCTGAGAGTTATCGATATCTAGCGGAATCTATTCGCATGCACCCTGACCAAGAAACGCTTAAAAATATGCTTGAAGTAGCCGGTCTCATGCGGGTACAGTTTTTCAATTTGACGGGTGGGGTGGCGGCCTTACATGAAGGTGTAAAAGGTATTTAAGCCATCTTCTTTTTTAAGTAACGCAACCCAAAAACCCATAAATAATATCTCAACTACCGCATGCAAAAATAAACGAAACGGAACTTCCTACTTTTGGTGTGGTCTTTATGCTGTTCAGTCAGTATATCTATATGATTATTAAAGATTATCAATAATAATTTATTGTTTTTGAACTGCTTTGATGTTTGACAGGTTGCTTTAACCGAAATCTATTTAATTCTATTCTGTAAGGTGTTTCCATGACTTTATTTTTGTCTCGACTCTTAGCCGTGACGGTTTTAGCCGGTAGCGGATTGGCCATGACTGCCGTTACTTTTGATGCTGAAGCAAAGCGTTTTGGGGGCGGCTTCAGTTCTGGGCGCCAATCAACGAATGTGATGAAGCAAAAACAGGCGGTTCAAGCGCCAGCCGCAGCGGCAACAGCGGGTGCGGCGGCCACGGGCGCTAAAGCTGCAGGTGGCTCACGCTGGTTAGGCCCTATTGCTGGCATTGCTGCGGGTTTAGGTATTGCAGCGTTACTTTCACACTTCGGTTTGGGTGGCGCGTTAGCTGATATGCTCACCATCGCTTTAATTGTTGGTTTGGCCTTCTTTGCAATTCGTTTCATTATGGGCCGTCTTTCAGGGCAAACCCCATTGGCAACACAGTCTGCTGGGTCAGCATCCAACGCCAATCGTGTTAATTATCAACAAAACAACATGACAAAACAGGCGTATGAATCAACCGGTGGGGGTGATCAGCCTTCAACAGATGAAACCGCTGTGGGCAGTTGGTTTGTGCCGGCAGATTTTGATCAAGCAACATTTTTAAATGAATCTAAAAAGCAGTATGTAGCGATTCAAAAATATTGGGACGAAGGCAACACAGGCATGTTGAACAATGTTTTAACGGAAGATATGTTTGAAGAGTTTTCTGGTCAACTTGCGAATCGTCAAAACGCCAATACGACTGAAGTTATCATTTTAAATGCTGACTTGTTGGGCATTGAAAAAATGTCTGGGGGTTACCTAGCCAGTGTGCAGTTTTCAGGCATGATTCGTGAAGATGATAACCCTGACGCAAAGGGTTTCGAAGAAGTGTGGAACCTTTACAAGGGTCAGTCGGGTGGATGGTTATTAGCAGGTATTCAACAGCCTGGTGCTGCTTAATTAGCGCTTTTTGTTTCTACCCGTTCTTCTCAAAACGCCCTCAATTTGGGCGTTTTGTCATGTAAAGGTGGCAATTCGTTACACTAAGTGTGTTTCCATATAAAGACTGTATAAGCGAGCCTATAAACGTGTCATTTTTTCTAAATTCAAAGTCAATTTTGCCTGATTTGTTGCCCCGCGCGATGGTTCAGTTGGCTTTAACACGCTTGCTGCAGCCCTACCCAGGGGCCCTGGCGCAACTTGCTCATCATTCTGGCAAAACCTTCGCATTGGTGGCCACCCCCTTTAAAGGGTTGTTTACGATTGAGAGCACAGGGCAGGTGGTTTATGCCGACTCAGCAATTTTGCCAGACGTTTCAATAGAAATAGATTTGAATAAAATAAACTGGTCGCAATGGGCTGATGCTGACCATCAATTCGACATCGTGTCGGTAACACGCGTAACGGGCGATGCTGCTTTAGCTCAAACGCTATCAGGTTTGATGAAAACATTACGACCAGACATTGAAGACTTATTGGCTGAGCGGTTAGGTGATGTGCCTGCCCGAAACCTCGTTAAAGGTGCTAAAAGTTTGCACCAAGGTCTCATGCAGTCTGGGCGGCGAGTCACTGAAAATATGGTTGAGTATTTGTCGCATGAAAGCCGAGTGTTGACACCAGAGGTCTTGTTGCACAGCTTTTCGTCTTCATTGCAGTCGTTCAACACGAATTTGGCACGGTTACAGTCAAGGCAGCAGCAGTTGAATGAAAAGCTTGAGCAGCTCTCGGTTTTAAAAAAATCAATTAAAGCCAAGGGGCAACCTTCACAATGATGACTTTTTTTCGCCTCATACGCATAATATGGGTAGGACTGAAGTACCGGCTTGACGAGTTGGTATTGTCAAGTTTTGATCACCCAATTGCGGTGTTTATGGTCCGTGTCATTACGTTTGGTCGGGCTCCAAAAATGCCTCGCGGCATGCGTTTGCGTTTGGCCCTTGAGTCTCTTGGCCCAGTCTTTGTTAAGTTCGGCCAAGTTTTGTCAACTCGCCGTGATTTGATTCCACCCGATTTGGCTGATGAGCTGGCGTTGCTACAAGATCATGTTGCGCCGTTCCCATCTGAGCAGGCTAGTCGAGCGATTGAACTCGCGTTAGGGGCGCCACCCAATCAGCTATTTGCGCATTTTGAGTTTGACCCGGTCGCTTCTGCATCTATTGCTCAGGTGCACTTTGCAACGCTTCACGATGGGCGAGAAGTGGCCGTCAAAGTATTGCGCCCAGGTATGCTTGAAGTGATTGAAAATGATCTCTCCCTCATGCGTGTTGTGGCCGGTTTAGTACAACGTTTGATGCCTGACGGCCCACGTCTTAAGCCTTATGAGGTGGTTGCTGAGTTTGATAAACATCTGCATGACGAGTTAGATTTGTTGCGCGAAGCCTCAAACTGCAGTCAATTACGCCGCAACTTTTCGCCAGGTACCGAACGTGGTGATCTGTTGATGGTGCCTGAAGTGGTTTGGGATTTCTGCGCTATCAATGTGTTCACCATGGAGCGTATGTATGGCTTCCCAGTCAGCCAAATGAAGCGTATGCAAGAGGCTGGCATTGATATTAAAGACTTAGCTAAAAAAGGGGTCGAAATTTTTTTTACACAAGTCTTTACAGATGGTTTTTTTCATGCAGACATGCACCCCGGCAATATTTATGTATCGAATCAACCTGAAACATTGGGCCGTTACATCGCCTTAGATTTTGGCATTGTCGGCTCGCTTTCAGAATTTGATAAGAACTATTTGGCTCAAAACTTCTTAGCTTTCTTTTTGCGCGATTATAGGCGTGTGGCACGTTTGCATATTGAATCAGGCTGGGTACCTGCGAATACCCGCGAAGAAGAGCTTGAGGGGGCGATTAGGGCAGTTTGTGAACCTTATTTTGATCGACCTCTCGCTGAAATTTCGTTGGGTCAAGTATTATTACGATTATTTCAAACGTCACGCCGTTTCAATGTAGAAATACAACCGCAATTGGTTTTATTGCAAAAAACCCTACTGAATGTAGAAGGTCTAGGTCGAGAGCTCGACCCGCAGTTAGACTTATGGGATACCGCTAAACCCTACCTTGAAAAATGGATGCACGATAGGGTTGGATTGAGTGCATTACGCAATAAAATTAAAACAGAGGCTGGGCAGTGGGCGCAGTGGTTGCCAGAATTTCCTCGGTTAATGCACGAGTCATTGAGTCGGGCTGATCTAACCCCGGTAGTTTGGCAAGAGTTACGCTCACTTAGAAAAGAGCGACAACAGTCAAACCGTCTGATGACAGTACTGATTGTTGTGATTGCATTGGCTCTTGGGGTTGGTTTGTACCGGTTTTGGTAAAGGTATTTATGTGTACATTAAGCCAAATAGACCCAGCGTGCTGATGCGTAGCGTACGAGAAGTAAAATGTTAAGTGTCATGATTTTGAAGCAGGTTGTGGGTTAAAACTAGGGCTACGATAAAAAAAGGTATTTTATGCTTTATCCTGAATTATTTAAATCGCTTGAATCTGTTCGTTGGAATATGGACGCAGACATTCCTTGGGACGATTTTGATGCCAGCAAGCTCACTGATGAGCAAGCCCAAACCATCAAAATGAACGCGATCACTGAGTGGGCCGCTTTGCCAGCAACAGAAATGTTTTTGCGTGATAACCGTGGTGACAGTGATTTTTCAGCCTTCATGTCGATCTGGTTTTTTGAAGAGCAAAAGCACTCTTTAGTTTTAATTGAGTACTTACGTCGCTTCCGTCCCGACTTAATGCCTACTGAAGAAGAATTGCACAATGTGCGTTTTGAGTTCGACGCGGCGCCCCCACTCGAGACATTGATGTTACATTTTTGTGGTGAGGTGCGATTAAACCATTGGTATAGGTGCGCAGCAGACTGGCATACTGAGCCTGTTATCAAATCTATTTATAAAATTGTGGCGCAAGATGAAGCGCGTCATGCTGGTGCTTACTTGCGTTACATGAAACGAGCCCTATCTGTTCACAGCCAAGACTTAGCATTGCAAGCCCGTCGTGCATTTGCCAAAATCGGCGTTTTAATGGCCTCAGCGCATCGTACCCCTCAGGCATTGCACCCTACAAATTTACACGTCAACAAAGAGATGTTCCCAAACGATACCGTGCAATCAAAAATGCCCGAACCCGGTTGGTTAGAGCGGTGGCTTGATCATCAAATACGTTTTGACAAAGGTTGGGAACATAAAGTTAGTCAGCGTATTTTGCATAACTTATCGTTGTTAATGGGTTCAACTTTTGAATCTGTGCAAGACTTGAATCGATATCGCAAGTCATTAGGTGTCGTGGCGCCAAGCCCAACATAATGTCTCGCTTTGAACGCAAAATACTAACGCGTCAAGCATGTATTGACGCAATTTTCGTGGGTAACTTACCCCGCCCCATTATTTTTACAAATGGGGTGTTTGATATTCTGCATCGAGGTCATGTGACCTACCTAGACCAAGCGGCACAACTGGGTGCAACCTTAATTGTTGGCGTCAATACCGATGCGTCGGTTAAGCGTTTGGGCAAAGCACCAGACCGCCCCATGAACAACGAGCAAGATCGCGCGGCCTTATTAGCAGCATTAGGTTGTGTTGATATGGTGACGATTTTCGATGAAGATACGCCTTGCGAGGTGATTGAGGCGCTGCGACCCGATGTGATTGTTAAAGGGGGCGACTACGATATGTCGACCTTGCCTGAAACTAAAATTGTTGAGTCTTGGGGTGGTAAAGCGGTTGCCATACCTTTTGAGTTTGAGCGATCAACCACTGCACTGGTCAAAAAAATACGTCAACCTTAATCAAGTGCAGACTGAGTAAAGGTTTTTCTATAGTTCCAGATTCATTTAGGCTTGCCGGAACCCGCAACTTGTCGGTTTAAGTTTAACCCTTTGGGTAAGTCGTACATGATGCCCGTGCCAGCAGAGCCTGGGGGGCGCAACATCTGCGCCACGGCCACCAAATCTTCTTCTGACAATGACCCACTGTTGGCCCGTAAGCGTAACCCGGCCATAAGTGAATCATAGCGTGCCCGAGCCAAGTCACGTTTGGCAATAAAAAGCTGTTGTTGAGCATTCAAAACGTCTAAGTTGATACGTACGCCAACGTCATAACCTGTTAAGTTGGCCTGTAGCGAGGCCAAACTAGACTTTTCACTAGCCTGAAGGCCTTTGACGCGAGCTAAACCAGAGCGCACACCACTGAAGTATTGCTTTGAAAGTTGTACCGATCGACGGCGCACCGCTTCAAGATCATAAACAGATTTTTGTTGTAATTCAGTCTTTTCAAGGACGGTTGCACTGACACCGCCACCACTATAAATCGGTACGTTCAGTGTTAAGCCCACAGCGTTGTCGATGGTTCGGCCATCATAAAAGGGGCGAATCTGGCTATTGCCCACGGTGTTGCTGGTTGATGAAGCTGACAAATTTACGGTAGGGTAATGGCCTGATTTTGCAATTTGAACATCGTATTCAGAAATTCGAATTTGAATACGAGCTCGAACCACATCAAGGTTGGCTAAAGAGGCTTGATTGGACCAAGCTGTTAGATCATTTGGTGAAGGTGCTGGAAGTTTAACCGTGTAGGGTAGTGAGGCTAAATCAAGAGGTTGCTGACCAATCATGCGCGTCAGAGCGTACTCAGCATTGGTCACATCGTTTTCTGCCCCAATAATATTGGCAGCAATTAAATCAAATCGTGCTTGGGCTTCCAGTGCATCAGTGATAGTGGCATTGCCTAATTCGAAACGTCTTTTAGCCGACGCCAGTTGCTCACCGATTGACTGCTGCTCAGCGCTGAGAGCAGCCAAACTATCTTGTGCAATTAACACATCAAAGTATGATTGAGACAACCGTAACATCAAGTCTTGATAAGCCAATTGCAGGCTGATTTCTGCACTAGCAACCACCATTTTTGATTGTTGAAACGTGTTTAAAGCCGACCAATTGAATACAGGTTGAGTGAGTGCTAAGGTCCAAGCAGAGCGGCCGCCGTTATAGACTTGGCTGAGTGCGCCCGTAGCGCGACTCTCAAGATAGGCCCCTGTAAGCGAGCCTGACATGTTGGGTAAAAGCCCAGCGCGGGCTTGTGGTATTTTTTGCAATTGTGCGCGATAACTGGCTCGGGCTGCCGCATAGGTTGGGTCGTTAGTAAGCGCTAACTGCCAAGCTTGGCCAAGGTCAAGTGCCCATACGTTGGGTGTGATGACACAAAATGTCAACAACGAAAAAAACTGCAGAGCGCGTCGTAAGATTGCGTTCATAAAATGGGTGGCGTCAGCGCTTAATGTTAGAACTTAAATTGAGAAACATGTGGGCCAACTAAAGGCTTAATCACCGTTTCAAAGAGTGATTGTGTTTCAAAGCTCGCCGCCGTTGTTCGAGTAATTTGAATGGCAGTCATCACCGGAGCTTGACCCAACACAACCACTAAACGCCCACCAATACGTAATTGATATTTCATTGAATCAGGTACAGCAGGCAAGGAACCGGTGACTAAAATGGCGTCGTACTCATTACTGCCCCAGCCTTTGCAACCGTCACCATGTTCAACCGTTACGTTATTTAACTGATTCTGACGTAAGTTATCTTGTGCAAAAGTCACCAACCTTGCATCAATTTCAACGGTTGTGACTTGACGCGTCATATAGGCTAACAAAGCAGCCTGATACCCCGAACCGGTGCCAATTTCAAGGACACAATCATCTGGTTTCAAGTCAAGCGCTTGGGCTAAACGGGCTTCCATTTTAGGCGTTAGCATCGTTTGATGTGTGTCGCCCGCCGGCATAATTAAAGGAATTTCTAAATCAGAAAAGGCTATAGCGCGCATAGATGAGGGTGTGTAAAGCTCTCTATGCACAGCGAACAAAGCGTCTGTCACTCTAGGGTCTGAAACGTCCCAAGGCTTGATTTGTTGCTCAACCATGTTGAAGCGGGCGATTTCAATTTCAGGCAAATTCATAGCATTCATCTTACGATTACTCATATAAAATTGTGACAAGCTTCACAATCTTTATTGTACGGGGGTTTTGCGCCATAAATGATGGAAATGGTGAACAGGGCCGTGCCCTTGACCAACGGATAGTTCGTGCCCCTGTGAAATGGCTTGAACCAAGTATTTTTTTGCCACCTGTGCAGCGTCTGGAGCGGTGTGCCCTAAGCCCAACAAAGTAGCCAACGCAGCGGACAAGGTACACCCTGTACCGTGCGTGTTTTGAGTGGTGATACGATGGCCGGGTAGTTCGATCATGACATCACCATCATGCAAAAAATCGGTCGTATCGTCACCCGGTAGGTGGCCACCCTTTAAAAATACCCATCGTTGGCCTTTGTGACTCATCATTTCACGCAACTGCTCGGCTACCCGACGCATATCGCGTTTTGATTCTATTGCTCCCCGCTCAAGTAAAACAGAAGCTTCGGGCAAATTAGGCGTCATGAAGGTTGCTAAAGGTAACAACGCTTCACGTAGAGCGCTGACCGCTCGAGCTTCAAGCAGCATCGCCCCACTTTTTGAAACCATCACGGGGTCAAGCACAACGTGTGGCGGCGCTCTAAGGCCCAAGCATTGCGAAACTGCTTCGATGACTGGGGCTTGACCGAGCATACCAATTTTTAAAGCATCGATTTTGACGTCATCAAACAGCGTGTCAATTTGTTGCCCAACAAAGCGGGGTGAAACCGGCTCAATGTCAGTAACCGTTTGCGTATTTTGTGCGGTTAATGCCGCCACCACTGCGCAGGCATAACCCCCCAGTGCACTGATTGCTTTGACATCAGCCAATACACCTGCCCCACCAGAAGGGTCAATGCCAGCAATCGTTAAAATATTGGGTATGGGCTGAGTCATGAAGCGTTAGTTTTAGGGCTAATTGAAGGCATTAAACCGGCGCTTGGTGAGCTAGGTATGCCTGAGTAGGTTTTGCGGGGGACACGGCCTGCTAAAAACGCTTCACGGCCAGCTTCAACGGCTTTACGCATGGCGCTCGCCATTAAAATAGGGTCGGTGGCGCCTGCAATGGCGGTGTTCATTAAGATGGCATCACAACCCAATTCCAACGCAATCGCTGCATCAGACGCGGTGCCCACCCCTGCATCAACTAAAACGGGTACGCGTGATTGTTCAATAATCAACTTTAAATTCCAAGGGTTCAAAATGCCCATGCCCGACCCAATGAGAGAGGCTAGAGGCATGACCGCGACGCAACCTATGTCTTCAAGCATGCGACACTGAATCGGGTCGTCGGTGCAGTAAACCATGACTTCAAAACCCTCATCAACCAGTGTTTTTGCGGCCAATAAGGTTTCAGGCATATTAGGAAATAATGTGTGGGCATCGCCCAAAACCTCCAATTTTACCAAACGGTGATCGTCTAACAGTTCGCGTGCCAAACGTAAGGTTCGAACCGCATCGTCGGCGGTGTAGCAGCCAGCCGTATTGGGTAATAGTGTAAATTCGTTAGGTGGCACAAATTCGAGCAGGCTTTGTTCGCCCTTATTTTGTCCAATATTGGTTCGGCGAATAGCTACTGTCACAATTTCAGCGCCACTCATGTCTATCGCTCGACGCGTTTCTTCAAAGTCGCGGTACTTACCGGTTCCGATTAATAAACGCGATTGATAGGTTTTATTGGCAATGATGAGGGGTTTGGGGTCGGACATAAAACACTCTGTTGTTAAGGGGAAATGCAGACAAATGAAGCATCAATGCGTCGTTCAATGCTCAATACGGACAAGAAATTTACCGTCTATTGTGTGGCCAGTTGTAACTGATTGCAAATGAGTTCAGCCGCATCAATCAAGCGTGGACCGGGTCGAAATAAAGTGTCAGCATTCAATACCCACACTTTAGCCTTTAAATCAGCTAGTTTTGGGGGTAATTGAAATGGTTTTTGAGTGGTTTGCCCCACAATAATCAGCTCGGGTTGGGTAGCCCACAGCGACTCATGGCTAATTAAGGGGGCGGCCGACGGTTGCGAGGCAAATACATTTATGGCACCACACCGCCTCAACACATCGTTCAAGATGTGCTGACCACCAATGGCATAACTTGCTTGCTGGTCAGCCAAAATAGCAACCTTAATGGGCGACTTAGGTTCCAAGTGTGGTAACGCTTGAATGCGCGCTATTAAGGCTGCGTTTTGTGCGTGGGCAAAAGGCTCAGTATTTAATACTTTGCCCAAGGCGTCAATTTCATTTGGAATGTCGTTTAATTGCTGGGGTTGGGTGGCAAAGGTTTTAAAGCCTAGCGTTTGCAGTCGATCTAAAAGGGGTGAAGGCCAGCCCACAACCAGTGTTGGGTTTTGCGCAATGATGGGTTCAACTTCAACCCCCAACCCTGAACCAACCTTTGGTAAATGCTGCACACTGGCTGGGTAATCACTGGCCTGCACTGTGGCCACAATATGCTGCCCCCCACCCGCTGCAAAGACTAATTCTGTGGCATGCGGTGTCAGGGTCACAATGCGCAGTGGTACGTTTTGTGATTGTGCAGAAGCGTTAAACGATAAAAAACCGGTGCAGCATAACAACGCTGCACCGGTTTTTAAACGGTGCAGCACAATAGCTGTTAAGTGAATAGTGAGTTTATTGAACACAGTCAGACATTTTTATTTAAGTTTAAGCATATATTGCCATCTTCCAGCCCTGAAGCACGAGGTTTTACATGCTAAATGATGAAATGATGTATCAAAGCATGTCATTTATTTGCGCGGGTTGTTAATAACTTAATGCAAGGTTAACAAACACGTTTGAACCCGGTGTGTTGTAGTTTTCCACAAGGTTATATTCTTTCCCTAAAAGGTTGTTCCATCGTACTTGAACGGTGGCGTTTTTAGAAACCTTGTAGGCCAAAGAGGCATTGAGTAAACCGTAGCCGCCCATATTGTTTTTGCTAAAGACCTCTCTTCTGGCGCTCGACAAATACCATTCCAATCCAAATAACGCTTCACCCCAAGTATGCTCGGCTGCCATACGCAAAACGCGTTGCGCACGTAAAGGTAACAACTCATTAGTGTCATCATTGATCGGGCTTAACCAATCAAAGCTACCCACGATTTGTGTATGCTTAGTGATGTATTGATTGCCATTAAACGTTAAGCCTTTAAGGGTCGCGTTCCCAATATTGAAAGGCTGGTAAGTATAACTACCGGGCTGACTGGGTTGGTTCAGGATCAAATTGCTGATTTCATTTTGATAGGCTGTTAAACCAAGCTGACCACTCTGGTGGGTATATTGCAAACCCACTTCAATATTTTTTGATTTTTCAGGTTGTAAGTTGGGGTTGCCGAGGTAATCTGCTGTTGAGGGCCAATACAGTTCATCAAAATTAGGGGCTCTAAAACCGGTATTAAAACCCACGTTAGCGCGCCATTGTGATGTGAACTGATAAGCGTAGCCAATACTACCAGTTGCAAAGTTACCAAATTGTGAGTTGGCATCGTTACGCGCACTTAGCTGAACTGCGTGCGGCCCCCACTCACCTTGATAGACGCCTACAAACGCATTGGTAAACACTTCATCGTTTTGATAACCCACATTAGATGGCGAGACGTAATCATAATCAGAAAATTGCCCTGTTATTTTTTGGTTTAAACGTTCATAAGCGAGGCTAAATTGCTGTGTTTCAGAAAGTTTGAAATTGTTTTGCCAAACGTATTGAGTTTGATCTGTTTTGTACGTTTCTGTACCACTGAAATTACCTGTAGGTGTTATTTTATTTTCGTATTGATCAGTCAGAATAGATGCCGTAAATGTACTTAACCAAATCTTATTAATTTGATTTGAACTGGTTAATGTCGTATTACTTAACGTTTGAATGCCGCGGTCATTAAAGTAGGGCGTACCAAAATCAAGCCCTGCATTGCTACGTGATTGGTATGTACTCAACGTTAAGGTCTGACCTGTCTGCCAGGCCATGCCAATTTGGCCGCCAATATTGCTTCGATAATAAGAGTCTGTATCGGGGTTGGCATAATAATTTTTGTTGGTGGTGGCATCGAAGCCCGCGCTCTGCCCATACCCGCCATACAAGCTGTAGCTCAACCCATTGTGAGACCCAGAAAACCCAGCATCATATTCGCTGCTTGAGTAAGTGCCCACACCCATGTTGGCAAAGGCCTTAAAAGGTTGTTTATCACCTGGTTTACGGGTGATGATGTTCACCACCCCACCTATCGCATCAGCACCATACAAGCTACTGCTCGCGCCACGCACAATTTCAATGCGATCAATACTATTGATTGGCATCGCGTTTAAGGCTGGTAAACCACTGCTACCGCTATTAGTTCGTACCCCATCAATGAGTACTAGACTTTGTTTGCTATTGGTGCCGCGAATGTTAATAGTTGATAACGTTTGTGGGCCACCATAATTAACAAAGGTAATGGCGTGTTGGCGGCCAAGTACTTCTGCCAAGGTTGAGTCAGGTGTTTGGTCAAGCGCTTCACGATTCACAACCGTGTTGTCACCTATGGTGCTTCTAAGTGTTTGAGCTGAACGCGTAGCTGTCACGATGATGGCATCGAGTTTTGTTGCTTCAGTTTGCTGGGGAGAGATATTTTGTGCAACAGATAAGATAGGCAGCAAGCAGGCAAGAGTGCCTGTTGCCAATAAATATGGCTTGAAAGACATTAGAAAAACTCACGTAAAACGTGCGTCCCCGCACGTTAATTAGGGAAACATTTTGAGCTGTTATTCAGCAAAAAATGGCTATTTGGCCGGTATCGGGCTGGCGTGAGTGCTTTTAAACATCACGTTGACCGTTGCGGGGGCAGCACAGGCTGGCATTCAAAAAGAATGCGTCCTGTTTCCCGTTTAACTTTCCCAGTGCCATGCAGGTCAAACTGACCCTGCACCATGCGGCACCGAAAGCACCAAAGCATCAACACTTTAGCATGAGGGTTTGCGATGAGCGATCGATTCGAATCAGCCTGCACAACCTCATCTCGCGACAACAACGCTTTTCCCCTTTAAAAATAGGGCTTTAAGGTGCTATTAAAATGGTTCAAGCCCATATTTTGTTAAGATAGAGGGGCCTAACGTTAGCCTAACGAGAAGCATAAAAAGAGCAATACACTCATGTCATACCCAAACCTACCTTACCCCGTCGAGTCTTACACCCGCGGCGCTGCATTCGCACGTGCCTTAGGTGAGCGCATTTTGGTGCTAGATGGGGCAATGGGCACGATGGTGCAACAGCTCAAGTTAACGGAAGCCGATTTTCGGGGTGAGCGATTCAAATACCATGTAAAAGATGTCAAAGGCAACAACGAGTTGCTATCAATTGTGCGCCCTGATGCTATTCAAACTATTCACGAACAATACTTGCAAGCAGGTGCTGATTTAGTTGAAACCAATACATTTGGCGCCACCACGATTGCGCAGGGTGATTATGATTTACCTGAACTCGCGTATGAAATGAACTTGGTGTCAGCCCGTTTGGCGCGTCAAGCATGCGACAAGTTTTCTACACCAGAACGCCCTCGTTTTGTTGCCGGTGCGTTAGGGCCTCAACCAAAAACAGCTTCTATCTCACCCGATGTGAACGACCCGGGTGCGCGTAACGTCACATTTGATGAATTGCGCGACGCCTACACTGAGCAAGTCAAAGCCTTGTTAGAGGGGGGGGTAGACTTGCTGCTGGTTGAAACTATTTTTGATACGCTCAACGCCAAGGCTGCTATTTTTGCCATTGAGCAAGTCTTTGCTGAAACGGGTGAGCGCTTACCCGTCATGATTTCAGGTACCGTTACCGATGCGTCAGGTCGTATTTTGTCTGGCCAAACGGTTGAAGCGTTTTGGAATTCAGTTCGTCATGCTAGACCCATCACCATCGGTTTGAACTGCGCTTTAGGTGCGGCACTCATGCGACCCTACATTGCCGAGCTCGCCAAAATCAGCGATACCTACGTGTGCGTTTACCCCAACGCAGGCTTGCCCAACCCCATGAGCGATACGGGCTTTGACGAAAGCCCAGCAGATACTTCAGCCTTGCTTGAAGAATTTGCCAAAGCCGGTTTGGTCAACGTGGCAGGTGGTTGCTGCGGTACCACGCCCGAACACATTGAGGCTATCACTCAAAAAGTCACCACCCTGACGCCTCGCATAGTGCCTGAAATTGAAATTCGCACGCGTTTGTCTGGCCTGGAAGCGTTAAATTTTGATGATAAATCATTGTTTATCAACGTCGGTGAGCGTACCAACGTGACCGGTAGCAAAATGTTTGCACGCCTAATTAAAGAAGGCAATTACGATCAAGCGGTAACCGTTGCACGTCAGCAGGTTGAAAATGGTGCTCAAATCATCGACATCAATATGGACGAGGCCATGCTTGATTCTTTGGCTTGCATGCAGCGCTTCTTAAACATGATTGCGTCAGAGCCAGATATTGCCCGCGTACCGATCATGATCGATAGCTCTAAATGGTCAGTGATTGAAGCAGGTCTGAAGTGCGTGCAAGGCAAACCGATTGTCAACTCGATCTCAATGAAAGAGGGCGTCACGCCCTTTTTAGAACAAGCCCGTTTGTGTCGTGCCTATGGCGCAGCCGTTGTGGTGATGGCGTTTGACGAAGAAGGGCAAGCCGATTCACTTGAGCGCCGTCAAGCTATTTGTAAACGTGCATATGATTTACTGGTCACTGAAGTGGGGTTTCCGCCAGAAGATATTATTTTTGACCCCAACGTCTTTGCGATTGCCACGGGTATTGAAGAACACGATCATTACGCAGTTGATTTTATCGAGGCCACCCGTTGGATACGTGCCAACCTACCTCACGCTCGTATTTCAGGTGGTGTGTCAAACGTTAGTTTCTCGTTTCGGGGCAATGAACTCATGCGCGAAGCGATTCACACGGTTTTCTTGTATTACGCCATCAAAGAAGGTATGTCGATGGGTATCGTCAATGCTGGCCAGTTGGGCGTGTATGCCGAACTGAATCCTGTGCTGCGCGACCAAGTTGAAGATGTCGTGCTCGATCGCCAAGATCCAGTGGGGCGCAAAGACACCGATGACACGCGTACTTCAACCGAGCGACTTGTTGCGCTGTCAGAAGACTTCAAAGGTGATGGCAGTAAAAAAGTCGAAGACTTAGCTTGGCGTGATCAAACAGTTGAAAAGCGTTTGTCGCAAGCCATGGTGACGGGTAACACGACATTTATTGTGGAAGATACCGAAGAAATACGTCAGCAAATTGCTGACCGAGGGGGGCGGCCCATTGAAGTGATTGAAGGCCCGCTGATGGACGGTATGAACATCGTGGGTGACTTGTTTGGTGAAGGCAAAATGTTCTTGCCTCAAGTTGTAAAATCTGCTCGTGTCATGAAGCAAGCGGTGGCGCACCTTGTGCCCTACATTGAGGAAGAAAAAAAACTCATCGCAGCAGGCGGTGGTGATGTGCGCGCCAAAGGCAAAATCGTCATTGCGACCGTAAAAGGTGACGTGCACGATATCGGCAAAAACATTGTGACGGTTGTCTTGCAATGTAATAACTTTGAAGTCGTGAACATGGGTGTGATGGTGTCTGCCGCCAAAATTCTCGCTTGTGCAAAAGAAGAAAAAGCTGACATCATCGGCTTGTCAGGCTTAATTACGCCAAGCCTCGAAGAGATGACGTATGTCGCCAGCGAAATGCAACGTGACGACTATTTTAGAGAACGCAAAATACCGTTGATGATTGGTGGTGCCACGACCAGTCGCGTACACACAGCTGTTAAAATTGCGCCCCATTACGATGGCCCGGTTATTTATGTGCCCGATGCCAGTCGAGCCGTCGGTGTGGCTCAAAATCTGGTGTCAGAAAACGCCAACACTTACCTTGAAGACTTAAGCAAAGAGTACGATGAAGTGCGGCGTCGTCATGCATCACGACAGGCCACACCTATTATTCCGCTTGCACAAGCGCGCGCCAATAAGCCTGTGATTGATTGGGAAAACGAGACGCCACTGCGCCCCAAATTCTTAGGCCGTCGTTTATTTAAAAACTTTGACCTTCATGAATTAGCCCAACACATTGACTGGACACCATTTTTTCAAACATGGAGTCTGTTCGGTTCATACCCTGCCATCTTAGAAGACCATGTCGTCGGAGAGCAGGCTAAGAAAGTGTTTGCTGATGGTCAGGCCATGCTCAAGCGCATGATTGACGGTCGTTGGTTAACCGCAAACGGCATCTTGGCGTTTTACCCAGCCAACCAAGTCAATGATGACGATATTGAAGTCTACCGAGATGAATCCCGCGAAGAGGTTTTGTTTACTTGGCGTGGTTTACGACAGCAGGGTGTGAAGCGTGAAGGCGTTGAAAATAAGTGTTTAGCTGACTTCATTGCGCCACGAGAAAGCGGCGTGATCGACTACATCGGCATGTTTGCAGTGACCGCAGGTGTGGGTATTGAAAAGCAAGAACAGCGCTTTATTGACGAGCAAGATGATTATTCGGCCATCATGTTTAAGTCTTTGGCTGATCGTTTAGCTGAGGCCTTTGCTGAAGCCCTGCATGTGCGTGTACGAACTGATCTTTGGGGTTATGCGCCCGGTGAAGCGCTGTCAATTGAAGAGCTGATTAAAGAGCAATACCAAGGCATTCGCCCCGCACCCGGCTACCCAGCTTGCCCAGAGCATGTTGTGAAGCGCGACATGTTTGATGTGTTGCAAGCGCAAGATATCGGCATTATCTTAACTGAAAGCTATGCCATGAACCCAGCTGCCAGCGTGTCGGGCTTTTACTTTAGTCACCCTCAGTCACAGTACTTTAACGTGGGCATGATTGGTGAAGATCAGGTGCGTGATTACGCAGAAAGAAGCCAACGTACTGAAAAAGATCTTAACAGTACGTTGGCCCCGGTGATTGCTTAACTTACCTAAATTGCTTAAGTCTTGTGGTAAATTTCGGCGCCTTTTTTGACGAACTCAATAGACTTCTCTTGCATGCCCTTTGTAAGGGCTTCTTTATCGGCAACCCCTAATTTTTTCGCATAATCACGCACGTCTTGTGTGATTTTCATGCTGCAAAAATGGGGGCCGCACATCGAGCAAAAGTGCGCCACTTTCATTGAGTCTTTCGGTAATGTCTCGTCATGAAACTCTTTAGCGGTATCAGGGTCAAGACCCAGGTTAAATTGATCTTCCCAACGAAATTCAAAACGCGCTTTTGACAAAGCATTGTCACGAATCGCGGCACCAGGGTGACCCTTACCTAAGTCAGCTGCATGGGCTGCAATCTTGTACGTGATGATGCCGTCTTTGACGTCTTTTTTATTTGGTAAACCCAAATGCTCTTTGGGTGTGACATAGCACAACATGGCTGTGCCGTACCAACCAATGATGGCCGCACCAATACCTGAAGTGATGTGGTCGTAACCGGGGGCGATGTCAGTGGTTAAGGGCCCTAGCGTGTAGAAAGGTGCCTCGTGGCAATGCTCAAGTTGAAGGTCCATGTTTTCTTTAATCAAGTGCATGGGCACATGGCCAGGTCCTTCGATCATGACTTGTACATCGTGTTTCCACGCCACCTTGGTGAGTTCACCTAAGGTTTTGAGTTCAGCAAATTGTGCTTCGTCATTGGCATCATAAGTTGAGCCTGGGCGTAAGCCATCACCTAACGAAAAGGTTACATCGTACGCCTTCATGATTTCACAAATGTCTTCAAAATGCTCGTATAAAAAGCTTTCTTTGTGGTGAGCCAAACACCATTTAGCCATAATTGAACCGCCACGCGACACAATGCCAGTCATACGATCAGCTGTCATGGGTATAAAGGGTAAACGCACGCCCGCATGAATGGTGAAATAATCAACACCTTGTTCGGCTTGTTCAATTAACGTGTCACGAAAGATTTCCCATGTTAGGTCTTCCGCTTTACCGTTTACTTTTTCAAGTGCTTGGTAAATGGGAACAGTGCCGATAGGCACGGGTGAATTGCGAAGAATCCATTCACGGGTTTCGTGAATGTTTTTACCAGTTGAAAGATCCATCACCGTGTCGCCACCCCAACGAATTGACCACGTCATCTTTTCAACTTCTTCAGAAATGCTTGAACTGACAGCTGAGTTACCAATGTTGGCGTTAATCTTGACCAAAAAGTTGCGACCAATAATCATCGGCTCAACTTCAGGGTGATTAATATTCATGGGAATCACAGCGCGACCGCGTGCAATTTCATCCCTAACAAATTCTGCAGTAATTTTGCCGGGAATAGACGCCCCAAAAGATTGACCAGGGTGCTGGCGAAGCAAACGCTTCACCATTTTGTCGCCGTCGGGGCCACTGTTGCGAAGCGATTCCACGTATTGTTCAATTCGCATATTTTCACGAATTGCGATGAATTCCATCTCAGGGGTAATGATGCCTTGACGTGCATAATGCATTTGTGTGACATTGTTGCCTGCCTTGGCACGACGGGGTGGGCGTTGTAAATCAAAGCGCAAAGCTTGCAAAGTGGGGTCAGTTAAACGTTCGCGGCCGAACTCGCTACTTGGGCCATCGAGTGACTCGGTATCGTCACGTTCATCAATCCAAGCTTTGCGCAGCTCAGGCAAGCCTTTACGTATATCGATATGTGCTTCTGGGTCGGTGTAAGGACCGCTGGTATCGTAGACCGTGATGTCGGGGTTTTTTTCACCACCAAAAGAGGTTGACGTATCACTTTGTTCAATGGCACGAAAGGGCACGCGAATGTCAGGGCGAGAGCCAACTTCATAAACTTTGCGTGATTTGGGTAGGGGTTTGACAGCAGCTGAATCGACTTCAGCTGTGGCGGCTAAAAACTTAGGAATTGCGTTCATAAAAAAGCTCCAAAAAATTATGGAGCCGATCTTGGAAGGTTCTTTTTTGATATGGCTATGTTGCCATCAAATAGTGTTCGCTCCCAGCATCGGCATTATCCGTACTGGTACGAAGGGTGTTTCTCAACCAGGCAAATTTGCCCAGTACCCCCGCTGAGTTATCAGTATAGGCTGAACGACCTCGTTCACAAGTGGTTAGGGGACTAAATTGCATTATGCTTACATGATGTGTAAATTAAGACGGTGGGTGTTTGGCTCAGACATGACGCTTCTTCAACAGACGCCTAAGATAGTCGGCCCTAAGCAAGTTATGTGGCTCAGACGCAGCATCGACATGTTAGTGGTCGCTTGCTTACTGATGCTCTCGGGTTGCGGCGCGCTTTGGGAATCGATGTACCCTTCTGAGGCCAGTAAACTTCCCACTTATGCTTTTCATTTGGCCTCGACGCAAGATGCGCCAGGGCTATTGCCGTGGTCTGATGGGCCAGGGCGGCATACCCTTTACCTGCAGCGTGAGTCGTTATTGACGCGCTCAGACATTAAGGGGGCGTCTCCAATGGTTGACGCAACGGGGCAATTTTTTGTAGCGATTCGTTTGTCTGATAGCGGGTCACGTAAGTTAACAAGTGTGAGCCGTGATCATATTGGGCAATCGTTAGCATTGGTGACGGGGGGGCACTTGATCGGTTCAGCCCTTATTGATGGGCCAATAGACAAAGGGTTGTTTGCTATGGCGGTGACAAGCCGAAACAGTGCATTTGCGTTAGCTGATTTTTTAGCGCCTGATCGACCGGTGCAATAATGCCAAACATAACGCCAGCTATGTCACCCATTACATCGCCCATGCCGTAACCTTAGTTCAGCACAACCAAATTATCACGGTGAATCAGTTCGGCGTGCGAAATGACACCCAGCAAGGTTGAAATATTTGATGAAGGCTGCCCCAGAATTAATCGGGTTTCTGCTGAAGAGTAATTCACTAAACCCCGAGCACATTCTTTACCCTCTGGGTCAAGGCACGACACCAAATCGCCTGCTTCAAAATAGCCTTCAGCCGATTTGACGCCAATGGGTAACAGGCTTTTACCATCTTTGGTTAATGCGCGTACAGCGCCTGCATCAAGTGTCAGGCGGCCTCTCAACCCTCTAATGTGATCAGCCATCCATTGTTTACGGGCAGACCAAACGGGTTCACTGGCTTGTAACTCGCTACCAATGCATTCGCCAGCAGCAAGTCGCGTCAAAACCAGGTCTTCCCGACCTGAGGCAATAACAGTATGGGCCCCGCTTTTAGCAGCTCGCTGAGCTGCCAGCACCTTAGTTAGCATGCCACCCGTACCAATCCCGGTACCGACGCCACCAGCCATAGCTTCAAGGCTTGCATCGGTGGCTTGAGCGTGTGAAATAAAAGTTGCTTGTGGGTTGTGGCGGGGGTCTGCGTTATAAAGGCCACGTTGGTCAGTCAAAATAATGAGGCAGTCGGCTTCGATTAGGTTGGTGACTAATGCGCCCAAGGTGTCGTTATCACCCACTTTTATTTCGTCAGTTGAAACCGTGTCGTTTTCGTTAACGATGGGCACGACCCCTAAGCGTAGCAGTGCAAAGAGGGTTGATCGAGCATTCAAATATCGCTTGCGGTCAGCGAGGTCTTCATGTGTAAGCAGGATTTGAGCTGTTTGAATGTTGTGCTGTGCAAATGCGGCTTCATAAGCATGAACTAAGCCCATTTGACCAACTGCTGCTGCAGCTTGCAACTTATGCATTTCAGTGGGGCGTTGTGTCCAACCCAGACGTGCCATACCCTCGGCTATGGCCCCGCTAGAGACCAAAACCACCTCGCGCCCCTGCTTTTTCAGGGCCGAGATTTGGCTTGACCAATGGTTGACGGCAACTAAATCAAGACCTTTGCCATCGTTGGTGACCAAAGAGGAACCTACTTTGATGACGATACGATTTGCATCAGCAACGACTGAACGCATATCGGCTGCGGTAGTCATGACTCAGGCGTACCTCGGGTAGTGTCAAAACGGCGGTCTTCTTCTACAAACACGCCAGCAGCAATATCTTGTTCGCGCTGTTCAATGTCGCGGGCTGCATCTAGAGCGTCTTGAAGGTCCCAAATAAGTTGTTGTGTACCTTGGCCAGCCAAAGCAGAAATACTATAAACAGGGCCCTTCCATTTGCTGGCTTTGATAAAGGCTTTTTGAGCGGCAACAGGGTCTTCGACCATGTCGAGTTTATTTAAAATTAACCAGCGTGGCTTATTAAATAAGTCTTCGTCATACTTTTTAAGCTCGCCCTCTAAGGCTTTCATTTCTTTTACGGCCCGTTCAATGGTGTTTTCTTCGGGGTCAAGGGACGACATGTCGACTAAATGCAACAAAATACGGGTGCGATTTAAATGACGTAAAAATAGGTGACCTAAGCCTGCACCTTCAGAGGCCCCTTCAATTAAGCCGGGAATGTCGGCAACCACAAAGCTGCGCGATTCGGATGTGCGTACCACCCCTAAATTAGGGTGCAAAGTGGTGAAAGGATAGTCAGCAATTTTGGGGCGCGCATTTGAAATGCGGCTAATAAGGGTCGACTTACCTGCGTTGGGCATGCCCAGCAAACCAACGTCGGCCAAAACCCTTAACTCAAGGCGAAGCTTGCGCTGAGCGCCGTCGGTGCCGAGTGTGAACTGACGGGGGGCTCGGTTTACACTTGATTTAAAGTGAATGTTGCCAATGCCTGGCATGCCGCCGGCTGCTAAAGTAACAATTTGTTTGTTTTGGGTTAAATCAAATAACTCTTCGTTGGTTTCGGCATCAAAAATAATGGTGCCAACTGGCATGCGCAACACAATATCGGGTGCGCCCGCGCCGTATTGGTCAGAGCCACGACCATGTTCACCGTTGCGGGCAATGTGCTTGCGGGCATAACGGTAATCAATCAGAGTGTTGATGTTACGGTCGGCAATGGCTAATACGTTGCCGCCATGACCCCCGTCACCTCCATCAGGCCCACCTTTGGGAATAAATTTTTCGCGCCGAAAACTTGACGCGCCATTGCCGCCTTTACCGCCCACCACTTCAATGGTTGCTTCATCAACGAATTTCATGCGCTTTTCTCAAAAATAACAAAGGCCCTGCCGAGAAACGACAGGGCCAGCTGGGTACCTAACTAAGCTGTTTATTAAGCAGCGATAATTGATACGGTTGACTTGTTGAGCCGACCTTTCACAGCAAACTGAACCTTACCGTTTACCAGTGCAAACAAGGTGTGGTCTTTACCCATACCAACGTTAACACCAGGGTGAAAGGTTGTGCCGCGCTGGCGAACAATAATTGAACCAGCAGGAATCAGTTCACCACCGTAAGTTTTTACACCCAGTCGTTTCGATTCTGAATCACGACCATTTCGCGTCGAGCCGCCGCCTTTTTTGTGTGCCATTTTCTAGTTTCCTAAAAGCAATGATTAAGCTGAAATCGCATCAATGCGAATCTCAGTGTAATTTTGACGGTGGCCTTGATGCTTTTGATAGTGCTTGCGACGACGCATTTTAAAGATCTTGACTTTGTCATGGCGTCCTTGCGCAAGAACTGTAGCTTTAATCACCGCGCCAGTAAGGGTAGGGGTGCCAACTTGAAGTTGGTCGCCTTCGCCTACTGAAAGCACGTGATCTAGCGAAATTTCTTGCCCAATGTCTGCCGGTATCTGTTCTATTTTAAGTTTTTGACCGACAGCAATGCGATACTGCTTGCCACCAGTTTTTACGACCGCGTACATGGGTTAACCTCATTATTAATGGCGTAAGATTTACTAGGGTTTAAATAACCCCAAAAACGTACGCCGGGTTGTTACTACACAATACAATTAAACATATATATTTCGGTTTAACACTCTAATGAAGCTTTAATGAAACTCTAATGAAACATTAATGTAGCGTTTATGGTTTAACCGTTAAAAATTTCTTGCTAATAAAATAACG
>CALBMZ010000098.1 GCA_937896225.1 uncultured Alcaligenaceae bacterium | reverse complement strand
TGCGATATAAGTCGTTTGTTTAACATTACCACTACATAAAGCATTTGTTTTTAACAGGTTTTTAAGCTCAAAACCATCTTAAAATCAACCTTTTCCAAAATATTTTTTTTTATTTAACGAGTCACCTATGAGCACAGTCAACAAAGTTGTACTCGCCTATTCTGGCGGTTTAGACACCTCAGTCATTTTAAAATGGCTTCAAGACACCTACGCCTGCGAAGTTGTCACGTTTACCGCAGACATTGGTCAAGGCGAAGAAGTCGAACCTGCCCGTGCAAAAGCTATTCAAATGGGCATCAAGCCCGAGAACATCTTTATTGATGATTTACGTGAAGAGTTTGTACGTGATTTTGTATTTCCCATGTTTCGTTGCAATACGATTTATGAAGGTGAGTACTTATTGGGTACGTCCATAGCACGCCCTCTGATTGCCAAACGACAAATTGAAATTGCCCGCCAAGTTCATGCTGATACCGTCTCGCATGGTGCAACGGGTAAAGGCAACGATCAAGTGCGTTTTGAATTGGGTTACTACGCTTTAGAGCCAGGCATCAAAGTGATTGCGCCTTGGCGAGAATGGGACCTTCTTTCACGTCAAAAATTACTTGCCTACGCAGAAGCCGCTGGCATTCCTGTTGACATGAAGCATAAGCAAGGTGGTGCACCCTACTCTATGGATGCCAACTTACTTCATATCAGCTTTGAAGGCCGTCACCTTGAAGACCCCAAAGCCGAAGCGGAAGAAAGTATGTGGCGCTGGACAGTCTCGCCTGAAGACGCCCCTGACAAGCCTGAATTTATTGAACTTGAGTACGAAAAAGGTGACCCCATTGCCTTGAACGGTGAGCGTTTAAGCCCCGCACAGATGCTAACCCGTTTAAACGAAATTGCTGGCCACAATGGTATTGGCCGTCTTGATTTAGTTGAAAACCGCTATGTGGGTATGAAGTCACGCGGTTGTTATGAAACACCTGGTGGTACGGTTATGCTTAAAGGCCATCGGGCCATTGAGTCGATTACGCTTGACCGCGAGGTCGCGCATTTGAAAGACGATTTGATGGCTCGCTACGCTGCCTTGATTTATAACGGTTACTGGTGGTCCCCCGAGCGTCATGCCCTACAAGCTTTAATCGATTACACGCAGCAACCTGTAAACGGTTGGGTCAAGCTTAAGCTTTATAAAGGCAGCGTGAGCACCGTTGCACGTGACTCAAAAGACAGCTTATTTGACCAAACCATTGCTACCTTTGACGATGACGGTGGTGCCTACGACCAAGTTGATGCGGCAGGCTTCATTAAGCTTAACGCACTGCGCTTACGTATTGCGGCTAAGAGTGGTCGGGGAATTTAAGTTTTATAAATCGCTTAAGTGTTTCAGCACTTAAGCGATTTTCATGGCTGTTTATTTCTACACGCTTAGTTGTCAAACAACACCCAACGCCCGCTTTGTTTGCAAAATAGAGTTTTCTTCAAGCGCGGCATACCATTCAAATTCATTCTGTACTTTAGCGCCTAAAGCCTCATGAAAGCTTTGCTGGTTAGAAGCAGCAACATCGTTTTTTTCACGATTTTCCAAACCTAAATTTGACTGAAAAATGCCTGCCGCACTGACGGGCAAGAAGTCTTCGTAAGTAATCGGTTCAAAACAAACGTAACCCCCTGCAATCAGTTGATGCCACGTCGAGTCTCTCGGTACAGGTTTCTGAGGCAGGCATTCAAGGTTCGGGCTTGCATAAAAAAACCCTAGCCCCTGTTGCTGTAGTGCCTGCCAGTCGTCTGGAAATTGCTTAAAAACCTTAGACAACACTTTTGAATAGGTCAGAGCGTAATCATCTTTAGGCGTGCCTTGCATCTGTAGCCTAACCTGTGCAAGTAAGTCATCATAAAGCTTTCGCCCTGCTTGAGTTAGCGCAATGCCACGCTGTTCAACTTCCCCAAAACGTGCAGTATGCGTACCCTGTTCTGTGGCTGCCTGAGTCACCTCAGAAGCTTGAACACCCTTTGCAACATAAGCCTGCAATCCTTGAGCCGAGGCGCTTTCTTTAAAGTTTATTTTTTCACTTAACGCCATGAAACTGGTTTGCCTTAACAAGATCGGGCAATCACGACGTGGTGGTCCTTCGATTGTTTGTTTGGGTTCAATACCGTAACGAGGCATTTGCTGCTGTATGGCATCAATATCTAAAGTACGTGGCGTCAAATGATTGATATGTGGGCCTCTAAAGCACACCACATCAGCAATTAAAGGGTGCGCCTGACGCAAGGCACGGTAGGTTTGTTCAGTCACAGTCGCGTCATGATGCCACTTAAAGGTGAACAACGCCTCCTTTACAAATTGTGTAGCTTGCTCAGGCGTCAAGCCGCCTACTTGTTCAAACTGATCGATTAAAGTTAAACAAAGCGGTGTAAAGATTTCTCTATTGTCTAAAATTTCTTGGGCTTGCGCCCGCAAATCTACATTTTCTATGAGTTCTAAACGAAGTAATGATGTAAAGATACGAAATGGGTTTTGAGCTAATGCTTCACCCTCAACTGGCCTAAAGGC
>CALBMZ010000097.1 GCA_937896225.1 uncultured Alcaligenaceae bacterium | reverse complement strand
GGTTCATAAGCATGACTGACTTAATGCTTCATTGCTGTAAAAGTTTATGTGTAGAGTTCAATGGCCAATAAGGGCTTAGGCGTAACAGCCATATTTTTAAGTTACCTTAATGTTTTTAAATAACAATCTATTTTGACATGACATGAATATATTTTTACTAAAACCCCGCCATTTTGTTCGTCTTGCACTGTTGCTAATTTGTCTGATTTTTATTCATACAAGCCCCTTGCATGCTGAAACTAAACAACCCTCTTCAGGGCAAAAAGAACAGCAAAGTAATAAAATTTTAATTGTGGGTGACAGCTTATCGTCTGAGTACGGTATTGAACGCAATACCGGTTGGGTACAGCGATTACGTACTCGACTCGCTATAGAAAAATATGATGCAACGGTGATTAACGCCAGTATTAGTGGTGACACCACCAGCGGCGGGTTAACACGCCTACCTAACTTACTTAAAACGATTCAACCGACAGTCGTTCTAATCGAGTTAGGGGGCAATGATGCACTACGAGGGTTATCTTTAAAAGTCAGCGAGTTAAATCTGCTTAAGATGATTAAAATGACTCAGGCATCTGGTGCTAAGGTTGTTATTGCAGGCATGCAAATTCCACCAAATTATGGCGAACAATACACAAATCAATTTAAAAGATTGTACGAAACCATTACCGAGCAAACAAATTCGTTATTAATACCCTTTTTTTTGGCTGGTCTAGAAACAAGATCTGATTTATTTATCAGCGACAATATTCACCCTAACGAGGCCGCACAAGACATCATATTAAATAATGTGTGGCCCGTTTTGGTTCAAGCGCTTACTCGCCCTTAATTAAAACCGCCGCTTCAGGTTTAATCGTTACACCATATTGTTCACGTAGCACCATTAGGGCCGCACGCTCTTGCGCATTACCCCAGGCTTTCGAGAGTTGCTGTCGAAACTGCTTAATTTGTGCCGCATCGGCTTGTGCACCTGCAGAAACACTTTTTATTTCAATAATACGATAGCCTTCTGTCGAATTAACCCCAACAAAAACAGGTGGCGTATTGACGTTAGCTGACATCACTGCGGCCAATTCATTCGCAGACAAGTTAAGTGGCTTTTGACGTGAAACGGTTTGTTCAGGGCCAAAACCTTCAGGCGGTTCCTTGGAAGATTGCAAGGCAAGCAAAACGCTTTCACCCTGAGTGCGGGCTAAGTTGACAGCGGTTTCTTGCTTGATTATTTCACGCACTTTATCTGAGACTTGAGCCAATGGTGGTACGGCCGCGGCCTGAACAGAGGTGACGTGAATCGCCATCATGGTATCGGATGATATCTCGATCAGACCAGAGTTCATGCGCTCAACCAGAACATCATTTGAAAAAGCAATTTGACGAACCTTTAGTTGATCAAGAAGTTCGCGCTGCTTGGCATCGATGACAGGCGTACCAGGAGGCAACAAATCAGCTTGTAAAACCCCTTCTCTAGATAAACCAGTGGCTTGGCGTAAGGTTAAACCCAGTGACTTTGTAATAGGGGCCAAGCTGTCGCGTTGATCATAAACGGCACTACTAAGCTTTGTTGCCAAAGTTGCAAACCGTTCTGAAGCGATTTGACGACGAACTTCGCTTTCAATATCACCCTGAACCTGCTCAAGTGGTTTGGTGGTTGCGGGTTGAATATCTGTGACGTAAATTACATGGTCGCCGAATGGGCTTTCAATTACACCACCAATATCACCCTTATTGAGCTTAAAAACAGCCTCTTCAACTTCTGGAATCAACGTAGATTTTGATATCCAGCCCAAGTCACCCCCTTGTTGAGCAGAGCCTGGGTCTTGTGAATAATCACGTGCCAACTGCGCAAATTTACTGGGATCTGCTTTAGCTTGAGCTAATAGATCGGTGGCCTTGCTCATAGCGGCCTGACGCTTCTCATCATCAGCATCTGAAGGAACTTCAATTAAAATATGGCTTACTCGACGACGCTCGAGTTGAGCGTATCGTGCTTGGTTTTGATCGTAGTAACTTTTAATATCAGCTGCCGAAACACTGACATCTTTTGTTGCTGCGTCTTCATCTAAAACGACGTAATCGAGTGTTACATATTCAGGCACTTTAAGTGACTGGGCATTTTGGTCGTACCAGGTTTTTATTTGTTCGTCTGAAATTTGTACCGAACTTAAATATTCGTCAGCTTTAAAATCACGAGTTGCCAATGTGCGTGTTTGCGAGACTAAAGCTAGTAATTTTGTTGTGATATCTAACGGGGCTGAAGCTGTCACACCAATTGGGCCCAGTACTTGGCTCAGCACCAAATCACGGCGCAAACCCAACTCAAAATCATTGGGGGTCATGCCTTGCGAAGCTAAAACTTGACGATACCGCTCAGGCGAAAACTGGCCGTTCACCTGGACCGAAGGAATGGCCGCAATGGTATTACGTAAGGCATCGTCTGAAACACTGTAATGACCTCTAGACGCAGCAACAGCCAAAATGCGCTGGTCAATTAATGTGTTGAGCAAGTCTTGCCTGAAGGCCGGTGTGTCAACCGCAGCAGGGTCAAATTGGGCACCCAACATTTGACGATACTGTTCGAGTTGGTCGCGACGCGCGATATTATACTCACCCAAAGTAATGGGTTTACCGTCTACTTCGGCAATATCAGGTTCGCTCGACATGAAACTCGAGTAACCCTCAACACCGAAAAACATAAACGAAGGTATGATCAACATGAGCAGTACAAACTGCATCCAGCGTTTGTGGGAGCGAATAAATTCAAACATATGCGTAGTTTTAACCCATAGATAAACCCGCAAAGTGTACCATTTGTGCAGTGAAGTAGAGATGACTACCTCACCTATACCTTTTAAATAAAAAACTCGGAGTATTTGCTTGTTTAGTTACCGTCACGGATTTCATGCTGGCAACCATGCCGATGTACTCAAACATATTGTTTTGAGCCAAGTTATTGAATACTTTAACGATAAACCAGGCCCTTATTGGTATGTTGACACGCACGCTGGCGCTGGGGTTTATGATTTGACCGGCAATTGGGCCAATACCCGTCAAGAATATTTAGGGGGTATTTCACTTGTTATGGCACAAAAAAAGGCGCCCGAGGCAATGGAAAGGTATCTTGAAGTCATAAAAGACCTTAACCCAGACGATTCACTATCGTTTTATCCAGGCTCACCTTGGGTAGCACTAAGCTTAATTAGACCCATTGACCGCATTAAATTATTTGAAATGTTGCCTGTAGAGGCTGACATCTTAAAACGTAACTTGTCGAAAGCCGGTTCGCTTCGACCCCGTCAATTACATGTTTCAATTGAAGACGGCTTCTTAGCGCTCAAAGCACTTATGCCCCCTACGTCGCGACGTGCCATTACGCTTATTGATCCCTCTTATGAGAATAAACAAGACTATCGCTATGTTCTCAATACGGTTAAAGACGCCGTGGCTCGATTTCCTACGGGTTGTTTTATGGTCTGGTACCCAATCGTGCAACGTTTAGATGCACAACAATTACCTCGGCACTTGGCTAAAGTATGCCCCAATAATTGGCTAGATTTAAGTTTGGTGATTTCAAAGCCACCAAAAGAAGGTTTAGGCTTATACGGTAGTGGTATGGTGGTCATTAACCCACCTTATACGTTGAGGGCAGCGATGCAAAAGGTGTTGCCTTGGTTGCGCGATACCCTAGCAATTGATGATTCAGCGACTTACAGTATTAATGGGCAATCAAAATGATTCATCAGCTCTGAGGTAGCGCCAACAACCAGGCTCAAGATCGGCTAAAACAATACTGCCAATTCGCACACGCTTGAGACCCACAACCCTCAAACCAACCATCTCGCACATGCGGCGTATTTGACGTTTACGCCCTTCTTTTAAGATAAATTTAAGTTGGTTGTGGTTCTGCCAAGCAACTTGAGCAGGCTTTAACGCTCGACCATCCAAAGAAAGGCCGTGATTGAGTCGCTTTAAATCGTGGTCACTAAGCTGGCCATCTACACGAACCAAGTATTCTTTTTCAACAACCGATTGATCGCCAATTAAGGTACGTGCAATACGCCCGTCTTGCGTTAAAACAAGTAAACCTGTTGAATCAATATCAAGCCGCCCTGCAACGGCTATACCATTTAAATGGTTGCGGGCAAATCTAAGGCCCGATTTATCAGATACAGATTGGGTTTGACGGCTGATTAAACTGACTGCGGGTTGATAGCCGTCTTCAGCTTGACTTGACACAATGCCCATGGGTTTATGAATAAGTATAGTGACCCGGGTTGACTGCTCTTGTTGACCAGATTGCAATAAGGTAATGTCTTGCGTTGGCAAAGCTTTTTCACCGACTATGGCTGTTTGCCCATCAACCAAGACCCAACCCCGCTCAAGATAGACGTCTGCCTCGCGGCGCGAGCACATACCACGCTGCGCCATTAATTTTGATATACGTTCTTTTTCCATAAGTTTAAGATCATACACAACCTAAAATGTATTTTGTTTAAACTGTAACCCTGTTGTAAACCTATAAAAAATTTAATAACCTTGGGTTTTTAAATGATCGATGATTTAAACCGTACTTCTCACCATAATGGGCGCGTCCTGACGACTGCCCAAACGTTGGGTGGGGCTAGCCCTGCAATCGTGATGTCGCTGGCGGGCTTAGTTGGTCAGCAGCTATCAACTAACCCGGCTTTCGCCACTTTGCCCATCAGCATGTTCAACTTGGGTATGGCTATTGGTACGTTACCAGCGGCCTACTTAATGAAACGCTACGGTCGTCGCGCAGGCTACACCGTCGGAGCCATACTGGGTACAGTGGGTGGCTTGGTGGCAGCTGGTGGCATTTATAAAGAAATATTTTATTTATTTTGCTTAGGCACCCTAATTGCTGGGTTTTATGCATCTTATGTACAAAGTTATCGATTTGCAGTAACCGATGGCGCACCTGAAGCCCTCAAGCCTAGGCTTATTTCATGGGTCATGCTGGGCGGTTTAGCTGGTGCTATTATTGGCCCGCAAACCGTTATTTGGACCCGTGACGTGTTTGTCACAGCCCCTTTCGCAGGAACCTTTGTTGCGCAATCTGTTCTGGCTTTTTTAGTACTACCGGTCATTTGGTTTTTAAGAAAACCTCCCGAACCCAACATCACCAGTACGGCATCACAAACGATACAGACCAATCAAACAGCACAAACTCATCAATCGGCTGAATCAGAGCAACCTCTGCCACCCCGATCTCTTCAAGAGATTGCCAAACAACCCAAGTTTATTGTTGCGGTCACTTCTGGCGTGATGTCTTATGGCTTGATGAGTTTTGTGATGACCGCCGCCCCAATCGCCATGGTGGGTTGTGGTCACACGGTGAACGAAGCCGTGATGGGTATGCAGTGGCATGTATTGGCTATGTTTGCCCCAAGCTTTGTCACCGGCCATTTGATTCAACGATTTGGTGCATCTGCTGTGACGTGCATGGGTTTAATTTTATTAGCTTTGTCTGCTGTGGTTGGGCTCTCAGGCCTAGGGTTGACGCACTTTTGGTTGGCATTAGTCTTACTTGGTGTGGGTTGGAACTTTGGTTTTATTGGCGCCACAACCATGGTTACAGCCTGCCATCGGCCCAATGAAAAAAATAAAGTACAAGCCTTAAACGACTTCCTAGTGTTTGGTTCGGTTGCAGCTACGTCTTTTTCAGCCGGTAAGCTGTTGTCAGTTGCGGGTTGGGAAACGTTAAACTACTGGGTGTTTCCGGGCGTTGCTGTGGTTTTTGCTTTGATGGCGTGGCAAAAATTTGTAACACGCCATCATTCTGTTGAACCGGCATAAGACAACTATAGAAATGAGCAAAGAAGCAGTATTACAGCGCAACATCACCCGTTTCGCCTGTGCGAATACGTAACACTTGCTCAAGTGTGGTGACAAATATTTTGCCATCACCAATTTTTCCGGTATGCGCTGCGCGCACAATTGCGTCAATCACGGCATCAACTTGATCATCTTGTATGGCTACTTCAACTTTAATTTTAGGTAAGAAGTCAACAACATACTCAGCGCCACGATACAACTCTGTGTGGCCCTTTTGACGGCCAAAGCCTTTGACTTCAGTCACAGTTAAACCCGTGATACCCACTTCGGCTAAGCCTTCACGTACTTCATCGAGTTTAAATGGTTTGATGATTGCAGTAATAAGTTTCACGAAATTTCCCTATGACAATTGTTTTAGTTTTAATCTTTAAACTTGTTAGTAAGAGGATAACGCCAGTCTCGACCAAATGCACGAACAGTAATTTTAGGGCCTGGAGGTGATTGTCGGCGCTTGTGCTCATTGATACGTAATAAACGGGTGATTTGACTCACCGACTCAGCAGCTATACCCGATTCAATCAATAATGCTGCGGGCTGATTATGTTCAACATATCCCTCAATAATACGGTCGATAACATCGTACGCGGGTAAATTATCTTGGTCAGTTTGATCGGGGCGCAGTTCGGCCGAGGGTGCCCGGGTGATGATGCGTTGAGGAATAATTTCAGATTGTTTATTACGCCAAACTGCTAAACGATATACCAGTGTTTTAGGTACATCTTTCAGCACGGCAAAGCCACCCGCCATATCGCCATACAATGTGCAATAACCGGTTGTAAGTTCAGACTTATTGCCCGTGGTTAAAACTAAGTGACCAAACTTATTAGATAATGCCATCAATAAAGTACCGCGAACGCGAGATTGAATATTTTCTTCTGT
>CALBMZ010000096.1 GCA_937896225.1 uncultured Alcaligenaceae bacterium | reverse complement strand
TAATTCTGTTGACAAAGCCGCTGCTGCTGGTGTTGTTAATGTGTCAAACACCGAGACCAATGCAGGCTCCAATTCAGAAGCTGTGCAATCTGAAGTGAATATAGTTGGTGACGATCTTAAAAACACTGTTAATACTGGTGTTGCTCCTTTGAACGCCCCAGAAGAATCGAATGTACAGGCAGTGAATGAAGAGGCTCCGAATCTTGACGCCAAATCTACCCGTGCTGCAGCATCCGATTCATCAGATGTGAAATCAGAGACAACTCAAACTGCTCCGTCCACTCAGGCTGATGCGACTGTTACAAGCGCGAAAGTCGAAGATAAAAATCAGTCTAGTAACCCTGCACAGGCTAGTGAGCTTAATCAAACGAGCTCTCCAAATTCCGAGGTCGATCAACCTGCTGATGCCACAGTGCAGAAGCTTAAAAACCAGTCTGATAAGTCTGAAGCTCAGGTAGTGGCTGAAACGCTAACAAATATTGAGCCTCAAAAGACAGCTGTTAAAAAACAAACCCGTGGTCGTGCGCCAAGTTCAACAGTGGTTGCACCGGTTGTTTCAACAGCTGCACGTGATGAGGCTCGTCGTAAGTCTGAGGCTGAAGCTTCTGCTTTGCGCGATATGCTTAATCGCCCCAAGAAGGTTCTTAAAGCACCAGAAGAAGAAGCGCCAGCCTTAAAAGGCACGCTTCACAAGCCTGTGGCACCTGCAAAAGGTGCTAAAAAAGAAGCAACAGAAGCCGGTAAAAAGACTGCTAAAGCGGGTGAGTTGCCTGCATCTTGGTCTGATGATGCGTCACGTAAAAAACCTGCGGGTAAAGCCGCTACAACGCCTGCGGGTCGTGATGGCTGGCGCAGTTCAGGTAAGTCTGGTCGTGCGGGCGGTCGTCGTGGCCGCGGTCAAGCTGAAGTCGTGCGCGAAGTCGCCCCCGTTGAGTTCATTGCTCGTGAAATTCATGTTCCTGAAACCATTTCTGTTGCAGATTTAGCACACAAAATGTCAGTCAAAGCGGCTGAAGTTATCAAGCATTTGATGAAGTTGGGTCAAATGGTCACCATTAACCAGGTGCTTGATCAAGAAACTGCCATGATTGTGGTTGAAGAATTGGGTCATACTGCCATTGCAGCTAAATTAGATGATCCTGAAGCCTTTCTTGATTTTGCGCCGGCTGAGACCGATGCCGAGGTATTGCCTCGTGCACCCGTTGTGACCGTTATGGGTCACGTTGATCACGGTAAAACGTCGTTGCTTGACTTCATTCGTCGCGCAAAAGTAGCATCGGGTGAAGCGGGTGGTATTACCCAACATATCGGTGCTTATCACGTTAAAACTGATCGTGGCATGGTTACGTTCCTAGATACACCAGGTCACGAAGCCTTTACGGCCATGCGGGCGCGGGGTGCTAAAGCGACCGATATTGTCATTTTGGTCGTCGCTGCAGATGACGGTGTCATGCCACAAACCAAAGAAGCCATTCACCACGCTAAAGCTGCCGGTGTTCCATTGGTGGTTGCCGTCAATAAAATTGATAAAACCGATGCCAACCCTGAGCGCGTTAAGCAAGAGTTGGTGGTCGAAGAGGTTGTGCCTGAAGAATACGGTGGTGATGTACCATTTGTATCCGTTTCGGCTAAAACTGGGTTTGGTATTGATGACTTATTAGAAAACGTCTTATTACAAGCCGAAATATTAGAATTGAAAGCTCCAGTTAAGAGCCCTGCAAAAGGTATCGTAATTGAGGCTCGTCTTGACAAGGGTCGTGGCCCAGTTGCAACTATCTTGGTCCAAAGCGGCACGTTAAATCGTGGCGATGTGGTGTTGGCGGGCTCAAGCTATGGTCGTGTGCGTGCCATGCTTGACGAAAATGGTAAACCCATTCAAAGTGCAGGCCCATCGATTCCAGTTGAAATTCAAGGTTTAACTGAAGTGCCAGCCGCGGGCGATGAAATCATGTGTATGGTTGACGAACGCAAAGCACGAGAAATTGCATTGTTCCGTCAAGGTAAATTCCGCGATGTGAAGTTAGCACGGCAACAGGCTGCAAAGCTTGAGGGTATGTTTCATCCAACGGTTGAGGGTTCACAAACCCTTCAGCTTATCGTTAAAACTGATGTGCAAGGTTCACAAGAAGCGCTGGTTAATGCCATGCTTAAACTTTCAACTGAGGAAGTTCGTGTTCAGGTTGTGCATGCTGCCGTGGGTGGTATTTCTGAAAGCGACGTGAACTTGGCAATTGCTGCAGGTGCGGTAGTGATAGGCTTTAATGTGCGTGCTGATCAAGCAACCCGTAAACTGGCTGAGTCTAACGGCGTTGATTTGCGTTATTACAATATTATTTACGATGCAGTAGACGAAGTCAAAGCGGCCATGTCTGGCATGCTAGCACCCGAGCGCCGTGAAGAAACGCTTGGCTTGGTTGATATTCGAGAGGTGTATACCATTTCTCGTATAGGCACCGTAGCCGGTTGTATGGTGCTTGAAGGGTTAGTGCGTCGCGATTCGCAGGTTCGCTTGCTTCGTGACAATGTCGTCACTTGGACAGGCCACATCGACTCATTACGTCGCTTTAAAGATGATGCCAAAGAAGTTAAGGCTGGTTTTGATTGCGGCATCACATTGAAAGGCAACAACGATCTAAAAGTAGGCGATCAGCTTGAAGTCTTTGAAATTAAAGAGGTTGCTCGTTCTCTGTAACGTCAAACGAAATCATGAGTCGACATAAGCAAAAATCAACAGGTGATCGAATCGTTCGTCTGGCTGACCAAATTCAAAAAGATCTCGCTGTGCTGATACAGCGAGAGCTTGATACTAAGCGAGTAGGCATGATTACCTTGTCAGGCGTTGAGTTATCAGCTGATTACGCCCACGCAAAAGTATTCTTCACTGTTATTGGCGCTGAACCTGACTTGGCTTTGCAGGTTTTGCAAGATAAAGCGGGTTGGTTGCATTCTCAGTTGTTCAAATTGTTACACATTCATACTGTGCCTTCTTTGCGGTTTTTTCATGACCCGCAACTTGAGCGTGGCATTGAGATGTCACGGTTAATTGACCAAGCAAATGCGCCATCCGTTTCAGTTCCTCTGCCTGAAGAGCCAGACGTCCAGTCTTGAGCTGGCGTTTTTCTGGGTACACATAAAATGGCTAGAAAACGCGGGCAAGTGCTCGATGGCTTAGTTTTTCTCGACAAACCTGAAGGCTTGTCGAGTAATCACGCCTTGCAGCGAGTCAAACGTAAGCTTGATGCTCAAAAAGCGGGTCATACAGGTACCTTAGACCCTTTTGCAACAGGTCTGTTGATTTGTTGCTTAGGCCGAGCAACCAAAATTGCTGGCCACATGCTTGATGCTGATAAAGGCTATTTGGCAACCATACTGTTTGGTGTTGAAACTGACTCAGGTGATCTAACAGGTGTACGAACGCAACAAGCACCCGATACCTTTGAAGGGGTTGACAGAGCCAAGCTAGAGGCCACTTTAAAGAATTTTATGGGTGAGCAAACACAAATTCCCCCAATGACCTCAGCTTTAAAGAGAAATGGTAAACCACTTTATGCCTATGCGCGTGAGGGCATTGAGCTTGAACGTGAACCACGTCACATTAAGATTCATCAAATTGAGTTGTTAGCGTGCGAGGGTAAAACTGCAACGGTTCATATTGAATGCAGTAAAGGCACATACATTCGTACGTTGGCTCAAGATATTGGTCGACAATTGGGTGTTTTTGCACATTTGATCGCTTTACGTCGTACCCGCGTTGGCCCTTTTCTACTTGATCAGGCGGTTACGCTTGATGAAATAAACGAGATGGCTGATGCTCAGCAGGTCATTATGCCTGTTGAAAGTCTTCCACCTGAATTGCTTATATTTGTACCCCAGAAAGTTGCCACAAGCAACTTATCTGCTTAAACCCTAAAGGAAATTACATGTCACGCGCCCTTCGTAACGTCGCAATTATTGCCCACGTCGATCATGGTAAAACCACACTCGTAGACCAGTTGCTACGCCAGTCAGGTACTTTTGAAGAACACCAAGCGCTCAGCGAACGAGTGATGGACTCTGGTGATATTGAACGCGAACGCGGCATCACTATTTTGGCTAAAAACTGTGCGGTTAATTTTGAAGGTACGCATATTAATATTGTTGATACCCCTGGTCACGCTGACTTTGGTGGTGAAGTCGAGCGGGTACTCTCGATGGTTGATGGTGTATTGCTTTTAGTCGATGCCGTTGAAGGTCCCATGCCACAAACCCGTTTTGTGACCAAAAAAGCGCTTGCCTTAGGTCTCAGACCCATTGTTGTTGTCAACAAAGTTGACAGACCCGGTGCACGTCCTGAATATGTTGTGAATGCGACATTTGACTTGTTTGACAAACTGGGCGCAACTGACGAGCAACTTGATTTTCCGATCATTTATGCGTCGGGCTTGTCTGGCTATGCAGGCTTGGTTGACACCGTTCGCGAAGGCGACATGAAGCCTTTGTTTAACGCCATTCTTGAGCATGTGCCTTCTCGCGATGATGATGTCGATGCGCCATTACAGTTGCAAATCATTTCACTTGATTACAACAGTTATGTTGGCAAAATTGGTGTGGGTCGCGTGAACCGTGGTCGTGTGAAACCGGCAATGGATGTGGCCTTTCAGTTTGGCCCAGACGCACCTTTACAAAAAGGACGAATCAATCAAGTGCTTAAGTTCAAAGGGCTTGAGCGTATTTTGGTTGATGAGGCAGAAGCGGGTGACATTGTTTTAATTAACGGCATTGAAGACTTAGGTATTGGTTGTACCGTGACCGATGTGAACCACCCCGATGCTTTGCCTATGTTGCGTATTGATGAGCCAACATTGGTGATGAACTTTATGGTGAATGCATCACCTTTGGCTGGTCGTGATGGTAAGTTTGTTACCAGCCGTCAATTACGCGACCGTCTTGACCGTGAACTTAAAGCAAACGTTGCCCTTCGTGTGCGTGAAACAGATGATGACACGGTATTTGAAGTGGCCGGTCGTGGCGAATTGCACTTGACCATTTTGCTCGAAAATATGCGTCGTGAAGGTTATGAGTTAGCCGTTTCCCGACCACGTGTGATGTATCGTGAAGTAGACGGTGTGAAGCAAGAGCCTTTTGAATTGTTGACATGTGACGTTGAAGATGTTCATCAAGGTGCGGTTATGGAGGAGTTAGGTCGTCGTAAGGGTGACTTGCAAGACATGCAACCTGATGGCCGGGGTCGTACGCGTTTAGAGTATCGTGTACCCGCTCGTGGCTTAATTGGTTTTCAGGGTGAGTTCTTAACTTTAACTCGTGGCACAGGCTTGATGAGCCATATATTTGACGAGTATGCACCCGTTCGTGAAGGCGGTGTAGGTGAGCGTCGTAATGGTGTACTGATTAGTCAAGACAATGGCCCTGCAGTGGCTTACGCTTTATGGAAATTGCAAGAGCGTGGTCGTATGTTTGTGTCGCCTGGTGAAGAGTTATATGAAGGCATGATCATTGGTATTCATAGCCGTGACAATGATTTGGTGGTCAACCCCATTAAAGAGAAAAAACTGACCAACGTGCGCGCCTCAGGTAAAGATGAGCACATTGACTTAACCACGCCAATTCGTATTTCTTTAGAGTATGCCGTTGAGTTTATTAGCGATGACGAGCTCGTTGAAGTGACGCCTAAAAATATTCGTTTGCGTAAGCGCTATCTTCAAGAAAGTGATCGTCGTCGTGTTTCACGCGATTAAAACTTAATAAAGTTGTAAAAAGCCTACCGAACTCAATCTGTTCGGTAGGCTTTTTTTACTTAAACGTTAAAAAGCTGTTAAAGGCGTTAAATTCCGCCTAAGCAAACATATTTCATTTCTAAAAACTCTTCAATACCAAATACCGAACCTTCTCGACCTAAACCAGATTGTTTCACACCACCGAAGGGTGCAACCTCGTTTGAAATGATGCCAGCATTTACACCAATAATGCCGTATTCGAGGGCTTCAGCGACTCTGAAGATACGACCGATATCTCGGCTGTAAAAGTAAGCCGCTAAGCCAAATTCAGTATCATTGGCTAATTTGATGACATCGGCTTCATCAGTGAATTTAACAATGGGTGCCACGGGGCCAAAAGTTTCTTCGCGCATACAAATCATGTCGCTGTTGACATCAGCCAAAACGGTCGGTTGAAAGAAACGCCCACCACGCGAGTCAGGTTTGCCGCCGGTCACAATACGTGCGCCTTTTGAAAGAGCGTCAGCCAAATGTGCTTCAACTTTTTTAATCGCATCATTGTCAATCAGAGGCCCTGTTGTCACAGCGTCTTCAAAACCGTCGCCTACTTTTAGGCGACTTTCAACAGCTTGTGCCAGTTTTTGTACAAATGTGTCATATATGGAGGTGTGAACATAAAAACGATTAGTACACACACATGTTTGACCCGCGTTACGGTACTTAGACGCCATGGCGCCCTCAATAGCGGCATCAATGTCAGCATCTTCAAACGCTATAAAGGGTGCATTGCCACCGAGCTCAAGCGATAGTTTTTTGATGGTTGGGGCACATTGTTGCATCAAAATACGCCCAACTTGAGTCGAACCGGTGAAGGTTAATTTACGCACAACACTGCTCTCGCATAGTTCTTTGCCGATTGCAATTGAGCGTTCACTATCAGCACTTAAAATGTTGAGTACGCCTGGGGGAATACCTGCTTCATGCGCCAATTGCGCCAAAGCCAAAGCTGACAGAGGGGTTTGCTCAGCAGGTTTTAACACCACGGTACACCCTGCCGCTAAAGCGGGTGAAACTTTACGAGTAATCATCGCACTGGGAAAATTCCAGGGCGTAATGGCTGCACAAACGCCAATAGGCTCTTTTAGAACTAAGATTCGAGCATTGGGAATGGGTGAGGCAATGGTGTCGCCCATAACGCGTTTGGCTTGCTCAGCAAACCATTCTACAAATGATGCACCATAGGTTATTTCACCCTTGGCCTCAGCAAAAGGCTTGCCTTGCTCAACCGTCATGATACGAGCCAAATCATCGGCATGAAGGTTGATTAGATCAAACCATTTTTTCAAAATAACAGAACGCGCTTTGGCAGTTAATGCACGCCAGGCGGGTAGGGCGCGCTCAGCCGCAGCAATCGCCTGAAGCGCGCTTTGAGGGCCTAAATTAGCGACATGGGCAACGACGGACTGCGTTGCAGGGTTGTCAACTTCAAACAAAGCACCATCATCAGCATCGACCCATTTGCCATCAATGTAAGCTTGAGTACGCAGTAATTCTGGATGATTGATTTGGGCGGGAAAGTTAACTTTTTGCATGATTAAAAACCTTATTTTGGTAAAGAGCTGGGTCGGTTGGCGTCAATTAAATGTTTTGATGAGAATGATTCAATCATATTTACCACCTTAACGGGGTCGTCTTCAACACAAAATAAGTCAAGATGGGCTTGTGTAATCATATCAGTCGGTAAAAGCTCTGCTTTTACCCATTCAATTAAACCTTGCCAAAAGTGACTGCCCATCAGAATAACAGGGCCTTTGGCCAGTTTGCCGGTTTGTATGAGAGTTAACGCTTCGAATAATTCATCTAATGTACCAAAACCACCCGGTAGGGCGACGTAGGCCATACTATGCATGAAAAATGTTGTTTTTCTTGAATTAAAGTATTCAAACGATAAACTTACGGTTTGATAGGGGTTGTTTTTCTTTTCTGAAGGTAACTTGATGTTTAAGCCCACGCTCGTACCGTTTGCCTCAAAAGCACCTTTATTCGCAGCTTCCATGATGCCTGGCCCACCCCCAGCGATGACGGCAAAACCAGCTTGGGCTAACCTTGCACCAACGTCTTGGCTTAATGCGTAGTAAGGTGACGAAGAGTTGATGCGTGCGCTACCAAAAACACTGACAGCTGGGCCAATATGGCTTAAGGCATCGGCAGCAGTGATCAGCTCTGACATAATGACAGGTGCCTGTTGAACAGCCGGTAAAATTAAATTTGGGTCTTGATTCATGAATAAAACCTTATTGTTAGTCGATGGTTCTAGCTATTTGTACCGCGCATTTCACGCCATGCCCGATTTGCGCAATGCAAAAGGCGAACCAACGGGCGCCATATATGGTGTCATTAATATGTTGCGTAAACTGGCTCATGACTATCAGCCTCAGTATGCTGCATGTATTTTCGATGTTCGGGGTAAAACCTTCAGAGATGAACTTTACCCTGAATACAAGGCTCATAGGCCCTCTATGCCAGAAGATTTAGCGCATCAAGTTGAAGCCATTCACGATGTGGTCAAAGCAATGGGTTGGCCTGTAGTGGGGGTGGCTGGCGTTGAAGCAGACGATGTGATTGCTACCATGGCTGAAATGGCGGAACAAAAAGGTTGGAAAAGTATTATTTCAACGGGCGATAAAGATTTGGCGCAGTTGGTAACCGAGCAAACGACTTTGGTTAACACGATGAGTAATGAAACCCTAACCCCACAAGCGGTGCATAAAAAATTTGGGGTGCGTCCTGATCAAATTGTTGATTATCTAATGTTGGTGGGTGACACCGTCGATAACGTTCCCGGTGTGAATAAAGTGGGGCCTAAAACAGCAGTCAAATGGTTAGATCAGTATGCCTCAGTTGATGAAATTGTTGCGCATGCGGCTGATATTAAGGGTGCAGTAGGCGAGCACCTGCGTGTGGCCTTGCCCCAATTTGAACTGACACGAGATTTACTGACTGTGCGTCGAAATTGCGATTTGTCAGATGTTATGACAAGTTTTGATGATTTGCTTATGCGTTCAGCTGACAAAGAGACGTTGATTGCTAACTACGAACGCTTTGGGTTTAGGTCTTGGTTACGCGAAATCACACAAGATAGCAGTCGTGTGCCTAGTGGCGATGCACGGGTTGCGTTGTCTGCATCGCAAGGCTTGCCAGCCACACATCCAGCGTCGGTTAATAAGGCAACTCAGGCAAACCTTTTTGACTCAGCAGAACCCAACAAATCGACCCAAGCCCCTGAGCATAGTCCTGTTTTGCTTAGTCCATTATGTTCCGAAACAGTAGAAGTGCAACCCGTTTATAGTTGTATAAAAACGATTGAAGAAGCCAAGCTATGGCTTGAAAAAATCACGGCAGCATCAATCGTTGCTTTCGACACTGAAACCACATCTCTTGATGGCATGAAAGCCAAATTAGTGGGTTTTTCATTGAGTATCGAACCGGGTATTGCGTGCTATGTGCCTGTCGCTCACCTTGGGCCTGATGCCCATGACATGCTGCAAAAATCTGTTGTGCTTGAGTTATTTAAGCCTTGGTTTGAGTCTTCAAACCCCACAAAGTTGTTACACCATGCTAAGTACGATACCCATGTTTTAGCGAATGAAGGCATTCACCTAGACGGCATTGCTCATGACAGCATGCTTGAAGCGTACGTGCTTGAGTCTTATAAAAGTGTTTCACTGCACGAGTTGTCTCAGCGTTGGTTGGGCCTAAAGGGTGCTACCTACGAGTCTATTTGTGGCAAAGGAGCAAATCAAATTGGCTTTGACGAAGTTAATCTTGAGCTTGCAACGCATTACGCCTGCGAAGATGCAGACTTTACCTTGCGGTTGCATCAGGCTTTATTTCCGCAGATCGCAGCTGTTCCCTCTTTAAAATCAATTTATGATTTGGAATGTGATGTTTCAAAAGTGTTGTTCGAAATTGAGCGCCAGGGTGTATTGATTGATGTGCAAGAGTTGGCTAAACAAAGTCACGGCTTGGGCCTGCAATTATTAGCTATTGAGCAAAAAGCTTACGAGTTGGCAGGTCAGCCGTTTAATTTAAACTCGCCCAAACAGTTGGCTGAGATTTTATTCGGTCAAATGAAACTGCCAGTTGTGCGTAAAACGCCGGGTGGCACACCATCAACTGATGAAGAAGTACTCACAAAACTGGCGCAAGATTACCCCTTGCCGCAGGTGTTACTCAGTTATCGGGGTTTAGCGAAGTTAAAATCAACCTATACCGACAAACTGCCTAAAATGGTCAACGCTGATACGGGTCGCGTGCACACCCATTACTCTCAAGCGTCGGTTATTACTGGGCGGTTATCGTCGTCAGACCCTAACTTACAAAATATTCCGGTACGAACGGTTGAAGGTCGTCAGGTGCGTTGCGCCTTTATTGCCGCGCCAGGCTGTTTCTTAGTGTCAGCTGACTACTCTCAAATTGAGCTTCGTGTGATGGCGCATGTCTCGGGCGACGCAGGTTTGCAACAAGCATTTGCTGCAGGCGAAGACATTCACCGTGCAACCGCTTCTGAAGTATTTGGCACCCCTTTAATAGACGTCACAGTCGATCAACGCCGTGCTGCCAAGGCAATTAATTTTGGGCTCATATACGGCATGGGAGCCTTTGGTTTGGCCAGTAATTTAGGCATTACCCGCGATGCTGCACAGTCTTATATTGACCGATATTTTGCGCGTTACCCTGGCGTGGCTCAATATATGGCTGAAATTAAAGCTAAAGCACATGAACAAGGTTGGGTTGAGACTGTTTTTGGTCGTCGCTTATATTTTCCTGACATACAGGGGTCAGGTGCGCGGCGGGCGGGTGCTGAGAGGGCTGCCATTAATGCTCCCATGCAAGGCACAGCAGCTGACTTGATTAAAATGGCAATGGTGGTAATTTCAAAATGGTTGCACACACAAAACCTTAAAAGCAAAGTTACGATGCAGGTGCATGATGAGTTGGTGCTTGAGGTGCCAGAAGCTGAATTTGAGTTGATCAAGCTCAAAATTCCGGAACTTATGTGTAGCGTCGCACAGTTGAACGTACCTTTATTAGCTGAAGTGGGTTCGGGCATGAACTGGGAACAAGCCCATTAGAACAAACGCCTGACCCAAGTCAACGCTTGGTGTCAGGCGAACGGCAAAGCTTGCGAGTGAAAGAATGTTCTTAAAGATTTTTCAAAGCTGCAATGCGTTGTTCAATCGGTGGGTGAGTTGAGAATAATGCCGCAATGCCTTTGCCACCGCTAATACCTGATGCTTCAAAGCTTTTAGGTAAATCGCCCGGTGTTAAGCCCCCTAAACGTGCCAAGGCTTTAATCATAGGTTCACGTGATTGAAGCAGTCGTGCAGAACCCTCGTCTGCCCTGTATTCACGCTGGCGTGAAAACCAAGCAACAATAATACTAGCCAAGATACCAAAAATAATTTCTGAAACAATCACGGCAACAAAATAACCCATGCCGACGCCACGCTCATTTTTCAGAATGACGCGGTCAACAAAGTAGCCAACGAGTCTGGCAAAAAATACAACAAAGGTGTTCACTACACCTTGTATGAGTGTCAAAGTAATCATGTCACCGTTTGCGACATGGGCAACTTCGTGACCCAACACAGCCGTGACTTCTTCGCGCGTCATGCTTTGTAATAGGCCTGTTGAAACCGCCACAAGGGCATTATTTTTAAATGCACCGGTTGCAAAAGCATTGGGTGCACCATCGTAAATGGCAACCTCTGGCTGACCAATCTGTGCCCGGTCAGCTAACTGGTGAACGGTTTCAACGAGCCATCGTTCTTCTGATGTGGCTGGCGCCTGGGGATCAATGATGCGCGCCTTAGTAGACCATTTGGCCATGCGTTTACTAATTAAGAGAGAAATAATGGCTCCGCCAAAACCAATGACGGTTGAAAAAACCAACAGCATTTCAATATTTAAACCCTGTGCCGTTAAAAAGCGGTCAGCGCCGAGTAAATTTAGAACAATACCTAACACCACGATTACCGCGAGATTGGTGGCAAGGAACAGAACAATACGTTTCATGAACGCTTCCTGAAAAAATTGAAGGGTGGAAAAGTCAATTTATGGTGTGTAAAAAATAGGAACAAAAAATTTGTTTTGATTATGACTGTTTTTTAGTCTTTTTGTTCCCGCATCATACGGGCATACCATTCATGAAAATGCTGCATACCGTCTTCCATAGGTGACTGGTAGGGCCCCACCTCATTTTGACCTCGAGCGTGCAAGATTTTTCTTCCTGCATCCATGCGTTCCGCTATTTCATCGTCTTCCACTGCAGTTTCCATATAGGCCGCTTGTTGTGCCTCAACGAACTCACGTTCAAAGGAAGCGATTTCTTCGGGGTAATAAAACTCGACTACATTGAGGGTTTCTTGGGCTGAAACGGGGTAGAGAGTAGATAAAACCAACGTGTGAGGGTAGAGCTCAATCATATGGGTTGGAAAGTAAGTGACCCAGATAGCCCCAAAATTAGGGGCTTGGCCCTGACGAAATGACAGTAATTTATCGTGCCAAATACGATAGGCTTCGGAGCCAGGTTGCGACAAGGCTCGGTGCACCCCGACACGTTGGAGACTAAATTGTTTGTCAAATTCCCAAGTGAGATCGTCACAGCTTACAAAGCTTCCTAATCCCGGGTGAAAGGGCTCGACATGATAGTCTTCTAAATACACCTCAATGAAAGTCTTCCAGTTGTAATGGCAGGGGTGAACTTCGGCCCGATCAAATACATAATTTGAAAAGTCAAATTCGGGTCGTTTAAATAACTTACCAATATCTAGGTTCGGGTCGCGGGGCCCCTCAAAATGCAGGCCATGGCAATTTTGCAAGTTAAAACGCTCAAGATTTAAGCAGGGATTTTGTGGAAAGTGGGGCGCGCCCAGCAATTCGCCTTTTGGGTTGTATGTCCAACGATGCAAAGGGCAGACAATATTCCCACCCGTTTCAGATAAATTGCCTGTGATCGAGGCGGTACGGTTGCCCCAGCCTGCTTGATTACCCAACATTAAGCCTTGGCGATGCCGACAGATATTTGAAACCAATTCTAAGCCAGAGGGGGTGCGCACCATCACACGTCCCATATTTTCTTGGGAAAGTGCACGCCAGTCGCCTAGTTGAGGGACGCCTTTTTCGTGGCCAATGTACAAACTTGCTTGGTTGAAAATAAAATCGCGTTCAACAGCAAGTTGCTTCTCGTCAAGGTAGTTGGCAAGATTTGGTTGAGAGTTGGCTGGCTCTAGATGTTTGTTCTGACCCACATCAGACATGATTCCCCCCGCAAAGAAAAAAATAGCCAGCAAAAAATCTAGCTGGCGCGAAGAAAAATCGGACTCTCCGATCTATTTCCAAATTATTGTACCCCAGCAGATATTGGGGTTCAGTGTTCCTTTACAATACGGTTGATTAGCATATGCAAGTTGCAAATAAATTTGTATTTAAAGGAAACCTTACAGTGCCTGTTAAACCTGCCCAGCTTGATCAAACGCTTGAACAGCCAAAAGATTTTGAGTCCGCTTTGGCCGCTCTTGAAGCGTTGGTTGCCAAGATGGAATCAGGCGACTTGTCACTTGAAGCTTCCCTTCTCGCTTATGAACAAGGGGTTGCCTTGTCTAAAATATGTCAAGAACAGTTGTCGCAAGCCGAACAGCAGGTTCGCATGCTGGAGGCTGACTTGCTCAAGCCTTTTTCGGGCGACAACTCAGCCATATCTGGTTAAAAATTCATGCAATCAGACTCAAACCATTTGTCTTTATTGCAACCTCATAACCGTCATACGTTTGACGCGCCATGGTTTGATGCTTGGTTAAGCGAGCACCAAAATCAAGTTGAGCAAACGCTTGACGCTTTCATGCCTAAACCTGACGTTTCGCCCACCGATCTGCATCAAGCCATGCGTTGGGCCGTGCTCGGAGGTGGCAAGCGAGTGCGGGGAGCTTTGTTGTTAGCTGCCGGTCAAGCATGTCACCCTTCAATTGACTTGGCCACCCTTACAAGTTTAAATGCTGCTGCAGCAGCAGTTGAGTTGGTACACGCCTACTCCCTTATTCATGACGATTTGCCTTGTATGGATGACGACATCTTGCGACGAGGTAAACCGACCACGCATGTGCAGTTTGGTGAAGCCGTCGCTTTATTAGCGGGCGATGCCATGCAACCATTAGCTTTTGAGTGGTTAGCTCAGCTGCCGGTTGCGCCTGCTTTAATTGTGCAATCTATACAATGTTTTTCTCATGCTCTGGGTAGTTTGGGTATGGCTGGTGGTCAAGCGATTGATTTGATTTCGACTGGAAAAATACAAACTGAGCTTGAGTTGGCTCAGATGCATAGGCTTAAAACGGGCGCATTATTAGAGGCAAGCGTTGTGATGGGTGCCATCATTACGGCTGCAAACTCAAAGCAACGCGAAGCTTTAAAAATTTATGCAAGGGCTATTGGTCTGGCGTTTCAAGTGATTGACGACGTACTAGATGTGACCGCTAATACAAACCAGTTAGGTAAGACTGCTGGTAAAGACCAGCAAGATCACAAATCTACCTACGTGAGTTTAATGGGTGTTGAGCGAGCCCAAGACTTTGCGATTGAGCTTTATGATCAGGCCGTTGAGGCCATTCAGTCTTTCGGTGAGCAAGGTGCCGCATTAAGAGGTTTGGCGCATTTCATTGTTTACCGTTCAAATTAAAGAAAATTTTTGTATTGAGGTATGGTTGGTATGACAGAAGCACGCTTAGAGTTGATTGATTCGCCCCAAGCCTTGCGGCAACTTGACCGCAAGCAACTTGAGCCGATAGCAAACCAAATGAGGCAGTATTTGCTCGATTCGGTCTCGCATACGGGTGGACACTTGTCGTCAAACCTAGGTACGGTTGAGCTTACCATTGCCCTGCATTATGTATTTGATACGCCCCATGACCGTATTGTTTGGGACGTCGGTCATCAGTCTTACCCGCATAAAATTTTGACGGGACGTCGCGAAGCCTTGTCAACTTTGCGTCAGGCTGGTGGCATTTCAGGTTTTCCGCGTCGCGTTGAGTCACCTTACGACGCATTTGGTACGGCGCATTCTTCAACCTCAATTTCAGCTGCATTAGGTATGGCTGTTGCATCGCGAAATGCGGGTATTGCGCGTCAGCATATTGCAGTCATCGGCGATGGTGCCATGTCAGCAGGTATGGCTTTCGAAGCGATGAATAATGCTGGTGTGACACCTGACATTAACCTGTTGGTGGTTTTAAATGACAACGATATGTCTATTTCACCACCCGTTGGGGCCTTAAATCGTTACTTAGCGCGTTTATTATCAGGCAGCCTATTTAATACCGCTCGTAATATGGGCCGAGCCGTTTTGCAGCACGTGCCCCCTGTACTTGAGTTCGCGAGGCGTTTTGAAGAGCATGCTAAAGGTATGGTGACCCCAGCAACGATGTTTGAAGAGTTGGGTTTTAACTATGTTGGTCCCATAGATGGGCATGACCTCGACGCCTTAGTGCCCACGCTTCAAAACATGCGTCAGTTAAAAGGCCCTCAGTTTTTACACGTGATAACTAAAAAAGGGCAAGGTTACAAATTAGCCGAGGCTGACCCTGTGCTCTATCATGGTCCGGGCAAGTTTGACCCAAAAGTGGGCATTCAAAAGGCAACGACGCCCCCAAAAACAACCTTTACCCAGATTTTTGGGCAGTGGTTGTGTGACATGGGTGCGGCCGATGAGCGGTTGGTAGCCATTACACCGGCTATGCGCGAAGGCAGTGGCTTGGTTGAGTTTGAGCAGAAGTTCCCCAAACGTTATTTTGATGTGGGTATTGCCGAACAACATGCTGTGACCTTCGCTGCAGGGTTGGCTTGTGAGGGTCAAAAGCCAGTTGTCGCCATTTATTCCACGTTTTTACAACGGGGTTATGATCAGTTAATCCATGACGTCGCGCTCCAAAATCTTGATGTTACGTTTGCATTAGATCGAGCGGGTTTAGTTGGGGCCGACGGTGCCACCCACGCAGGCAACTACGATATTGCGTTTATTCGTTGCATTCCCAACATGGTGTTAGCTACTCCGTCTGACGAGCATGAAGCGCGTTTGTTATTAACCACATGTTACGAGTACCCTGGGCCTGCCGCAGTGCGATACCCCAGAGGTGCCGGAAGAGGCGTATTAGCTGGGCGTGAGCTAGACGCTGTCACGCTTGGTAAAGGTTTGGTTAGACAAACTGGGCAACGCGTTGCAATTTTGGTATTTGGTACGCTGTTAACCGCTGCGCAACACGTGGCTGAGAAGCATCAGTTCACTTTAGTAGACATGCGGTTTGTTAAACCGATAGACGACGCTCTTGTTCGTGAAATGGCTGACAGCCATGCGCTAATCGTCACACTAGAAGAAGCCAGTATTATGGGTGGGGCAGGTAGCGCGGTTTCAGAGGCGATGCAGGCGCATGGGTTATTGAAACCACTGTTACAACTTGGTTTGCCTGATGTGTTCATTGACCATGGTGACCCGGTCGCTTTATTGGCTTCAGTAGGGCTTGATTCTGCGGGAATTGAAGCCTCAATTTTAACGCGCTTGCAAGACTTGGCCTGACCTGCGACAATAGCGGGCTAACCCGAAGTCGGTTTTACTAACTTTGGGTTCGATCTTGCTCGATTGCCTTTAAAAGGTGGCGGGCTACTGCTCGGTGTTTAACCCGAGGTAACCTTAGGAATATTTTTACTTATGCGTAACTACGAAGTCGTATTCATTGTGCACCCCGATCAAAGCGAGCAAGTGCCCGCCATGATCGAGCGGTATCAATCTCTCATTACTGGTCACGGTGGTGTCATACATCGCCTAGAAGACTGGGGCCGTCGTCAATTGGCTTACCCCATTCAAAAATTAGTTAAAGCGCATTATGTTTGCGTCAATATCGAGTGTAATCAAGCTACGCTTGATGAGCTTGAGCACTCATTTCGCTACAACGATGCAGTTTTACGTCATTTGGTTATTAAAACCAAAACAGCGGAAACCGCACCTTCAATCATGATGAAATCAGTCGAGCGTGACGAAGCGCGTAAAGCAGTCGCTGATTCGAACACAACCGAGAATGAGGCCGAATAAATAGGGCTTGGGTTTGAACCGTACAGTCATTACTGGCAAGGTAGTCGAGCGCGAAGCGATTCGGTATACCCCAGCTGGCTTGCCTGTCTTGCAGTTTCAACTTAGTCATAACGAAACCGTCATTGAGGCTGGTCTGGAAAGACAAGTCGCTTTTGAAATGAATGTCGTTTTGTTAGGTGATTTAGCAAATATGCATCAGCACTTGCCTATCAATGCTGAATTTGAAATTGAAGGTTTTATAGCCCCTACCCGAAAAAACGCTGCACGTTTAACCCTACATGGGCAGCACATTCGACCGATTGAAACGAATTTAAAAGGTAACTGACATGGCATTCGCATCAAAACGTAATACTGAAAAGAAAAAATTTACGCAACAGAACCCGTTGTTTAAGCGTCGTAAGTTTTGCCGCTTTAGCGCAGCAGGTATCGCTCAAGTTGACTACAAAGATGTAGACACTTTGCGTGACTTCATTCAAGAAAACGGCAAGATTATTCCTGCTCGTTTGACTGGCACAAAAGCGCACTATCAGCGTCAGCTTGATACCGCAATCAAGCGCGCACGCTTCTTAGCGTTGTTGCCATTCACCGATAACCATAATTAATTAGGGGCTACTCATGCAAATTATTCTTCTTGAAAAAGTTGTAAACTTGGGTGACCTTGGCGAAGTGGTTCGTGTTCGCGACGGTTATGCTCGTAATTTCCTCATTCCACAGCGCAAGGCTCGTCGTGCAACACCCGTTGCATTGGCCGAGTTTGAAGCTCGCCGTGCTGAACTCGAGCGCGTACAAGCTGAAAAGTTGGCACAAGCCCAAGCAGACGCTAAGCGTCTAGAGGGTTTTATTTTAAAAATGTCACAAAAAGCTGGTGTAGATGGCCGTTTGTTTGGTTCAGTCACCAATATGGATGTCGTCACATTATTGGTTGCCCAAGGCTTCACCGGTTTAGTTAAGTCACAAGTTCGCATGATCGACGGTGCCATTAAGGCTGTTGGTGACTATACCGTGCAAGTTGCTCTACACCCTGATGTGTTAACTGATATTACTGTCACGGTTTCTGGCGATTTGAACTAATCTTAAGTTTCAATTTTGACAGAGCGGCATGCTTTGGCATGCCGTTTTTTTTTAGTGCTATGTTTTGATCTCAACACGTCACTGCAATAATTTATCTATTCGGTTTACTATCTAAGTATGAACTTACCCCCTAACCAACAGCTTGATTATTTACGCGTGCCACCTCATTCTATCGAAGCCGAGCAATCTGTTTTGGGTGGTTTGTTGTTAGATAACGCTGCATTTGAAAAGCTTACAGACTTAGTTAATGAAAATGACTTTTATCGTCATGATCATCGACTCATTTGGCAGCATATTGCGCGTCTTGTTAATCTATCTCGCCCAGCTGACGTGGTGACAGTCAACGAATCATTAGTTAGCATGGGCAAAGCTGAAGAAGTCGGTGGCTTGGGCTACCTCAATGCTTTGGCTCACAATACACCTTCCGCCGCAAACATTCGTCGTTATGCTGAAATTGTGCGTGAACGTTCGATGTTGCGTAAATTGGTTGCCGTAGCAGACGATATTGCAGATATGGCTTTTAACCCTCAGGGTAAAGAAGCCAGGCAACTTCTCGATGAAGCAGAATCACGCGTCTTTAAAATTGCCCAAGAGGGTGCACGTAGCTCGGTGGGGTTTCAAGAAATTCAACCCCTTTTGTCACAAGTGGTTGAGCGTATTGATGAGCTCTACCATCGTGAGGGTGGCAGTGACATCACCGGTATACCCACAGGTTTCACTGACCTAGATCGCATGACTTCAGGCCTACACCCAGGCGACTTAGTGATTGTGGCCGGGCGCCCTTCAATGGGTAAAACTGCATTTTCAATGAATATTGCTGAGCATGTTGCCATCGAGCAAGGTTTACCCGTCGCTGTATTTTCAATGGAAATGGGTGCGGTTCAGCTTGCTATGCGTATGCTGGGTTCGGTTGGCATGTTAGACCAGCACCGTATGCGCACAGGGAAATTACTGGCTGATGATTGGCCTCGCGTCACACATGCGGTGCAGCGTATGCAAAACGCACAACTGTTTATTGATGAAACACCAGGCTTAACCGTCGTTGAATTGCGTGCAAGAGCGCGAAGGTTAGCACGACAATGTGGCCGATTAGACTTAATTGTGATTGACTATTTGCAGTTGATGACAGCTTCAGGTGCGGGTGAAAATCGCGCCACTGAAATTTCTGAGATCAGTCGTTCGCTAAAGTCGCTAGCTAAAGAACTGGCTTGCCCCGTCATTGCACTGTCACAGCTTAATCGAAGCCTTGAACAACGGCCAAATAAAAGGCCCATTATGAGTGACTTGCGTGAGTCGGGTGCAATCGAGCAAGATGCTGATTTAATCACTTTTATTTATCGTGATGAGGTTTATAACCCAGACTCACCCGATAAAGGCACGGCTGAGATTATTATTGGTAAGCAACGAAATGGGCCTATCGGCACGGTTCGCCTGACTTTTCAAGGTTCAAGTACACGGTTTCAAAACTTTGCGGGTGGCTCGTCAGGTTATTAAGCTCAAGACTGTCACGCTGCCTACTCCGCGCAGTCATGTAATAACTACTGTAATAACTACTGTAATGACTACTGTGCCAATTGATGCGCCAAATCAAATGCGCAGCGCAACGACTCTGCCTGAGCAATGCCTTGGCCAGCAATATCAAAAGCGGTACCGTGGTCAACGCTTGTGCGTACGATAGGTAAACCTGCCGTCATATTCACGCCTTCGTCTATACCCATATACTTAATGGGAATGAGGCCCTGGTCATGGTATTGAGCGACAACCATATCAAATTCACCCTTTCGTGCCCTAAAAAAGACGGTGTCGCCCGGCCATGGGCCTGAAACCTCGATGCCCTGTGCTTGAGCGAGCTGAATGGCTGGCTCAATGATTTCAATTTCTTCACGCCCGAAGCGACCTGATTCCCCGGCATGAGGGTTTAGGCCGGCGACAGCAATACGCGGTTTTTCAAGACCCAATTGCAGGCAGACGTGATGAGCTAACGTGATGGTTTGTAGTTCAAGTTCTGTTGTGATGGCAGCGGGCACTTTGGCTAGTGATAAGTGAATGGTGACTAAAATGACACGCAGCTGGGGGTTCACCAACACCATGGCAACGGGTATGTCACCACAACGGTGTGCCAAAATCTCAGTGTGACCGGGAAAAGGTACCCCTGCCAAATGCATGGCCTCTTTACTTAAGGGCGCAGTCACTATGCCAGCTAGTTGGCCAGATAAAGTGTCGTCAATGGCTTGATTAAGTGCATCATAAGCCGCTTGCCCGGCTGCTGCATGCACCGATCCAATAGGTAAATGAGCATCAAGTAAGGCCCCCGACTGCAAAACAAATAGTTCATTTGGGTTCATGGTTTGCAAGGGCATGTCAGACAACTGTTCAAGCGGGTGAATCTGAACCGCCATACCTAAATGCTGGGCTGTTCGCCTCAAAACACCTACGTCGCCATACACCACGCATGGTCTAGGAAGTGCTTGTGTATGAAGCTTTAAAACGATTTCAGGCCCAATACCCAATGGGTCACCCAAAGTGATGCCTAGGGGTAGGGCAGCCCGATTCAAAGCGTTAAAGGATGGACTTTTAACCATGATTGACTTACAACACCTCACCCGCATAATCAGCCAGACGTGAACGCTCGCCACGTTGCAGGGTGACATGCCCAGAATGTGGCCAACCCTTGAACCGATCGACTACAAAGGTTAAGCCTGAGCTGCCTTCGGTAAGGTAGGGCGTGTCAATCTGTGCAATATTGCCTAAGCACACGACCTTAGTGCCTGGTCCTGCACGAGTAATCAGGGTTTTCATTTGCTTAGGGGTTAAGTTTTGCGCTTCATCGATAATGAGGTATTTGTTTAAAAAGGTGCGACCGCGCATGAAGTTTAATGATTTCACTTTAATGCGTGAGCGAATCAGTTCCATGGTTGATGCACGACCCCATTCGTTATTACCGTCTCCATCACCCATATTCAGCACTTCAAGGTTATCTTCAAGAGCACCCATCCAAGGCAACATTTTTTCCTCTTCAGTACCGGGTAAGAAACCAATGTCTTCGCCAACTGATACCGTGACGCGAGTAATAATGATTTCAGTATAGCGTTTGGTTTCAAGCACTTGGGTGAGACCTGCGGCTAAAGCCATCAGTGTTTTACCGGTGCCCGCTTGTCCTAACAAGGTGACGAAATCACAATCGGGGTTGAGCAACAAGTTCATGCCAAAGTTTTGCTCGCGGTTGCGTGCCACCACACCCCAAACATTGTTTTTAGCGTGAGAATAGTCACGTAAGGTTGCCAAGACGGCTGATTTGCCGTTGACTTCTCTTACTTGTGCGTAAAGGGGCATTGACCCTTCAAAATACACAAACTGATTGACCAAAAACTGGTTACACAACGGGCCGTTGATACGATAAAACGTGGTGCCCCCTTGCTGCCAAGATTCAATGTCTTTGCCGTGCCGTGTCCAAAAATTATCGGGAAGTTCTAACACGCCGTTGTAGAGTAAATCAGAGTCTTCCAAAACATGATCGTTGAAGTAGTCTTCTGCGGCAAGGCTTAACGTACGAGCCTTAAGTCGCATGTTGATGTCTTTAGACACCAAAACAACTTCACGGGGGGCCATGCTGTCTTGCAGCGCCTTAACCACTGCCAAAATTTGGTTATCAGCTTTACCAATGGGTAAATCTGCAGGAAGTGCGTTAGAGATAGACGATGTCTGAAAAAAAAGTTTGCCCTTAGCTTCTTTATTTCCCAAGTGCGAAAGCAACACACCTTGTTCAAGGTTTGCGGTGTCACCGACTAGTGCATCAAGTGTTCGACTGACTTGACGGGCATTACGGGCCACCTCAGACATGCCTTGCTTGTGATGATCAAGCTCTTCAAGTGTCATCATCGGCAAGTACACATCATGCTCTTGAAAACGAAACAAGCTTGAAGGGTCATGAAGTAAAACGTTGGTGTCGAGCACAAATAACTTGAGTCCGGTACTTGGACCGGTTCCACTTCGTTTTGTACCACGGCGTGTTTTAGTTGGGCTTGATTCCAGCCTTGATTGGGTGGGGGCTGGCTCAGCAGTGATTGTTTTACGCTGAGTGGCAGGCGCTTGTTTGCCTGCCACTGCGCGTTTGATTTGGGGTGCAGGCGTTGAGGTTGATATGCTCGGTACCGGTGCTTTGCGCTCGGGCTGTTTGCCTAACGGTCGAGCAGGTTTGACCACTTCGACGTCAAGATCATCAACATTAAGTATTGATGCGGGTCGTGTGGGTAGCTTGGGTAAAGGCATATCGTTAATTCTCCGGGTTACGCTAAATTTTGTAATGCGGTTAAAACGGCTTGGGCGTGACCGGGCACTTTGACACCACGCCAAATTTGGGCGATTTTTCCTGATCGGTCAATCAAAAAAGTACTGCGTTCAATGCCACGTACTTGTTTGCCATACATGTTTTTTAATTTCATGACACCAAATAAAGTGCAAACCGTTTCATCAGGGTCAGCAATTAATGTAAATGGCAAGTCTAGCTTTTGGCTAAAATTTTGGTGAGACTTTAAGGTGTCGCGTGAAACCCCTGCCACGTAACAACCCGCTTGTCGAAACTGCTCGTGAAGGTCTTTAAAATCGCCTGTTTCTGTGGTGCACCCTGGGGTATTGTCTTTTGGGTAGAAATATATAACAAACGGGTGACCTAGCGTGTCTGTGCTCTCAACGGTGCCTAAAGTACTTTCTGCACTGAAGTTGGGGGCCATATCGCCAATATTCAAGGGTTCCATATCTATTTACTCCGTTAAAAGGGCGGTCATGACGCGTCGGCCTTCCGCCATTAATATGTTGAATGTTCGGGCTGCTGCTTGTGTTGACATGCTTTCTACTCCAATGCCCGCTTGTAGAAGAGGTCTGGTCACATCATGCGGTAGCATGATTTGTTTGACGCCCGTGCCCACCAACAAAACTTCAGGGCGATCGCCCTCAAAATTGGGTCCTGAATCATCTTTTTCGTTTAAAAAATCAAGTGGGCTGCGTTTAGCTAGGGTCAAGCCACAAGCTTGTAAGAGAAGCGCTGTCGATATGTCTGCTGGGCTGAGTGCAGACCAACGTTTAATCTCGCCTTCAGCCCCGAAGGCAATCGCGTGATCAAAGCGAACTTGGTTGATTTCTATAAAACCGCTACCGTAACCTGTGATGGTATTAAACGATGCGTTGGTATCTTGATGTAGCTTCAAAAAAAACTCCGACTATTTTTGATGATAATACCGTATTCAATTGAATTTTTTGAGACAAAAAAATAGAAAACGGCTGAAAGCGATTGATTTTAAAATCAGCGATAATAGAAACTCTAACTCTAAATGCTACTTTATGTGGGTTACAGAGGTTTGTGAGCTCAAATGTAATGGTAATTAAACAGATTTAACTTTGTTGCGCGCCTAAGGAATATAAATTAAATGAGAACGTTTTCTCGAATTGAACGCTTACCCCCTTATGTTTTTAACATTACAGCCGAACTAAAGATGGCGGCTCGCCGGCGCGGTGAAGATATTATTGACATGTCAATGGGTAACCCTGATAGCCCAACACCACAGCATATCGTTGACAAAATGATTGAGTCGACCAGTCGACCGACCAATCATGGTTATTCCGTCTCTAAAGGTATTCCTCGTTTAAGGCGTGCCATCACTGATTGGTATCATCGCCGTTATCAGGTTGAACTTAACCCAGATACAGAAGCGATTGTGACCATTGGTTCTAAAGAGGGTTTAGCGCACTTAATGTTGGCCACGCTTGATGCGGGCGACACCGTTTTGGTGCCTAACCCCAGTTACCCCATCCATATTTATGGTGCCGTGATTGCGGGCGCTAACATTCGCTCCGTTCGCATGACCCCTGGGGTTGATTTCCTTGAAGAACTCGAGCGTGCAGTCAGTGAATCCATTCCAAAACCTAAAATGATTGTTTTGGGTTTCCCCAGTAATCCAACCGCTCAATGTGTTGACTTATCGTTTTTTGAACGAGTCATTGCATTGGCGTTGCAGCACGAAATTTTAGTGGTGCATGATTTGGCGTATGCCGATATTTGTTTTGATGGTTATCAGGCACCATCAATTATGCAAGTGCCCCGTGCACGTGAGGTGGCTGTTGAGTTTTTTACGATGAGCAAGAGCTACAGCATGGCGGGTTGGCGCATCGGCTTTATGGTGGGTAATTCTGAATTGGTAAATGCGCTTGCTCGCATTAAAAGCTACCACGATTACGGTACGTTTACCCCAATTCAAGTGGCATCAATTGCAGCACTAGAAGGGCCGCAAGAGTGTGTCAAAGAAGTGGTACAAATCTATCAAAACCGCCGCGACGTTTTGGCACGTGGTCTTCATGAAGCTGGGTGGATGGTAGAAATTCCTAAAGCTTCTATGTACATTTGGGCACTCATTCCTCCCGTTTATCGCCATTTAGGTTCGCTTGAATTTGCAAAAAAACTGCTGCAAGATGCAAAAGTTGCTGTATCACCTGGTATTGGCTTTGGTGACCAGGGCGACGACTACGTTCGCTTTGCTCTGATAGAAAATGAACAGCGCACGCGACAAGCCGTGCGGGGTATTAAAGAAATGTTTCGAAAGGACGGTTTGCTTTAATGGAAGCTATGAAAGTTGGTTTATTAGGCTTAGGCGTTGTTGGTGCGGGTACTTGGCACGTGTTAAACCGCAATGCACAAGAAATTGCAAGACGAGCAGGGCGCGGCATTGAAGTCACGCATGTTGCAGTACGCGATGTCGCCAAAGCGCGATCCATTGTGGGCCCCAATATGTTGATTACCGACCGACCTGAAGAGGTTGTATGTGATCCAACCATTGAAATTGTGGTTGAGCTGATGGGAGGGGTCACGCTGGCTTACGATATGGTTTTAAAAGCTATTGAAAATGGTAAGCATGTGGTGACCGCTAATAAGGCTTTGTTAGCGCTTCACGGTACTGAGATTTTTGAAGCAGCCTCTCGCAAAGGGGTGATGGTTGCTTTCGAGGCGGCTGTGGCAGGTGGCATCCCCATCATCAAAGCGATGCGTGAAGGTTTAACTGCAAATCGTATTGAATGGGTCGTTGGCATCATCAATGGCACCACCAATTATATTTTGTCTGAAATGCGAACCCGGCACTTAAGCTTTGCTCAAGCTTTAAGCCAAGCACAAGGTTTGGGTTACGCTGAGGCAGACCCCACCGGTGATGTGGAAGGTATAGATGCTGCACACAAATTAACGTTGCTCGCTTCCATGGCCTTTGGTATTCCGGTTCAGTTTACGGGTGCCTACATTGAGGGTATTAGCGCGATTGAAGACGAAGATATGGTTCAAGCTGAACGTTTGGGCTATCGTATTAAGCTATTAGGCATTACACGTCGCCGAGACCACGGTATTGAGCTTCGGGTTCACCCTGCATTGGTGCCTATTGAATCATTGTTGGCCAGTGTTGAAGGGCCTATGAACGCTGTCGTGGTAAGTGGTGACGCAGTAGGTCAAACGTTATATTACGGTCAAGGCGCGGGAGCCGAGCCAACGGCTTCAGCTGTCGTGGCTGACTTGGTCGATGTCACGCGTTTGCACACGGCTGACCCAGAACATCGTGTGCCACATCTTGCTTTCAAAACGAATGCTTTGATTGACACAGCCATTTTGCCAATTGATCAAATTGTTACACCTTATTATTTACGCTTGAATGTTGATGATCAGCCTGGTGTTTTGGCTGATATTTCTCGAGAACTGGCTCACTTTCGCATTTCAATTGAGTCAATGATTCAAAAACCAACCGAGTTGGGTGGTGCGAAACTTATTTTTCTGACACATCAAGCGCTTGAGGCCGACATCAATGAGGCTATTGAGGCGATTGAAAAAATGCCGTTTGTGCGGTCTAGTGTGATGCGCATTAGAGTTGAGGCTTTGCAATGAAATATATATCAACACGAGGTGGTTTAGAACCCCAATTATTTTCTGACGTATTACTTGAAGGTTTGGCCCCTGATGGGGGCTTGGCCTTGCCAGAAAGTCTGCCTCATGTCTCGTCTGAAACTTTAGAGAGTTGGCGCGGTTTGAGCTATGACGCACTGGCGGCAAACGTGTTGAGTTTGTTTGCGACCGATATACCGTTTTCGACGCTTCAAGGTATGACGCATCAAGCGTATCAACCTCAGCTGTTTCGCAGTGAGTTGATTGTGCCATTGCGCCCACTCATGAATGGATTAAGTTTGTTAGGTTTGTCTGAAGGCCCCACGTTGGCTTTTAAAGATATGGCCATGCAGTTTTTAGGGCAGGCCTTTCCTCATATTCTGCAAGCCAAGGGCACAACCCTCAATATTTTAGGTGCCACTTCTGGTGATACCGGTTCTGCCGCTGAATATGCTATGCGGGGTAAGTCTGCATTAGCCGTTTATATGTTGTCGCCTCATGGCCGTATGAGTGCTTTTCAACGTGCGCAAATGTATTCTTTGCAAGATCCTAATATTCACAATATTGCCGTGCGGGGTGTCTTTGACGAGGCGCAAGATATTGTCAAAGCGCTCTCCTCTGACCTGGAATTTAAAAATCGTTATCGATTGGGCGCGGTGAACTCAATTAATTGGGGGCGTATCGCTGCTCAGATTGTGTATTACTTTCAGGGTTGGTTGCAAGCTACGACAGGTCCTGGTCAGCTGGTTTCGTTTGCCGTACCCACGGGTAACTTTGGCAACATTTTGTCTGGCCACCTTGCGCGTCAAATGGGTTTGCCTATTCGTCGCCTAGTGTTAGCCACTAACGAAAACAATGTTTTAGAAGAGTTTTTCAGTTCGGGCCTGTATCGACCCCGCACACCCGCTCAAACGCTCGCGACTTCAAGCCCGTCTATGGATATCTCTCGTGCCTCCAATTTTGAACGCTTTGTGTTTGATTTGGTCGATCGTGACCCTAAGCGTGTGACAGCATTGTGGCAACAATTAAGCACTGAAGGGGCATTTGATTTATCTGCCCTACATGCACGGCTCAATAGTGAGTTCGGTTTTGTGGCGGGCGTCAGTACCCACCAAGATCGACTACACACTATTCGTCGAGTGTTTAATGAAACGGGCGTCCTGATCGACCCGCACACGGCTGATGGTGTCAAAGTGGCTGAGCAGTTTGTTGAGCCAGGTATTCCCATGGTGGTGCTTGAAACGGCCTTGCCAGCCAAGTTTACGGAAACGATTGAGGAAGCATTGGGGCAACCTGCGCCGCTACCACCAGGCTTAGAAGACCTTGAGTCATTGCCACAACGTTTTACGGTTTTGCCTTGCGATGTCGCGTCTGTACGTGACTACATTGTCGAACATGCGCAAGCTCATCCTTCATGACACAGGTCTTTTCACTGGTAAATTTTGTTGCAATTGGTTTGGGCGCCATGTTGGGAGCATGGTCTCGTTGGGGGTTGTCGTTATGGCTAAATCGCGGCAGTGATCAGTTTCCAACGGGTACATTTGTCGCCAATATGGTGGGCGGTTACATCATAGGGGTTGCCATTGCTGTGGTGGCCGCCCACCCCGAGTGGCCCCCATCGGTACGATTGTTTTTAATTACAGGTTTCTTGGGGGCCCTCACAACTTTTTCATCATTTTCAGCTGAAACGGTTACTTTTTTTGAAGAAGGTCGCATCGGTCTGGCAGTGTTTTATGTATTAGTGAGTTTGGTCAGTTCAATTGCTTTGACAGGTTTAGGTATGCTGACAGTTCATTTCTTTAAAAGCTAAATAAGCCCTTTTGCAGCTTGTAACCCACTCAACACCGCGCCCTCAATGACAGAGGGGTAGCCTGTATGAGTCCAGTCGCCAGCCAACATGACTCTGGCGTCACCTGTTTCATTAGTTGGCCGTTCTAGCCCCGGTTTGGCAACAAACGTTGCGCGTTTTTCGGTGATAACTCGAAAGTCAAGCAGGTAAGGTAAGGGTCGGTTGGCATAACTGGGGCGTTGCATCAATTGTTTTGAAATTTGTTGATGCAGGGCTTGCGCTAAAACTTCATGTTTTGTGTGGGCGACTGATTTATCATCAGTTGCCAAGGCGTGAGCTTGATTCGTTAAGGGATGAACCCATTCTTCAGCATTTTTTAACTGTGCAGACGAATCACTGATGATGACAGCCAAATCAGTTGATTGGTAAGACTCTGTTTGTGTCTGTCGCTCAAATACCCACTGCCCAACATGCCCTTTGCTGGGGTCTTCATCTAGCATCAGCATCGGTGCGGGCATTTGAAAGTGCTGTGACAGTCGCAAGTAACACGTTGTGATGGGGGCGTAAGTAAATTGCTTAAGTTGGTTTTCCAGCTTTTCATAATTTATCGTGTGCTTCAAGCAGTTTTTAATCAATCGTAATGTATTAAGGGGAGGGGTCGCAATCACGCACCTATCAAACTGTTCCCCATCAATTTCAACACCCTTGTTAACGCACTGGATGTCTCGTACAGTGTGCCCAAGGCGGCAATCAAGAAGCTCGACCAAGCGTTGAGGCGCTAAGGTCGATAAATCGGTTTTGGGCAAAATCATATCGGTCGCCCCAGTCATCAAACTGCCTAAACTGTCACGTAAAACATTTTGAAAGAGTTGTGCACATGCGGTGTCAACGGGGGTGTTGAGCATGGCCAAGCAAAGTGGTTGCCAAATTTTATGGATGAGGTGAGGGCTTTGCTTTTGTTGAATTAACCAAAGTAAAACAGTTAAGTTTTGTGGTGGGTCGTTTCGTTCGCTGTCTTGCTTGTTTTGGCTTACCTGAGTAGTCAGTTTTGGCTTTGAAGCGTTGAGCTTGACCATCAAACGAATCATGCTGAATTTGTCGGCCCAACACAAACCCTTTGCCGTTAATAAAGCTAAAAAGGTGTTCAGTGGCGCAGGTAAAGACCTTGAGGCTTTTAAATGAATATTGCCCGAAGCGGACATCAAATAAAGTGGGGTTCTTTTAAGCAGTTGGTGTTCAGTTGTGTCAGGGTTAAGGCTCGCAATGAGTTTAAGCGTTTCTTGATAAGCACCCAACAGCAAGTGTTGACCATTATCAAGCATACCAAAGGCGGGGTCTGATACACCCCGGGCACGCCCCCCTAAAAGGCGAGATGAATCAAAGACTGTTACCAAATGGCCCTGCTCATGAAGGGCCAGCGCACTGGCTGTACCCGCCCAACCAGCCCCTATGATTGCTATTTTTTTAGGGTTGGACACGTGAAAGTTGAACGATAGCAGGCTTGCCACCCCCCACCCAGTTTTTCCAAGCTAACCACATTTTTCTAACAGGTGTCAGTGAAATGCGTTGATCAAGCACCTGCCATGATTCATGTTCAATTTCGTCTAACAACGTGTTGTAAATGGCTGCCATCATCAGGCCGGGGCGTTGGGTGCGCCGATCTTCAGCAGGTAATAGTGAAACAGCATTGGCATATAAGTCGCGCGCCCGCTGGGCTTCGAAGGCCATTAAGGCTTCAAAACCGGGTACATATTTTGCATTTAAAATATCAGCAGCCCTGACTTGGTAAGTTTGTAAGTCTTCAATGGGTAAGTAAATTCGGCCCCGACGTGCATCGTCACCGACATCGCGAATAATATTGGTTAGCTGAAAAGCAATGCCAAGTTCGCTGGCGTACTCAAGTGTTTTTGGGTTTTTATAGCCAAAAATACTGGCCGACAACTCCCCCACCACGCCCGCGACATGCCAGCAATATTTTCTTAAAGCGGGCCAATCAAGATAACGATTTTGGTCAAGATCCATTTCCATGCCGTCGACAATTGCTATCAAACGATCATAGGTGATCCCCATGTCGTTGATAAATGGCTCTAGGGCTCGTGTCACAGGGTGGTTAGGTTTGCCATTAAATAAAGCTTGAATTTCATTGCGCCACCAAGCTAATTTAGTTCGTGCCACCGAAACATCAGAGCATTCATCGACAACGTCGTCGACTTCTCGACAAAATGCATACAACGCCGTAATCGCGCGGCGACGGGGTGCAGGTAAAAAAAGAAAGGCGTAGTAAAAGCTCGAACCGCTCTTAACGGCCTTGTTTTGACAATACTGTTCAGGACTCATAAATTAAATAGCTCGCCAAAAAATGAGCAACCAATCAAAAGGTTTGAGTATGGGTCGCTTACGAAATACATCGTATTGCACAGATTCAATTTTATCTAATATTCTTGTACCACCTTGAATAATCAGTCTAAGTTCGAGGCCTAAGCGGCCGGGTAAAGCGCGACCCAACGGTTTACCTGATTTTAGTAGGTTTCGGCATTGAGCAACATGCTGTTTCATCAATTGTTGCCAACCCTCAGTCGTCTGCCCAGAAGCTAAGTTTGCCTCAGTGACACCATATTTTTGTAGATCTTCTTGGGGAAGGTAAATACGACCTTTTTGATAGTCGACTGCGACATCCTGTAAAAAATTAATGAGCTGAAGCGCTGTGCAAATTTGATCTGACTGTTCATAGGCTTGGGGTGTTTGATGTTTAAATAAACACAGCATCAGTCGGCCAACAGGGTTGGCAGAGCGGCTGCAATATTCGAGTAATACTTTATTATTCGGGTAACGATGAACTTGAATGTCTTGTTCAAAAGCGCTCAGCAAATCGCTGAGTAAGCTGATAGGCAAGTGATGGCGCTTAACGGTAGCCGCCATGGAAACGCAAACCGCGTCTAGGTTGGCGTCAAATGATGGCGGGGGTGGGGGTGAATCGTTACTCAGCGCCATGCTGTTTACGGCTACATGAAGCAATTTTAGCTTTTGCAGACGCTGTGCAGGGGTGTCTTGCCCTTCGTCAGCCACGTCATCAGCATATCGAGCAAAACGATATAAATTCATCACGTCTTGCCGTATCGATGAAGGCATCAAACGAGACGCAACAGGAAAGTTTTCGTAATGGTCAACAGCCATACCGTATAAATACCTAAACTTATGAAAAAATGAAATCAAATTGTAATGAGTGAATCACAATCGTGTGGGTTGTTAAAGGGCTGAGGTAGACTAATGACTTGAGGAATTTGATCACATGCCCAGACCTATTTTAGCGACTATTCATCTCGAAGCGCTCAAGCACAACTTGGTGAATGTTCGGCGTTATATCTCTGCCAATCTTAGCTTACATGAAACCGCCCCCTCAATATGGGCCGTCATTAAAGCCAATGCCTATGGGCATGGCATTGAAAACGCTGTCTTAGCTTTTGCACAAGCTGATGGCTTGGCTATGCTTGACTTTGACGAGGCTGCACGATGCCGAGCAGTGGGTTGGTGCAAACCTTTGCTTATGCTTGAAGGTTTTTTTCAAGCGGCTGATTTGCATGAGGTTGAACGTCTCACTTTAACGCCAGTCGTTCATCGTTTTGATCAAATTCAATGGTTGGGTCAACATATGTTTTTTCAACCTATTGATGTGTACTTAAAAAGCAATACAGGCATGCAAAGATTGGGCTTTGTAGCCGCTGATTATGCTCTGGCTTTTAAGCAGCTTCAAGCCTTACAGGCGGCTGGCAAAGTGCGTCACATCACACATATGACTCACTTTGCTTGTGCAGATGAGCCTGATGGTACAAACCTTCCATTGCGCGAGTTTGACAACGTGACAAGCCACTTACCTGGCGGTGAGTCAATTTGTAACTCTGCTGCATCGTTGCGTCACTGCTCACTGGCTAAACGTTTGCGACCCCGTGCAGAGGGTACGCCAAACTGGGTGCGACCAGGCATTTGTTTGTATGGTTCAAGTCCTTTTTCTGATTTAACAGCGGCTTCTTTTAGTCTTAAACCTACGCTTACATTAAGTGCTGAGGTGATCGCTATTCAGCAGGTTAAACAAGGTCTAGGGGTTGGGTATGGCCATCGATTTATAGCTCCTCGTGATATGCGTATCGGTATTGTTTCGTGCGGTTATGCTGATGGCTACCCACGTCATGCGCCAGATTTCACCCCAGTCGGTGTGCAAGGGCAGTTAACCGATTTGGTGGGTCGGGTTTCAATGGATATGCTCACCATTGATTTAACCGACTTACCTAGCGTTCAAGTGGGTACCCCAGTCGTTCTTTGGGGGCAAAATGGCCCAAGCGTTGATACCGTGGCGCAGCAAGCCGGCACCATTGGTTACGAGCTTTTATGCGCGGTCGCACCCAGAGTGAAACATCAGGTAAGTCATGTCTAAAATCAAAACGCGTTATGTTTGTATTGAGTGTGGTGCCATCACAGCTAAATGGCAAGGTCAGTGTTCGTCGTGCCAAGCATGGAATACGCTTGAAGAGTCTCGCGAAGACCCAGCCGAAACAGCACATCGATTTGCCCCTTTGACGCAAACCTCAGAGGTTGTCAAATTAAGCGACGTTCAAGCACGCGATTTACCCAGAGTTTCAACTGGCATCGGTGAGCTTGATCGGGTAATGGGTGGGGGGCTGGTTTCAGGTGGCGTGACATTAATTGGTGGCGACCCAGGTATTGGTAAGTCAACCTTGTTGCTGCAAGCTGCTGGTGCGATGTCGGGCCAATCTCGGGTGTTGTATGTAACAGGCGAAGAATCGGCCGAACAAGTGGCATTAAGGGCGAGACGACTGTCACTGAATAACCCTCAAATTGACCTGTTGGCAGAAATTCGCCTTGATATTGTCGAGGCGGCGCTGCGTGATAACCCGCCTGGCATGGCGGTGATTGATTCAATTCAGACTATTTACTCTAGTGCACTCACATCGGCGCCCGGTTCTGTGGCTCAGGTTAGAGAGTGTGCCGCACAGTTAACGCGTTTGGCTAAGCAGTTGGGTGTTCCCTTATTTATGATTGGGCATGTCACCAAAGACGGGGCATTAGCGGGCCCCCGTGTGTTGGAACACATGGTTGATACCGTACTGTATTTTGAAGGTGATACACATTCATCTTTTCGTCTCGTGCGCGCCTTTAAAAATCGTTTTGGGGCGGTCAATGAGCTGGGTGTGTTTGCCATGACAGACCGTGGTTTGAAAGGCGTTAGCAACCCCTCAGCTTTATTTTTGTCGCACCATACTGAAAGGGTTTCAGGCACTTGCGTGATGGCCACACAAGAGGGTACTCGCCCGTTGCTGGTTGAAATACAAGCGCTTTTAGACGATTGTCAGTCACAAAGCCCGAAACGTCTCGCATTAGGTCTTGAGGGGCATCGGCTTGCGATGTTGCTCGCGGTGTTACACCGCCATGCTGGCGTGGCAACCGCCGATCAAGATGTGTTTATTAATGCAGTGGGTGGGGTTCGTATTTCAGAGCCCGCTGCCGATTTACCCGTACTCTTGGCTGTTTTGTCTTCATTGCGTAATCGTCCACTTCCAGCAGGCTTAATTGCGTTTGGCGAAATTGGTTTGGCAGGAGAAGTGCGACCCGCACCGCGTGGTCAAGAGCGATTGCGTGAGGCGGCTAAATTGGGTTTTTCGACCGCTATTATTCCTTCTGCTAATGCCCCTAAAAGCCCTATTGAAGGCTTAAATGTCATTCCAATTGATCGGCTATCTCAGGCTATTGAGGCGGCTAGGCAATTAAACGACTAAAGTAACGAATCAAAAGCAAACTGCGAAGCTAACAAGCGGTTTTGCAAACACATCAGATAAAGGATTTTTAATTGCACATACTGCAACTGGCCCTCAGACAGTTTTGGCGTGACTTAAGATCACCAGATGTTCGCATGCTGGCGCTCGCTGTCTTTATCGCTGTCGCGGCAGTCAGTAGCGTTGGTTTTTTGTCTGATCGGGTGGGGCGTGCACTCGAGCGTGATGCGGCCCGTATGCTGGGGGCAGACCTTGTCGTTGAAACCCCCCAACAAGCAAACGATTTGTGGCTTGACTTTGCACGTGAGCAAGACTTAACGGTGGCGAGAAGTTGGCTGTTTCCTTCAATGGTGGGTAGACCCACAGGTGATTTGCAACTTGCATCAGTCAAAGCCGTTGATGAGGCATACCCACTTC
>CALBMZ010000095.1 GCA_937896225.1 uncultured Alcaligenaceae bacterium | reverse complement strand
TACAATTAAACATATATATTTCGGTTTAACACTCTAATGAAGCTTTAATGAAACATTAATGTAGAGTTCATGGTTTAAATGTTAAGAATACTGGCTAATAAAATAGCGAACGAATTAGCCTAAAAACTAAAACAGCAACCTTAAACAGCAACCTTAAACAGTGACCTTAACTTTCAATTAACTTTCAACATTAAATTGGTAACGTTAAATTGGTAAAATTAACGAGTAGCATTGGGTTGTCACGTTAAAATAAGAGTACATGACGCTTACGTAATACTTGCTTAACTACCGAACCCATTAATGTACCTGCTAAATGCTTGAAAGTCAAAAGAAAACACATTGTCTACACTAACCAAATTACTCGACCCCATTGCTTCAGACATGCAAAAAGTTGATGCGGTCATTCGTCATCGGCTGAATTCTGAGGTGGTTTTGATTCGTACGATTGGCGATTACATTATTCATTCTGGCGGCAAACGGCTACGCCCCATTTTGGTGCTTCTGGTTGCAAAAGCTTTTGGGTTTAATCATGCAAGCCAACATACACTGGCTGCAATTGTTGAATTTATTCACACCGCTACGCTTTTACATGACGACGTGGTTGACGATTCTGATCTAAGAAGGGGGCGGCAGACCGCTAATTCGGTCTTTGGTAACCCAGCCAGTGTGTTGGTGGGCGATTATTTATATTCTCGCGCCTTTGAAATGATGGTTGAAGTCGACAGCATGAGAATCATGCAAATTATGTCGGAAGCGACAACGGTTATTGCCGAAGGTGAAGTCTTACAGCTTTTAAACATTCGCGACCCCGATGTAACCGAGGCCCGCTACTTAGAAGTTGTACGTTTTAAAACAGCTAAGTTATTTGAAGCCGCTGCGCAAGCTGGTGCCGTTTTAGCGGGTGCTTGTGTCAATGAACAGCAGCAGGCAGCAGCCTACGGGCGTCATTTGGGTACCGCTTTTCAGCTCATTGACGATTTACTTGATTATTCAGGAGACCAAGCGACCTTAGGTAAAACAGTGGGTGACGATTTACGCGAGGGCAAGCCCACACTGCCCATTATTCGTCTGCTAGAGGTGGGTTCGCCCCAACAAATTGAGTTGGTTCGGCATGCAATTGAGACCGGTGAGGGTGAGTTTGAGGCGGTTGCACAAGCCATTCATGCAACGGATGCCTTGCAGTACACTCAAAAATGTGCTCAAGTAGAAGTTGATTTAGCACTTCAAACATTAAAAAAATTCCCTGCAGGGCAATTTAACGATCTTTTATCTGAGGTTGCGTGTTTTTCTGTTAGTCGAGAAGCTTAATTTAATGGGGCATGATTTCTTTTTGTCTGAACAAGGCAATTTCAAAGAATCAAGTTAAGGTTGTTTCATGTGCGACGCACAACGCGGTACCATTAAAAGACTAAAGTGATAGCAAGGTACGGCCAATGAAATTCACTTCTTATCAAAGTGCGATCAAGTCATTTATAGAGTCGGTTACAAAACCTGAAATTTTGTTCCGTAATTTCTCAGCTGCCGCAGTGTTGGCTGTTCTAAATATTGCGACTGCAGTCTCAATTGCTTCACTCATTTTCTCTGGTCCTCTAACGCCCTATATTTCTGTAGGTATCGGCCTTTTTCTCATATCAACAGTTGTGAGTGGTTTTTTAATTCCAGCACTGAGTCGTTATAAAGCTTTACTTGCAGGGCCTAGAGCAGGTCAAGCACCCATATTTGCCGTTATGGCGGCAAATATTGCCCTTATCATGCAAGGCCAACCAGTTGAGCACATTGTCATCACAGTAATAGGTGCAATTCTATTAACAACGTTTATCGTTGGGGCCTTCATGTTTATGATCGGCCTCACAAAAATAGGAACAGTGGTCAGCTACATTCCTTTTCCGGTTATGGCTGGTTTTTTTGCAGGGTTGGGTTATTTACTCGCAAAAGGAGGCGTAACGGTTGCGTTAGGGCCATTAAGTGATGTGTCACAAATGACAACTCTATTGATGCCTGAGATCTTGTTTAAGCTGATTCCTGCAATTGTGTTTGGCATTGTTTTGTTCATACTTGATCAACGGTTTCAACATTGGTTGATTGTACCGACATACTTGGCTGCAGCGGTGGGGCTTTTTTACCTCGTGCTTTATGTGGCTGGAGTACCTATTGAAGCTGCAGTTGAGTTTGGCTGGCTTGCACTCCCTGAGAGCAATGCCGCTGGTTATTTTCCCGTATTTACACTTGATCAATTGTTGTGGATTAATTGGGGGGCCATACTGCAACAGTTTGACATCATTATTGTGTTGAGTATATTGAGCGTCATTATGTTGTTGCTTGATATTTCGGGCGTAGAACTGATCATTGGTCGTGACCTAGAACCAAATCGTGAATTGCGCTCAGCAGGCTTGTCAAATATGATCGGCACATTTGCGGGCAGCCCCTTGGGTTTTGGTGCAGCAGCAGATACAGCTGTGAGTTACAGGCTGGGTGGTAGTCGTTTTTTAATGATATTGATTTATTCGGCATTAGTGGTAGCAGTTATTGTTTTGGGCCATGAACCTATTGTGGCTGTGCCAATTTTCGTAGTAGGTGGGTTTTTAATATATATAGGCTTAACATTTTTGATTGAGTGGGTTTGGCGGAAACGGCTAAAGTTACCGTTAACTGAAGTGCTCGTGATTTGTATTATTCTCGGTGCAATTGCCGTGTACGGCATACTTGAAGGTGTTGTCGTAGGCCTAATCTTGACAGCATTTTTGTTCGTTCATAAATATAGTCAGTTAAACATGATTAGAGCCTCGATGACGGGCGCTGAATTCGTCACATCAATTGAGCGTCACTCAGATGAACAACACTACTTAGATCAAAATGCTTATCGTGTGCAAATTTTTATTTTGCAGGGTTTTTTGTTTTTCGGGTCTGTACGCAGGTTGCTTGAAAAGATAAAAATAGTGGTCGATACGGGTGATAAAACTTACGGCCGTTATCTTTTAATAGACTTCTCGCACACCGATGAAATGGATTCCTCTGCATCTCATAGCTTTGCCAAACTTATGCAAATTTGTGCTCGCGAAAACGTTGTACTTTGTTTGATAGAAGGAAAGCTTAACCTTGTTAATCGCCTTGTAAAATTAGGAAAAGACATAGATTTGCCATTGGGGGCTATCGAGGTTTTTAGTAGTCTTGACGAAGCGGTTGGGTGGTGTGACGATAAGCTCTTAGAAGGGGTTTTTGATCAAAACACGCATAATCATGTTCTTGACCCCTCGCTTATCTTAGGTGAGTTGATAAACGATGCATACGCTGTGCAAGTGATTTCAAGCTACTTTGACGAAGTCTACATTGCATCTGACGAAATCTTGTTTAAACAGGGCCAATTAAGCGATGCGCTTTATTTAATTTTAAAGGGTTCAATTGCTATTGTATTAGAGCTGAAAAACCAGCAGCCTATCATCGTACGCAAAATGCGTACAGGCGCAATACTTGGCGAACTAGCTTTATACACAGGCGAACCCCGGTCAGCATCTGCCTATGCCAAAAGTGATTGTGTATTGTATCGCCTTAGTCTTGAGAACTACAAAAAGTTATGTATTGATCATCCAGCTGAAGCCACTGTATTTTCCTCTTATATTGTGAGACTAACGGCTGAGCGGTTAACTCGAGCAAACAGATCTGCATATAAACTGGGCCAATGAGATGTTTGATCAAGATGCGTGACAGACCTCTCAGAGCGAGGACGTCAATCGGTATGGGTTTTGTATGCCATGCCCACCTTAGCCTGATCTCTAGCAATGGTTTCACGCGTGCTGATACGACGAAACCACACGGTTATTGCACTGCTGGTTATGACGATGAATAGCGAGTATAAAACCGGTATTAACAAAACATCTTGTTGGACGCTCCCTGAAAAAGTCAGGGTGACGATCAACACGGCTAAAGGGCCATTTTGAATGCCTGTTTCAATTGCAATGGTACGACTGCGATTGTTGTCTTGTTTCAATAACTTTGCAAAGCCAAAGCCCAATGCTATGCCGACTAAGCCCAAACCTACTGATGCAGCATAGGCCTGCCAAGGGGTGATGGCGAGTAAACCATAGTTGCGGGGCACCCATGTGACCACCAAAAACACAATCACAGCAACGCTGAGTATGCCGCCTAGCAGCTCAATACTGGCCCCAATATTGGGGTTCACCCGGCGTAAGATCATGCCGATTAGGGTTGGCACCAGCAACACAGCCAATACCATGGCTACGTTAGCGGTTGGAATATTAAAGTTGCCCGTGATGCCGGCAGCGCTTGCGTAAAATGATAATAATGAGGGCACCATCACAAGTGCTAATAGTGTTGAAAAGCTGGTCATCATGATCGACAAAGCCAAGACGCCCTTACTAAAGTAGCTGAAAATATTTGAGGTGGTGCCGCCAGGCATACAAGAGATCAATAGCAAACCTACTGCAACAGCGGGGTCAAGGCCCAACATCATGGCGCCTGCAAACCCAACAACTGGCATGATGCCATACTGGCACAGCACACCAATCAGCAGACCTTTGGGTTTGCGAAAGGCGATTAAAAAATCACGCCAAGTCAGCGATGCGCCCATGCCCAACATAATGATTATCATCATGATGCCAAGTAGCTTGGTTTCAAATTCAGAAATCATGTGTCGCCTTTATCGGGTGCGACTTGATCGTTTATTTGAGCATTTATGTTCATATCACTTTGTTTAGTTTGTTCAGTCTGCCCATCGATTTGAAACTCATGGCTCAGTTCATCTTTAAGGCTTTTGCGTAGTACCTTGCCAACGGTGCTTTTAGGTAGAGCGTCTTTCATGACGACACTACGCGGAACTTTGTAGGGGGCGAGGTATTGGCGACAATGCGCGATTAGGCTATTTGTGTCAATGGCAATTCGTGAATCGGGGTTTTGTACAACGAAGGCCCGAACGGCTTCGCCTGTGGTGCGATCGGGTATGCCCACTACCGCCACATCTAGAACGGAATCGAGTAAAGCGATCACACTTTCAACCTCATTAGGGTAAACATTGAAACCAGAAACCAAAATCATGTCTTTTTTGCGATCAACGATTTTCAGAAACCCCTGCTCATCGATCATGCCGATGTCGCCCGTTACCAACCAACCTTCTTGAATGGCATGCTCGTTATCTTGTTGGTTTTTCCAATAACCTCGCATGACTTGTGGGCCCCGTACCCAAATTTCACCGGGTTCGTTAAAGGCTGCAGGCTGACCGTTTTCAGTCAACAATTTAACGTCTGTGCCGGGCACGGGAATACCAATGCTGTCTTCATGTTGCAAACCCAATAGCGGGTGAAAACTGACTACGGGGGAAGCTTCAGTTAAACCGTAGCCCTCTGCGATGGGGGTGTGTGTGACGTCACGCCAACGTTTGGCTACGTTGTTTTGCAAACTTGTACCACCTGCAATGGAAGCTTTTAAATGACGGGGTGGGTAAGCGAGAAACCACTCTTCATTCAGCAGGGCATTAAACAAAGTATTGACGCCTGTTATCCAAGTGATGGGGTAGTTTTCAATGGCGCGCTGTAAGTTTTGCGCGGGGCGTGGGCTGGGTACCAAAATATTGTGTGCCCCTAACACGAGAAAACTTAACAAGTTCGTGGTGAAAGCAAAAATATGATAAAGCGGCAAGGCCGTCAGTACGCATTCTTTACCCGGCACAGTATGGCTGGCACCCATGGCTAAAATTTGGTTAACATTGCTCAGTAAGTTTCGGTGCGAGAGCTCAGCGCCTCGACTGTCGCCCGTTGTGCCACCGGTATATTGCAAAACCGCTAAATCGTCTAAACCCACATTAGCCCAACACGACTCAACGTCGATAGTTTGCTGTTTTATAGCCTGTCGACCTTGCTTGAGGGCAATAGACAAGCGCGTGTGGTTCACGGTCACGGGGGGAAGTACGCGTGACCATATCTTTTGTACGCCACGAATAATGATTTTGGGTATGACAGGAAAAAACTCAGACACACCCGCCAACACAACGTGTTGCACACGGGTTTGGGTTAAGACTGCAGGAAGCTTATCTGCAAACATATCAACGATGACCAAGACAGTTGCGCCAGAGTCATTGAACTGCTGCACCATTTCGCGAGCGGTATATAGTGGGTTGGTATTGACCAATACGCAACCCGCTTTAAAAATGCCGAACGCCACAACGGGGTAAGCCAAACAATTTGGTAGTTGTACGGCCACACGATCGCCTGCAGAAAGCCCCAGCGTATGTCGTAAATAGGCTGCAAAGTTATTTGATAAGTCATTTATCTCTTGAAAACTTAAACGACCATTCATACCGTTAGGCATGACGCAAGTGAATGCAGTTTTGTTTGGCGATTGACTTGCCCAGTTTTTGCAGTGATCTTGAGCAAAAGCCGCCAAATTCGCATGGGCGAGATGAGGCAATACGGGGTTTATGTCGGTTTCTTTATAAACCTTCGCCCAAGATTGAGTCATAGTTTGTCTCTAGTTTTAAGTCATTAGGCTAATGATAGGTCATGGAAAAAAAGATGTTAGGCAGGTAGCTTATGTGCAGGTATTTTTAAAGACTTGACTGAATGCTCAAGACAATTTAGCAAGGCTATTAAGCAAACTTAAATATAACGGTTCGGCAAATTAGAATGTTAATTTGAATTTTTTGTTAATGCCTTTTTAATTTTAGGGGGCGTTTACCGCTCTCTGAGCGCATCACGAAGTGACTCAATGGGCCTAAAGATGTATTCCAATACCGATTTCTGGCCCGTTAAGATATCAACCGTTGCGGTCATGCCGGGCTTTGGCACCAAGCTCATGCCATTGCGCTCAACCCCTGCATTGGTAAAGCGAACTAAAAGCCTATAAAACCCAGGGTCAAAATTAACGGGGGTAGCGTCTAAGCGGCCCCCACCTTTTGAGTCTTCAATTGATACGTCAGCACTTACTAAATCTACTACACCTTCTAAATCACCATAGCGCCTTGAATCGTAAGCACTGAGCTTTATCTTGGCAGCTTGACCCGGTTTAATAAATGCAACTTCTGAAGGCGCAACAAATGCTTCGACAAGCATTTTGTCTTGGATCGGTACAATTTCCATAATGACTGCACCAGAGGTTATAACGGCACCAATTGTCGCGACACTGATATCTTTAACGATGCCGTCAGTAGGCGCCTCTACCGTCGTTCTTTTAAGGGCTTCTCGATGAGCAGCGATGATTTCACTTACTTGACCTAATTCTGAGTCAACGCGAACCAGTTCATTACTGGCGTTGGTAATGTACCTTGTTTTGAGCTCTGCAATTTGCCCTTCTACACCCGCAGCCTGTCGCTGTAAGCGCAACACTTCAACTTCAGAGACAACCCCCTGTTTGACCAAAGGTGCGGTGAGTTGTGTTTCACGGCTGAGTGATTTGAGTGATTTCTCAAACGCGAGTAATTGCTCATTAAGCGCCTGTTTGTGAGCTTGGTAGGCCTGTGTTTCGAGCTTTACTAATGCAGCGTCTTTTAAAACTTCAGGCGGAAACGTTAGTGGCAGGGTGTAAGCTTCTGCACGTAACCGTGCCGTTTGTGCAGATAATGAAAGCCACTTTTGATAAGCCTCACGATAAATAGGGCCAGCACGCGTATCATCAAGTTGTAATAACACCTCGCCTTTTTTGACAAGCTGCCCTTCGTGCACGTAGAGCTGCCTTAGTATGCCGCTATCAAGCACTTGTACAACCTGACCTCGACTTGCAGGAATAACTTTACCTTGCGCGACAGCAACCTCATCTAACTCAAAAAATGCCGCCCATCCAACGGCGGCCACCACGACTAAACCGACTAAATAAACCAGATATCGACCAAGTTTTGAGTCGTCGTCATCAATGGCTGTAAATACGAAATCATCTTCTTGTTGATTTTGCTGAGTAAGTGGCTTGTTTGTTTGTTTCATGTTGAACTCGATATCTGAGTGGGTGCAACATTAACTTTAGGGTTACTAATAGGTTTAGCTGTCTTGGAGGCTTGAGATAGTTTTTGCAACATTTCGTCACGCGGGCCTTGAGCTATGATTTTGCCCGCCTGAATCACGGCGATACGATTGACCCAAACGAGCAATTGGGGTCGATGGGTTGAGATAACTAAAGTTCTGCCCTTTAACCATTCACTTAAAACTTGAATCACTCGAGCTTCGGTGTCTTGGTCCATGTTGGCGGTGGGTTCGTCCATAAAAACATAAACTGGGTTGCGTAGAGTCATGCGCGCAATGGTGAGCAGTTGCCTTTGCCCTCCAGACAGCCCGCCACCTGATTCAGAAAGCAACATGTCTAGGCCTCTTGGGTTGTTTGCAACCATGTTGTAGAGGCCTAATTGTTTCAGGACTTCAATGATGCGCTCGTCAGTTATCCACGTTTCAGAAAGCACTAAGTTTTCTCTTAGGCTACCCATAAACAATTGCGCGTCTTGACCAACGTAACCAATTTTAGAGCGTAGTGCAGAGGGATCAATTTGTAAGACATCTAAATCATCGACTTTTACACTGCCACTCAAGGGACGATATAAGCCAGCTAATATTCGTAATAATGTACTTTTGCCGCAACCGACATGACCCAATAAAGCCAAGCGGTCAGCCGGGTTTAAGTTTAGTGACATTTTGTCAATGACAGTCACGTTTTGGGTAGCGGGGTAAGCAAACTCAATATTTTCAGCACTCAGTTTCCCTTTAAATGATTCAGGAATGATATAGCGTTGGTCGTGATCGCGGTCACGGGGCCGCTGCACTAAGCTATCGAGCATTTCTAGAGCAGTCTTAGCCTGCTGGTAACGGGTTGCTAGCATTACCACTTGGCCAATCGGCATTAATGCACGACCAGCGAGAATATTGCAGGCTATCAAAGCGCCCAGTGATAGCGTATTGTCATGAATAAGGTAGACGCCCATCACAATGATTGCTACTGAAGTGGCTTGCTGCATGGTTGTGGTCAACCCTGTAACCCAGCTTGTTGTGGTGCGAATGTCCATAAATGATTGAACGGAAGCAGCATTAGACTTTTCCCAACGTTTCTGCAAATAACCCTCAGCGCTGTGTGCCTTGAGCATTTCCATGTTCATGAGTGTTTCAACTAAAACGCTTTGTTTCTCACCTGACTGCTTCATATTTTTGCGCATCGCACGCATGAGTTTTGGTTGCACCAGAAGCGACAAGATAATCAGTGCTGGCACGATTACGATAGGTATCCATACCAACGGGCCACCAATCACCCAAATCAAAAAGATAAACATAATGATGAAAGGGAAGTCAGCCACTGTAATAAACAGCGATGAAGAAATGAATTCCCTTAGCGCATCAAAATCGCGCATGGCGCTGGCAAAGATACCAATTGATTGTGGGCGATGCTCGAGCCGAACAGACATGATTTCGCGCAAAAGCGTTGAATTGACGGCTAAGTCTGCTCGTTTGCCACCTTCGTCAACAAGTTTGGCTTTTAATAAACGCATTAAAAACTCTAAAGCCATGGCAATCGCCACACCGATGGTTAGCGTCCAAAGTGATACGTAAGCTTGAGAGGGAATGACACGATTAAACACATTCATTGAGAAAAATACGATGGCCAGCGTTAAGATATTTGCAACAACCGTAGCGACCATCGCTTCGTAGTAGAACCGTCGAAAACGCCACATCGTGTTCCAAAACCAGCCAAAGGCTTCGCTTTTGAGCGGAATAATTTGGTGCTTGCTGGTTTTAGGTTTGAGCTTAACAACTAAAACGCTATCGGTTAGTAAGCTGTCAAGCTCGGCCACGGGCATCATGTGCGCAAGCGTGCCAGTTTCAGCAAACAAAACCGTGGCTTGACCATCAGTAACAGATTTTAAAATAGCCACACGTCCATCAACTAAGGGGGCAATAAGGGGCAGTGCGTAGTTTGGAAAACTGGTGGCGCGTCGCTTTGTCCACGCCGCAATAAAACCGTGTCGATCAGCCACTTCGGGCACAGACGCGTGGGGAATATGGCCTTGTGCGTCAAGCGCAAAGCCACTCTTTAGGGCAGACATAGCAACTGAGCTGTCTAGCAACTGCGTCATGATTGCCATGCAGACGAGTAGCGGGTCGCTTTGAACGGTTGTATCGGCCCCAGATGGTTGGTTAGTTGTGTTCAATACGAAAAGAGCCTATGACAGTTTGATGGAAATATAACGCTCAGAGCTATTGATTGATGCCAAGTGACTGATTGTTTGAAAATGGCTTTGAAGATGACGCTTTTGTATCGAATTTTGTGGTGCTTTGTCGAGTGGTTTGTGCCATAGCTTTGGTGCTTGTAGATTCGTTTGTTTGGTTACGAGTCGAGGTGCTCGTTTGGTTGTCATGAAACTGATAGGCAACTGCGAGTTGGTTCACAATCGCTAAAATTTTTGCCTTGAAAATAAGCTGTTCAAAA
>CALBMZ010000094.1 GCA_937896225.1 uncultured Alcaligenaceae bacterium | reverse complement strand
TGATGAACTGCTCAGAATCTAAGTTATCTTTCTTCGTTTCTGCTCGCATCTTCATTTCAGCTGCGAGTGCCGCATCACCCATCCACTTCTTTTCTTGGGCTGACATTGAATCCCATATCTTGTCATTCAGGACGATTAAAAATTCGGTCTGAGCGTGGTTGGTAATTGTGACAGAGTTCATTACTTCGAACAACTTACGCGACTTAATGGCAGTCGTACCCGTCATACCGATGTCAACCGTGCCGCGCTGATAAGCAATAAACTGCTCAGAGCCACCGATCTTCACTGGAATGCCCCCAAGCGCTTGAATAAAATCGCCTGATGGTTTGCCCAAGACGCGAACTTTCTTGCCTTTCATCTGTGAGGGCTCAGTGAGTGGCGTGTCTTTAGACAATAACTGGATGGGACCGTAGTCTTGCCACCACATAACACGGGTGCCAGTCTTACGAATCAGTTCATCAATTTCTTTACGCACGGGGCTGGAGGGGTCGGCAGCCTTACCTAGTACCTCGTAGCTTGGAAACATAAAGGCCACGGAGAACAGGCCAACAGCTGGAATCGTACCGGCATATTCGTCAATTAACACTAACCCCATGTCTACTGCGCCAGAACCAACAGCTTGAGGAATTTCTCTACCCTTGTAGAGTTGTGCGGAGTCGTAGACTTCAATTTTCAGTTGGCCATTTGAGGCTTTTTCTACCTGCTCTTTGAAATAAACAATATTGGCGCCAACGGGGTGTTTAGTGTTGACCTGTAAGCTCAAACGCAATGTACGCTCTGCCAAGGCCTCGGTGCTAAACAAAAAGCCAGCCGAGATCATGGCGGCAACCGAAAGGGTTTTAAAGAAATGTCGCTTCATGGTGTAACTCATCCTGTTCAAGTGAAACCAAATTAGTTTTAATCATTTTCTAGGCTGTTACCCAAGTCGTCTTGAGTCGCGGCTTGAGATGAACTGATTAAGCTTACAATATTATTACAGAGTCAAACGGAAACACAGCTATGCAAAACCCTAATGCTGCCCAAGCGAAGCGCACACGATTCCGTCAGCGCTTATCTGAACCGGGATTAATCGTGGCGCCTGGGGTGTTCGAGATGATTTCAGCTCGCATGGCTGACCGTATGGGGTTTGACATCCTCTACATGACTGGTTACGGTGCTGTTGCCTCTTATTTGGGCTTGCCTGATGCAGGTTTAGCGACCTATACCGACATGGTTAGCCGTGCCAGCGCCATTGCACAAGGCACAGAAACTCCGCTAATCGCTGACGCAGACACGGGCTACGGTGGTCTTTTAAATATGGCCCATACGGTTCGGGGTTACGAGGCAGCAGGTGTAACCGGCATTCAACTTGAAGACCAAGAGTTTCCAAAAAAATGCGGCCATACGCCAGGACGGCGCGTCATACCGATGCGTGATATGGTTAAAAAAATCAAAGTCGCCATTGAGTCACGAACAAGCCCTGATTTTTTAATTGTTGCGCGTACTGATGCAAGAACCACGTTGGGGCTTGATGAAGCCTTGCGTCGCGCAGACGCTTATTGCAATGCAGGTGCTGACATTTTATTTGTTGAATCGCCTGAGACGCCAGAAGAAATGGCAAAAATCGCACAAACATTCGATAAGCCTGTGCTGATTAATGTTGTTGAGGGTGGGCGTACACCTCTTTTCTCTAAAACTGAGCTTGAGCAAATGGGGTTCAAAATGGCTATCTACCCCTGTAGCGCCTTTCTGGCGATGGGGCAAGCTTTAGAGACGGTTTATAGCGCACTAAAGGAAGAGGGCAGCACATTAAGTGTGAAAGATCAGCTCTACAACTTCGAGGCTTTCAGCAAGCTGATGGGGTTTGAGGCAGTATGGGATTTCGACCGCAAACACGCTGACGACTAGAAAGTCTTTTAAGCAGTCATTGGCTCAACGACAAGGTAATGATGAACAAACTTAGCTTAAATCACTTTTCAATTCGCAGTGTAGAGATAGAAAAAACCACAAAATTCTATACCCAATTACTCGGTCTAACTGTAGGCCCAAGGCCTGATTTTCACTTTCCCGGTGTTTGGTTATATAACGGTGCTGACAATGACTGGGCAAATGCAGTGTTGCATTTAATCGCGATCGACAAAAACGATGCAAAAGGTCTCAAGCAATATCTTGGAGACCGGGACTTTGCTGCGCTTCATGGGTCTGGCGCTGTTGATCACATCGCCTTCTTTGCCACAGGCTTAGAAGAAAAGCTTCAGTTATTTAAGCGACTCGATATTGTTTTTAAAGAAAGAAGCGTTCCAGTCATCAAATTACATCAAATTTTTCTTGAAGATCCCAACGGAATCGTGATTGAATTAAATTTTCCGGCTGATGAAAAAACAGCCCTAGATTTAAAAAACGCTTAAAAAGCACAAAAAAAGCACTTAAAAAGCACATAAACAGTTTTTAAGATCTTATGGCAAAAATTCTCATCGTTGGCGGTTCTCTGGGTGGATTGTTTGCGGCAAATATTTTGCTGCAACAAGGGCATGATGTGACTCTGCTTGAAAAGTCCGTTCGCTCATTAAATGGACGTGGCGCAGGTATTGTCACGCATGATTCACTAATCGATGCGATACGTGAAGCGGGTATACCGATAGATGAATCACTAGGCTTATTGATTAAAAATCGCGTCACCTTGGGCTCTGATGGTAATAGCCTAGGAGGAATCGAGCTACAGCAAATAGTGACTTCTTGGAGCCGCATTTATCAATTATTGAAGGCTAACTTTCCTGAAGACCGTTATTTATATAGCAAACATGTGAATTTCATTCATCAAGATGATCACGAAGTGCATCTGAAATGTGACGACGGCAGCCAATACTATGCAGATCTCCTTATTGCCTCTGATGGCATTCGCTCTACTGTTCGTAATCAATTAGCGCCCAGTATTCAACCAAAATATGCGGGTTATATTGCCTGGCGTGGTGTGTGCAATGAAGAGTGCCTCTCGCAATACACACTCAATACCCTGTTTAACTTTTTTGGCTTTTGCCTGCCTCAAGGTGAGCAGATGTTAGGTTACCCCGTTGCGGGTTTGGGCAATGATCTCAGGCCTGGAAAACGGAGTTATAACTTCGTCTGGTATCGACCCGCCTGCGAAGAAGCGGCACTCATTGAACTCCTAACCGATGATGACGGGGTTCATTACCCACTGGGTATTCCCCCTTCGAAAGTATCTTGGAAGCATATACATGAGATGCGAAAGGCTGCCTCAACATTATTGGCACCTCAATATGCTGAAATTATTGAAAAAACAGCCACCCCATTTCTACAAGCTATTTATGATGTGCAATCGGAACAAATTGTATTTGGACGGATTGCATTAATGGGAGATGCAGCATTTGTAGGGCGACCGCATGTTGGCATGGGCGTGACTAAAGCGGGTGATGAAGCTCTGGCAATCGCGAAACATATTAAGCGCTTAGGTGCCACGCCAAAAGCGTTAGAAGCCTATAGCATTGAACGTCTTAAACGAGGGCAAGAAATTGTGGCAAGAGCCCAATACTTAGGTCGCTATATGCAAGCCCAAGGAAATAAAGGCACTCAAGATTTGGAAAATCTCAAAAGAAATGGCCATACCGTAATGGCTGAAACAGCTGTAGATATGAATTCTTTATTCTCTACAGGCA
>CALBMZ010000093.1 GCA_937896225.1 uncultured Alcaligenaceae bacterium | reverse complement strand
ATAGCAGTAATTTGAACACATTAGCTAAACAAAGCAGAGTAACTATGATTCCCTTTCTAGACCTAAAAGCGCCATACCTCGAGTTAAAAGCAGAGCTCGATGAGGCGATTCAACGAGCGGTGAGCTCGGGTTGGTTTATTGGTGGGCCAGAGGTTGATCAGTTTGAGGCAGATTACGCCGCCTACTGCGAAGTGGATCATGCCGTGGGCGTGGCCAATGGCCTAGATGCTCTGCATTTAGCCTTGCGAGCCATGGGTGTGGGGGCGGGCGATGAGGTAATTGTGCCCAGTAATACCTATATCGCAACGTGGTTGGCGGTTGTGCAGTGTGGCGCCACACCAGTGCCAGTCGAGCCTAATGAAGCAACCTACAACATTGACCCAACCCTTATTGAAGCGGCCGTCACGTCTGATACAAAAGTGATTTTGCCAGTACATTTGTACGGCCAACCCGCAGACCTTGACCCCATTTTAGAGATTGCTCGCAAGCACGGTTTACGGGTGCTGGAAGACGGTGCGCAAGCCCATGGTGCCCTTTACAAAGGCAAACGCCTAGGTGGCCATGGCGATGCCGTCGCCTGGAGCTTTTACCCTGGTAAAAATTTAGGGGCAATGGGTGACGCGGGGGCAGTAACCACCAACGACCCTGATTTAGCCGACCGAATTAAAGTGTTGCGCAATTATGGTTCTCGGGTGAAGTATGTGAATGAAGAGCAAGGCTACAACAGCCGCTTAGACCCCATACAGGCCGCCATATTACGGGTCAAGCTGGCGTATTTAGACGAGTGGAACAACCGGCGCCGTATGATGGCTACCCAGTACCAAAAGGGTTTGGCAGAAAGTGGTTTGATTTTGCCAAACGTACCCGACTGGGCAGACCCTGTTTGGCATCTCTACGCGGTTCGCCATGCCAATCGCGAGGGTTTTCAAAAGCAGCTAGAAAGTCAAGGTGTGAGCACCTTAATTCACTACCCCATACCACCACACCTACAAGGTGCATTTAAAGATATGGGGTTCAAAAAAGGCGACTTCCCCATTGCGGAACGCATTCACGATGAAATCATCAGCCTACCGATTTCACCAAGTTTGACGGCTCAAGAGGCTGAACAGGTTGTGAGAGCGTGTTTAAATTGAATGTCAGTGTCGTCATTCCCTGTTACAACGCCATTGGAACGTTAAAACGAAGCTTAGACTCTGTCGAAAACCAAAGCGAACAGCCACTCGAAATTATTATTGTTGATGACGGTAGCGACGAGCCCATTGCCCCAACTGTTGAACTTTGGCGTGCCAGCATAAGCATACCCATAACGCTCATTTGCCAAAACAATTTAGGTGCCCCCGCTGCGAGAAACGCAGGTATTAATATTGCACAAGGTCGCTATATTGCTTTTCTTGATGCCGATGATATTTGGTTGCCCAGCAAGCTTAAAATTCAATATGCAATCATGCAAGCAAATAATTTCACAATAACTGGGCACGGTTATGCTTTTCAAGCCAGTCAACTGAAAGCTAAACAAAAACATGAGCATCAAGACTCAAACTCTGTCCGTATAAAAACGATTAAAAAGTGGCGGTTCGCTTATGGCAATGCATTTTTTACACCCACTGTCATGGTGTTAAAAGAGGGTTTCAGTGGCTTTGATAATCGTTTTAAGCGCGTAGACGACTACAAGGCATGGGTGACAAATTTTCGTTTTAAACGATTTGCATACATCGATAAAGTTTTGGCTTCTGGGTTTAAACCTGCGATGGGCAATTCCGGCTTAGCAGAAAATATTGACCAAATGCATCGAAGTTATATTGATGTGCTGAAATCTTTGTTAAGTGAAGGCAAAATAAATTTGCCTTTTTATATTGTTGCCGTAACCATTGAAGCAATCAAGTTGCCGTTACGAAGACTACGTTACGACAATTGACGCCTCGATACCTCAATGCTTAGCTCTATTAAAATCTTAAGGCTACTGGTCTAAATTAATAAGATCTTCCATATGTTCAATATGCAAATCTTGCCTAGGCGTCATAAAGTCGGCTCCATAGAGCGATTCAAGATAGCGAGGTACATCATGTGGTGCACAAAAAACTATACCTTCAAATGTAATGGTTGATAGAGGAAAA
>CALBMZ010000092.1 GCA_937896225.1 uncultured Alcaligenaceae bacterium | reverse complement strand
GATGTTCTTAATACTGTCACAAGTCATGACACGATTACCGTGACTGGTCTGGCGCAACTTGCAGGTGAACTCGTTCCACAAGCGAGATCAATTCTACCGGGCACATATAACTTAATTCAGGCGGGTACCTTAACCGGTCAAAGCTCTATGGTTGATACATTAGTATTTGATTGGCGTTCAGCTGTTGTTGCCGGAAATCAAATTGTTGCTACGCCTACTGCCCATTTCACTTCAGCTGGGTATGCTTTAACGGATAACCAAAATTCTGTAGCAAGTTACCTTCAGCGCGCATGGGAACAGTCAGATGTCGGGCGAGCTAGCGTATTTGGGTATATTCATGAGTTTGCTCAAGGTGATACTGCTGGCTACCAGAACACATTAAACCAACTTTCAGGTCAGGTGTTGAATAGTCAAGCCATTCAGATGAAAACGGTGTTTGCTACGGCCTTGACTGACAGCTTGTCTTGCCCAATGGTGACTGAGCAAGGGTTAAAGCTTAATCAGAGTGACTGCGTCTGGGCACAGATCACAGGTAGCCTAGCTGAACAGTCTGCAAATTCCTCCAACTCGGGCTATAACGTCAGTGCTGGCGGCATTCGTTTAGGTGCACAAAAGCAGGTCAATACGCAATGGTCTACTGGCTTTGCGCTCGGCTATGCCAACAACTATTTAACCTCAACGGGGTTAACAAGCAACGGTCAGTTCTTTAACGCTTCGGTTTCTCTGAAAAGAGATGTCGACCAATGGTCGTTTGGCGGTTCGTTAGGGTTGGCATATGGTTCGTTTGACAATAATCGCACCCCTCAGCTTGGCGCAAATGGGGCCGCAGCCGCGATGTCTGATCTGTACACGAGCAGCGCCAACATGGCGATGGTGGGTATGCGCTTACGTACTGCTTATACCTTTGAACGTGCAGACCATTACATTAAGCCTTATGTTGACTTAGATTTGATCTATAGCAGCGTTTCAGGTTATACCGAGTCAGGTTCAGGTCCTTTGGCTTTGAAGGCCAATTCAAGCAACCAATACAACGTGGCGATTTCACCGATGGTTGAGTTTGGTACGGATATGGTGACTGATGGAAAGCGTCGCATTAAATCTTATGTGAGTGCGGGTGCAAGCTTCTTGCCCAATAACAACGTCTCGACACAGATGGCCTTTGCCAATGGGGTGGCGGGTACGGGCACGTATGATGTGATCACTAACGGACCATCGGTGCTGGGTCGTTTGAACCTAGGCATTCAAGCGTTTGAGGCCAATGACCTTGAGGTTCGTGCTCAGTACGGTTTGCA
>CALBMZ010000091.1 GCA_937896225.1 uncultured Alcaligenaceae bacterium | reverse complement strand
TGACGTTAAAACTTACCTCGACATGGCAAAAGGCAAGACTGGTAGTTTGTTAGCTTTACCGCTTGAGCTTGTCATGATCAGTGCGAACGAACCCACTGCACTACCCTTTGCTAAAATTGCGGGTGAATCGTTTGCTGTCGCCTACCAAATTGCCGACGACATGAGTGACCTTCAAGCTGACCTGGCAAATAGCCGTACTAATATTGTTGGTATTTTAGAGAATACAGGTGTTACTCGCCCAGAGGCTTTAACCCAAGCTAAACTTTTGGCAAAAGAACACCTAAAGTTTGCTACGGAGTATGCCGCTAAGTTACCCGCAAATAGCGGAGCCTACTTTATTAAACTATGCGAGGCATTGAAAGAAAAATTTGATGCCCCGCAGTCGTCAAGTATTGAGAATGTATGAGCCAAGTGATTGTTTTAGGGGGTGGTTTCGGTGGCATGGCTGCAGCGCTTCGAGCGCGCGCTAAAGGTCACACGGTCACCCTAGTCGATCGTTGTCCTCGTCTAGGGGGCAGAGCACAAGTATTTGAGCGTGATGGCTTTAAACACGATGCGGGCCCAACTGTTTTGACGGCACCCTTTTTATTTGATGAATTATTTGGGCTCTTTAATAAGTCAATTAAAGACTACGTAACGCTGGTACCCCTTAAGCCTTGGTATCGTTTTGAGTTTTCTGATGGAAACCATTTTGATTATGGAGGTACGTTAGAAGACACTTTGGCTGAAATTAAACGTATCAACCCAGACGATGTCGAGGGTTACCAACGGTTGTTGGCACACTCGCGCAAAATGTACAACATTGGTTTTACCAAACTATCAGACCGTCCGTTCGATAGCATCACCTTCATGTTGGCTCAAATACCTCACCTAACCAAACTAAGGGCTTGGCAAACGGTTTGGCAAATGGTGTGTCGCTTTCTAAAAAGCGATCATTTACGCCAAGCTTTTTCAATACAACCCTTATTGGTGGGCGGCAACCCGTTTGATACCACCAGTATTTACGGTCTGATTCACTTTTTAGAACAAGCCCACGGTGTGCATTTCGCGATGGGTGGCACCGGTGCATTAGTTGATGCCTTCGAAAAATTAATGGTTGAAGAAGGCATTGAAATCAGACTCAATACAACGGTTATTTCTTTGTCGAATCAAGCCGGCCGCATTCAAAACGTCAATATTGAGACCGCTAATGGTCATCAAGAAACACTACCTGCTGACTGGGTGATTTCAAATGTTGACCCTGTACATCTCTACAACAAACTGCTGCCTGAAGAAAGCGTCAAGTGGTCGGCTCGAATTAAAGCCAATCGTTGGAAAAAATCAATGGGGCTATTTGTGCTATTTTTTGGCACTACCCGCCAATACACTGATGTTGCGCATCACACCATATGGATGGGACCTCGCTACAGAGAGCTTTTAAACGATATTTTTAATCGCAAAATACTGGCTGATGACTTTTCAATTTACTTGCATCGTCCCACGGCGACTGACGCCAGTTTTGCGCCGCCTAACTGTGACAGTTTTTATGCGTTAGTTCCGGTACCCAACCTGCAAGGTAATGTTGACTGGAACAAATCTGGCCCAGACTTAGCCGAGCGTGTGATTGACGCGCTAGATAAAACGACACTGCCTGGTTTGCGCCAAACGATTGTGAGCCAGTTTTATATGACGCCAGTTGATTTCGAAGACCGCTATCTGTCGCCAGATGGAGCTGGTTTTTCAGTGTCACCATTATTTAGCCAATCGGCTTGGTTCCGCTTCCACAATCGGGGTGAAGGGCCTGCCAATCTATTTTTAGTCGGTGCTGGCACCCACCCTGGTGCTGGGCTACCCGGCGTGTTGTCGTCTGCTAAGGTAGTTGATCGCCTACTTCCTGCATGCTCCTAAATTGAACACTAATGCCCCTAACTGATGATCAAGCCATCGCAGTTTTAAAGTCTAACGGCAGAAGTTTTTACTTCGCAAGCAGGCTACTGGGCCCAACATACCGCATTAGAGCTTCACGCTTATACGCTTTTTGTCGTTATGTCGACGATTTGGTAGATGAAAGTACTGATCCGTTGCGTGCATCACAAGACATCAATATTCTTAAGGTTTCCTTGAAAGAAGGACACTCAACACAGCCTTGTGTATCAAAAATGATTGCTTTGATGCAATCTCTATCAATGCCCGAAGAACCGGTGATGTCACTTATTACAGGTGTTCAGTCAGACTTGTTACCCCGTAGCATAAAAGAAGAGGCTGAATTGCTTCATTATGCATACGAAGTAGCTGGCACAGTCGGTTTGATGATGTGTTTTATATTAGATGTGCGTGACACGCAAGCTTGGCCTTTTGCGATTGACCTCGGTATTGCCATGCAATTGACAAATATTGCCCGCGATGTAGGAGAAGACGCCGCTAAAGGACGTGTTTACCTGCCGGCTAGCTGGTTAGGTGACTTGTCTGCAACTGACATCATCGACCCTAACTCAGATCAACAAAAAACACTGCAGCAAGCAACTCAACGCATTTTAAAACTGGCTGATGTGTACTATCAAAGTGGTCTAGCCGGCGTGCGTTATTTACCATGGGGTGCACGCTACGGTATTGTTGTTGCGGCTATGGTGTACCGTGAAATTGGTGAAGTGGTAGCCGATTCAGGCTATGCCTCTTGGAAGCAACGTGCTGTCGTTCCACATTCACACAAAGTCTTATGTGCGACTAAAGCGCTCACAAACCATGCATGGAGATTTTTATCAAAGCGGAAGTCTGTCGAGCATGACCCTGCGCTTCATCAAGCATTACAAAACTGCTTTGGTGTTCAAAAAACGACCAATGTATGAGTTTGATTAAACAGGTTGATTTAGCGATTCTAGGTGGTGGCTGTGCTGGCTTATCACTGGCCCGAGAGCTTGCTAAGCACGATGTTAAGCAATCAGTTGTCATCATTGAACCCAGAACAACGTACCAAGACGATAGAAGCTGGTGCTTTTGGGCACCCGCTCAACACGCGTTAACAGATTGGGTCAGTTGTGCATGGCCGCAATGGTCGTTTGGTCAACACAACCAGCTTAAGCAGTTTAAAAGTCACGTTGATTTTCTGTATCAGTATATTCGTTCAGGCGATTTCTACCAAAAAAGTCAGTTAGCCATTCAAGGCTGTTCAGCCATAAATTTAGCGCTGGGACAAACTGTTCAAGAGGTTTATTTAGAGCCAGCAGGTTGGCGGGTTGCCACGAACTCAACCACCTTCATGGCGCAACAGGTTATTGATACACGGCCCCCGCCCTCAAGCTTGGTTCAGCAGTCAACGCTCATACAAAGTTTTCTGGGAGTTGAAATTCTATTTGATCAACCTACCGATATTGATGTGACTCAAGTTGAGCTAATGACCGATATGCGACTGCTCGACGGTGAGTTTTGTTTTACCTATCTGCTGCCGCTTAGTGCGCAACAGCTGTTGGTTGAGGTGACTGTTTTTGCAAAAACTCGCCCCACCCAAGCAGACCTTCAGATTGAACTTGATAAATTGCTACACAAGCGCGGCTGGGCTCATGCACACATCGTTCGTACTGAATATGGCAACCTGCCTATGGGTTTACCCAATGGGGCACCTTCAACTTCACCCCAGCCCATACGAGCCGGTATGGCAGGTGGTGCCCTGCGACCTTCATCGGGGTATGGTTTTTTACGCATTCAACGCTGGGCTGAGTTGTGTGCCAAACAGTACGTTGATAACGGTACGCTTTTGCCTCAAACCGTATCGGGGTTTTTAATGCAGCAAATGGACCAGATTTTTTTACAGGCTCTTCAAAAAGACTCCGCCCTCGCCCCCGTTCTATTTGACAACCTGCTGAGCCAAACCAAACCTGATCGATTTATTCGCTTTATGAACGACCAAGCTTCTTTACTTGATTGTTTACACATCATCGCCCATGTACCTAAAATACCTTTCATCAAAGCACTACTTGCGCGTCAACGCTACGCTCTATGATGCAAAACACAACCTCGTCACAGCCAACCCCTTCCAAGATCGAACGCTTGATTTTCCCGATCGTGGCTTTTTCAGTGGCTGTGTTGTGGATGCTATTGCCCGATTTGATTTCACCTACTGTGCAAATTTATGGTTTAGCTGTTCTAGTGATTTTTTTAGGCTTGCCACATGGGGCGCTTGACCCTTGGGTAGCTGAGCGTGTGGGCTTAAGCCAAACACCCCAACAAGCAGTACTGTTCAATTTGGTTTACCTGCTCATAGCTGCCCTAGTCGTCTTAACCTGGGTGTGGCTACCCGTCGCAAGCTTAATGGTTTTTTTAGCGATAAGTGCCTGGCATTTTTCTGGTGACTGGGCATTCGATATGAACCGCTTGTTAAGGCTTTGCGTTGGAATGCTGTTGATATTAATGCCCATTGCCTTTCATACCGAAAACGTGGCATTCATCTTTACACAGTTGTCAGGTACTGGCGGTGGTGTACTGGCCTATGAGTTGGCCATGCCTGCTTGGGCAATCGCAAGTGCCATGGTGTTACTGATTTCTATCACGAGTGTTCAGAGGCAGTGGTTATCGGCATTTGAATATGCAGGGTTGTTAATACTGGCTTACGTGGCTTCACCACTTGTTTACTTTGCTTTGTACTTTTGCTTGTTACACAGTCCGCGTCATTTGGCAGGTTTGTTTCGATATGCAAACCCCAAAGAGCACACACGCTTGTTACGTATGGCACTGATTTACACAGTATTCACCTTAATACTTATGGCCGCCCTTTATTTTTTATGGTCAGATTTACCAGTCGATTCTATGATTTTAAGATTGGTCTTTATCGGGCTTGCAGCCGTTACCGTGCCTCACATGATGCTGCTTGCGGTGTCAGATTTTCGGGTTAAACACTAACGGTATGTCACCTGACCTCAACACTCAGCCAAAGGCTCGCTGGAGTGTACTTAGTCTGCTAGCGTTCTGCCTATTGCTTTCAATGACCACTTGGTTTTCAGCAACCGCGGTTATCTCTCAATTAAAAGAACTATGGGGTTTAACCCCCACGCTCTCAGCCTGGCTCACGATTGGCGTGCAAGTCGGTTTTGTGTTGGGCGCTGTAGGCTCAAGTGTATTTGGGCTTTCGGATTTGATTTCTAGCAAAAAACTCATGATCTATGGTGCAACAGGATCGGCATTAGCCAACGCTGGCATCCTTTTATCGGATGGCGTGTGGAGTGCCATTTGTTTGCGTATTTTAACGGGGGTATTTTTAGCTTTGGTTTACCCCCCTGCTTTGAAACTCATTGCCACGTGGTTTACACGCGGGCGTGGGTTGGCTTTAGGTGTATTAATTGGTGCGCTGACACTGGGTTCGGCATTACCTCATTTCGTCAATGCCGTAGGTGGCTTGCAGTGGCAACTTGTTATCATCGCAACCTCTGTCGCAACTGCTTTGGGCGGTTTACTTGTCTGGACATTTATTCATGAGGGGCCCTTTCCCTTTCCACGTGCACCCTTTAACCTAGGGCGTATTCGACAAGTCTTTCAAAACCGAGGCGTCGTGCTTGCGAGCATAGGCTACTTTGGTCACATGTGGGAACTGTACGCCATGTGGGCTTGGTTCTTAACGTTTGCACATATGTCGCTTGCCGCGCAGCATATTGGTGGGGCAAGTGCCGCTTCGTGGCTCACGTTTGCAGTGATTGCTATCGGTGCAATCGGTTGCATTGCTGGGGGCTTAATGGGTGATCGATTGGGTCGAACCGCCACAACCAGTATCATGATGGGTATATCGGGGTCGTGCGCCGTGTTGGCTGGCTTTTTATTTGACGGGCCATTATGGTTACTGATCGCAGTCAGTTTAATTTGGGGTTTTACCGTCGTTGCCGATTCGGCTCAGTTTTCAGCTATGGTAACGGAGCTTGGCGACCCAATGTATATCGGTACGGCGTTAACGATGCAATTGGGTTTGGGTTTTATGCTAACTGTGGTGACGATTTGGATATTGCCGCTCGCGGCTGCATACTGGCATAGTTGGCAATGGGTATTTTTAATATTGTTACCCGGCCCTGCGATTGGCGTCATGGCGATGCTATATTTGCGTCTGCTACCCGAAGCCAAGTCAATTGCGAATGGCCTGAAATGATTTTGAAAATATCACCACCAAACGTTGTGACCTGTGAGTTAAATGATAGAAATTTAATGTCTGTCGTTTGGCTTGTTTCGCGGTTTCCACCGTTCAATGCTTTTTCATTTGGTCTTATGGTAGAAAGACTTTACGAGCAGTTACTATTGAAAAACAATGTTGCTGTTGTTAAAGACGGGAAAATTGTTGCTTACAGCGGCTGGATTTTTGTAGATGAACACGACGCAGATTTGTGGTTGTCAGAAAATCAGACAGCGTTACCCACTCAAGTCATTGATGGAAACGCAGCAATCGTAACGGTTCTTGTCAGCCAAAACAAAAACCACCTGCTGCCGCTCATTAGAGGCATATCAAAAAAATGCTTGAACAAAAAAGTTTATCGCAAACGCATCTTTATTGATGGCAGATCAAATGTATTGCGTCCACCCATCAAAGGCCATACGCTAGATTAGAACAACCCCTTAACATTGCGCTGACTGATCGACCTTGAGCCTAAGCGTTTTCACCTGAAACAACGAAAGCACGGTGGGAGTGACTCCAAACGATTTTGTGTGTTTAGTTCATTGTTTATGATGCTCAAGTGATTACGATTTTTTATTTAGTACCTGTTTATCGAGCATGATGCGTAAGCCTAAAGAGCCAGAGCCATTTTTTAATGGGCTTTTACGGAGGAAAATTTCTACAGAATTAATTTGATCGTAACTCGCGCACGCTTGTGCAATACAAGTTAACAAACGTTCCTGTGTTTCATAATGGCAGTCGCTTGCCAAGCGCTCAATATCAGCAATAAGAGGGTCATAGTCGAATACGTGTTGCATGCCATCTTGCTCAATCAATACATACTTCGGGTCAATCGAAAGCGTGAGATCAAGCAGATGTTCTTTGGGGGCAATTTCACCCAAACCAAATAACCCGATCTGGGTATTTATTTTGAAATTTTTTAACTCAATTGTGGCTGGGCTATTCATATTAAGAATTAGATTAAATGCGTTCTGTTAATTGTATAAAAGATTATTTAAAGAGCTTTTGTATAGAAGGTCTAATTCGCAAAAAACCATTGTAAAAAACTTCCATAAGTTCAGTCATACCAGGCAATTGACCGAAACGCCCAAGCCATCGCCAGCCCGGCATGGTAAGCCATAGGGCGACAAATGCTGCTGCCCCACTCAATAAGTGCCCATCTTTTGTTCGAACATGAAATCGCGCCATAAAACGTGCTTGTTCTTCAGGACTCATATTTTCATTTTTTGCACTGACATCTAACCAACTGACTGGCTCGAGTGGTGAAAGTGACTGATAAATACCGATTTCTCGACGACACAGTGGACAAGCACCATCGTACATAACCGTTAAATTTTCACAAGATGATTTAAGATCAGGATTGGTTTTATTTTTCATATTATTAAAAAACGTAAATTAGGCATATAAACATACAAACATACAAACATACAAACAGCTTATGCGCATAACGCCTCACAAACTAAGATGACCATGATGTTATGCAGACATTAGCAAAAAAATCTGAATAAATATCACGCATATGTTAGAGTTTTTTAAACAGATTCAACGTAATGCCTGAATATCGTATGTTAAACCCCGCATGTCAAAAGGCTTCTCACATGAAAATAACCGCCACCTCCTCTTTTAAACGCTTGACGGCTAAGTTAATGTGTTTCGTTTTTCTTTTAAGCGCCAGCGCTGCTCCTGTTTTAGCTTGCACAACCTTTAGAATTCAAGCCCAAGATGGTTCATGGATAACCGGGCGGTCAATGGAGTTTGGCATTAACCTTGACAGCAAGCTGATGGTTGTGCCGGTAGGCTATGAACTCGCCATTCGCTCACCAGACTTTAAAGTGCTTAAAACATTTAAAGCTAAGGTCGGTTTCGTGGGCTTGAGCACACTTGGTTTTGACATTTCAACTGATGGCATTAACGAAGCTGGCCTATCAGCTAATGCTCTGTTCATACCTGGCTTTGTGAAATACCCTGCGTTTGACCCTAAGGCCAACCAATCCGTTGACAACCTCAACTTAGTCAATTGGGTTTTAAGCTCATTTAAAACGGTAGCAGAAGTTCGCGAAGCCTTACCTTCAGTGAATGTTTTCACAGCAGCCGTACCACAACTTGGCGATCAACCCTTGCACTGGTCTATTCGTGATGCGCAAGGCGCTTCAATCGTAGTCGAGTATGTCGATGGCGAATTAAACATTCATGACAACCCTTTAGGCGTTTTAACAAACTCACCTAACTTTGACTGGCATATGACCAATCTTAGAAATTATTCTAATTTAACAAGCGTCAATGTTGATGGCTTTAAGCTGGGTTCTGTTCAAATTGATCCGATCGGTCAAGGCAGCGGCCTTATGGGTTTACCAGGTGATTACACGCCACCCAGTCGTTTTGTCAGGGCTACAGCATTAGCATATACAGCCCTTCAACCAAAAACAACTGATGAATCAATCAACTTAGCTTTTCATATTTTAAATGCGGTTGATATTCCTAAAGGGGCAGTCGCCGGTCGCACACCCGCTCAAAACGGTCAACCGGCCTCAGTTGAGTACGACTACACCCAATGGGTCACAGTTTACGATTTGAATCAGCGCGTCGCGTTTTACAGAACGTATGGTGACTTAAACATTAAAAAACTTGACTTGAAGAAAACAAACTTCACGGGCGATAAAATCACTTACATTCCGCTAAGTAACAAATTAGTAACTCAAGACTTAACGCCAAAATAGATAATTCATCATGATCGCTCAGTTTGGTATAAGGCTTAACTGTCGCAGCCAACTTAGCTCAGTGTTTATTAGGCTTGCGATAATAACCTTTCCTCACATGATACTGAGTGCTACAGCACATGCTCGGCCTAAGCCAAATGTTTAATTATTAACCGTCAATCCTCCCCCATACGAGCTCATTTTTCTTATCGATTTGATGCAACAATGAGTCAGGCTGAATAAAACTTTTTCACCAATATTATGGCCATGCTCAACTAAACAATTGTTCGCTCTTCGCAGTTAAAATGTTTGCATTTGGTATTCATCGCAACACAGTACCTCAATAACAGTACCTCAAAGTTAGTGTTGCACTTCAATTTTGAACTTAACAATTAGGAAAATTTATGTTTAGCCACATTATGCTGGGTGCAAACGATTTAGAAGCTTCAAGAGATTTTTATGATGCCGCCTTAGGAACGCTAGGGGTAAAACCGGGAAGCTTTAGTCATAGTCGATATTTTTATCGGGGTGCGGGCGGTGTTTTTGCTATTACAAAACCTATTGATGGCAAAGAGGCCACTCACGCCAACGGTGGCACCATTGGTTTTGTTGCAAAGTCAAAAGATGATGTCGATGCCTTTCACGCGATTGGCGTGGCGCACGGCGGGCACTCTTGCGAAGGTGACCCAGGTTATCGCGATGGTGTAGCCGGCACGATTTACATAGCTTGGCTTAGAGACCCAGCGGGTAATAAAATTTGTGCCATGCATAGGCCTGCAAAATAGTTGCGTGCCTATAAAGTGTTTCACGGCCTTTGAACTCGCTTAGCCAGATAGTTAGTTGGCTAAGCGAGTAATAACAAACAAGTTTATGAAGCTATTTTTTCTAACTGAGTGATGCCTGCCTCAAGAGCGGTAGCCTTGGCTTCTTCGCCCATATTCAAACCTTCAGCGTACACAAACTCTACATCTGTGATGCCCAGAAAACCTAAAAATACGTTGATGTAACCCGTTTGGGTGTCATAAGGCGTGCCTTGGTAATTGCCACCACGTGTGGCAACCACATATACTTTTTTGCCAGTCACCAAACCCACTGGGCCGGTCTCGGTATATTGAAAGGTCTCGCCAGCACGGCCAATATGATCAAAATATGCCTTAAGGTTTGAAGGTATGCCTAAGTTGTACATGGGCAAGCCCAACACAATCACATCAGCCTCTTTAAGCTCTTTAATCAGCGCATCTGAATAAGCGACAACTTTATCCTGTTCTTCAGTTCGAGCTTCAGGTTGCGTTAAAAAAGACATGAATCGTGCTTCATCTAAATGGGGCACGCCGTCTTTTGCGAAATCTCTAACGACAACATCAGCATTTGCATTTTTTTTAACTAAATTTTTAACGAACTTGTCTGTCAATTGACCCGAGTACCCACCAGCCGTAAAAATGCTTGATTTAATATGTAGAATTTTGCTCATCGTTTTTTCTCTTAAAAATAAATAGGTATCGTTGCTTAGGTTCTGACAACCGTGCGCTCTTCAGCATACGATGGTTGTTTTTTACGTCACTTTAAAAAATTTCTTTCACTACCTGTAATGCACTGACTGTTTGATTGATATCTTTTTGGCTTAATTTTCCGAATGCTCTTTCTAAATACAGCATGTGCTCTGGGAATATGGTTTGAAATAAAACATTTCCAGCCTCTGATAGACCGATTTGATAACTGCGCCCATCTTCTTCGTTCGTAAACTTTTCAATCAAACCCTTACCTTGTAAGCGTTCTAGTACACCCGTTAACGTTCCCTTCGAGACTAGCGTTTTTTCACCGAGTTCTTTGCAGGTCATTGGAGGTTGATTGCCCAGTGTTACCAAAATATCAAATTGAGTCATCGTCAACCCCTTTTCTTTAATGTGGGTATTTGAGTAATGCTCAAAAGCTTGATACGTTGAGACCAGCTCTTTCATCAACAATTTAAATGTCATGTGACATCTCTTTAATATAGTTCGTATACGTACAATTTTAGTACGTATACGAACTATATGCAAGGACCATCACTAAAATTTTTTACGATACAAACATTGAGTTGAATAAAAAACATAGCGGGTCATTGTTTAGATAGATAACTCAGCGCCACCGCCTCAGCGACCTTTATGCCATCTACGCCTGCTGATAAAATTCCGCCAGCATAACCCGCCCCTTCGCCCGCAGGGTATAAGCCTTTAACATTCATGCTCTGAAAGTTAGCGTCTCTCGTGATGCGCAGAGGTGAAGAAGTTCTGGTTTCAATACCTGTGAGCACGGCGTCTTTAATTGAAAATCCCTTGATCTGCTTTTCAAAAGCAGGAATGGCTTCTCGAATGGCTTCAATGGCATAAGCGGGCAAGCTGTCAGCCAGATCGGTCAAATGCACACCAGGCTTGTAAGACGGCATCACACTACCGAATTCAGTTGAAGGTTTACCCTCTAAAAAGTCACCCACCAATTGCCCAGGGGCCTCGTATGTTGAGCCGCCCATTTCATAGGCCTTCGACTCTAGAGCGCGTTGAAACTCAATGCCAGCCAAGGGGCCACCCGGGTAATCTTCTGGTGTAATACCAACCACAATGCCAGCATTGGCATTTCGCTCGTTACGTGAATATTGGCTCATGCCATTGGTAACCACACGATTGAGTTCAGAAGTGGCCGCCACAACCGTACCGCCTGGACACATACAGAAGCTGTAAACAGAGCGGCCATTGCTGGCGTGATAGACCAACTTGTAATCTGCTGCGCCGGTATATTCGTTTCCGGCATGTGGACCTAAACGGGCTTTGTCAATTAATGACTGTGGGTGTTCAATGCGAAAGCCAACCGAAAAAGGCTTCGCTTCCATAAACACACCCGCATCATGTAACGCTTCAAAGGTATCGCGCGCGCTGTGCCCCAATGCAAGAATGACGTGATTAGCTGCCAAGTCTTCATGCCCTTCTATTTTGACGCCTTTGATTTGATCATTTTCAATATCGAAGCCAATAACTTTTTGTGAAAAACGAATTTCACCGCCCAGCTCTATCATTTCTTGGCGCATTTTTTCAACCACACCCACGAGTCGGAAGGTACCGATATGGGGCTTCGCAACATAACGAATTTCATCTGGTGCCCCAGCTCTAATAAATTCATGAATGACCTTACGGCCATAAAACTTAGGGTCTTTAATTTGGCTATACAGTTTGCCATCAGAAAACGTACCCGCCCCGCCCTCACCAAACTGAACATTTGACTCGGGGTTCAGCACGTTTTTTCGCCAAAGCGCCCATGTATCTTGCGTGCGCTCACGCACTTGTTTGCCGCGTTCAAGCACAATAGGTTTAAGCCCCATTTGAGCCAATATTAAGGCCGCAAAAATACCACAGGGGCCAAAGCCAATAACAACAGGTTGTAGGAAGGTCGGAGCGTTAACGTGGGACACTATTTGCTTAGCGTCAGCGACAAAATGGTAACTCGTGTCGGGCGTTGGGCCAACATGAATATCATCTGCGAATTGTTCAAGCACTCGGTCTTCGTTTTCAACGACAAGATCAACCGTATAAATGAAAGAAAGTGTTGTGTTTTTTCTAGCGTCGTAACTGCGTTTGTACATTTCAAAGCTTATTAAATTTGCAGGATGCAAATGCAATCGCTTCAACACCGCTTCTTCAAGCGCCTCAGGGGCATGGCCAACAGGCAAGCGAATTTCAGTGATACGAATCATAAGTTATTGCCAATTATTTGTTCTGTACGCATTAGAACTTAAAAAATGGGCCTTAATTAAAAAGGTGTTGATTCCACTTAGAAGGTATTTTGTATAAAACATGTAAATTTTGACTAAAACTATGTAGATTCCAACTATGCTGACTTGCAAGCAGTTGAAGTGATTTTTTTGAAAATAAACTAATGTGACCGTTTCTGGGCGAGGCATACCACCAATCAATTTTTGTTGCCGCGTTCAACTGCCCGTCTGATAGCAATGTTGAAAAAATAACCATAGACTGGTTATCAGTTAACCGTGAAAGGTTTGTAAATAACTCATTTACGTTTGGCACATGTTCAAACACCTCAAAAACCGTTATCAAATCAAATGTGCCCAAACTTTCTATGGGCTCGTCTTCGGAGTTGAACGGATCATATGATTGACTATTCCAGTCTTGTAACCTTAAGCATTCACTCAACACACCATTTCCACCACCATAGTCGAGACGCCTAATGCCTTCTTTATTTGTAAATGTCTTGTGAATTAATCTGGCATTACCTTCTGGTCTTTTTTGAAGGTAATCTTCATCTACCTTCACATACTGTTAGTTGTAAACCTCGTTAATAAACTGTTCTTTTGGCCAACCGTACATTTCTTGAGAGAAAACAAACTGACAGATGTTGCAAACATGGTAATCGATTAATTTTCCTGAATTTGGAAGGTCGCCACCACATGACTTGTTAAAATCTACTAAGCCTAATAGACTAATCTCTGAATGACAAATGGGCCAGTCTAATTGTTGGTTCTTGTTTTGAAGCATCACTATACCCCCCTTAACATAATCAACAACATTTAAAAAATACCCGCACGGCAAGCATTCATTTCGAAGTGCGTATGACACAACTAAAAAGGTAATCTCACGCTTTATTTCAACTTCACTCTCAATTATATGTTCTGGTCGAGTATTACCCTTTTCACTTTATTGCTGCAGATCGACTTTGGTTGAATTATTATGAAACAAACTCCCATTCACGACGTTCATAACCCAGATTTGTTGCGTTTTATACCGTCACATTCGATGCATGTGATTGAGATTGGCTGCAGCTCTGGTGCGCTAGCAAGAGAATTTAAAATTATCAACCCGACCTGTCAGTATTTGGGTATAGATATAGAACCGAGCTACGTTGAGTTGGCAAAAAGGTTCTGTGACCAAGTTGAGGTTGTCAATATTGAAAGCCAAGGTGAAGACTTTTATGGCAGGCATACTGGCAAAGATTGCTGGGTTTTTGCAGACACTCTCGAGCATTTAAGCGACCCATGGCGTATTTTGCGAGAAATCAGAAAAGTCATTCCCGCTCATGGCACAATTGTTGCATCAATACCCAACGTACAACACTGGTCTGTTTTTGCAAAGCTCAGCGTGGGTGATTTTAGATATGTAGACAGCGGTATATTTGATCGTACACATTTGCGTTGGTTTACTCGACAAACCATTAATGAAATGTTTAATGAGTGCGGATTTAGCATCGTACAAGGGGGGCCCAGAATTTTTGATGAGCCAGAAAGAGAGAAATTTTTACCTTTAATCGGTGAAATGGCTCGAACCTTTGGCGCCAATGCTAAAGAAGCTATGAATGACGCCATGGCGTATCAGTTTATCTTAAGAGCCGTTCCAGCATGATGATTACCTTTGCTAGAAAATCTAACCGACTTTTCAACATATTAGCGTAAGAGATAAAAAGCCCCTGAACAATTATTCAGGGGCTTTTAAATTACTTGGTGGGTCGGGTGGGATTCGAACCCACGACCAACGGATTAAAAGTCCGCTGCTCTAACCAACTGAGCTACCGACCCAAGCCCGCTATTATGGCAAGCATGAGCTAACCTGTCAAATGACCGTGTCTTTTTAATTCAACGAGCCCTTGAAATTCGCACCTCTGCACCACGTCTTTTGACCTCTAAACCCTCAGAGGGCAAAATCTTTAAACCTTCAAGACCTTTGATATAACTTGAACCTTGCATTTGCATCACACGAATTTTGTTACGCATAACAGTTGGGTTGTGCACGGGCATACCGAACATCCAAACTTCATCAAGCAAACGAGCTGTGTTGAACTCGGCCGTGTGGTTAACCGGCAACCCTAAGCAGAGCATGTGACCCTCGCGACCAAATACTGGCATTGAATCAAGGCCAACCTCAACCTCAAGTTCCGTGCCGCCTTCGTATCGCCAGCCTGTTGCCAAATCCCACCACGCTTCATTGGCAGGCAAATAAACTTTAATTTTGTTACCTGGCGTCAAAATTGGGGCGACCAATAACGCAGGGCCCAGCATGTATTGCATTGACCAAGCATGCGCACGGACATCTAGTGGAAACGACAGTGCCATGGTTCGCTGAACAGGTGCACCCGTGCGTGCAGCATCTTCGATCAGGCCCAGAACATAAGGAATCAACCGATAACGCCACTGCAGCCACTGCGCAGCGATCTCGCGCGTTTTATCGCTCCAACCTGGAGCAGACAACTCAGCCTCGTAGGCATCGATACTAAAATTGGTTGAAAAAACTGACATGGCCAACCAGCGTAAATGACGCGCAATATCTTCCTCAGTTGAGTGCTGAGCCCCCAGTTTTAGACCATGCGCATGTGAGGCCACTCCATTATCACCTGCTGATAAAGCCAAGCGTAAGGATTGCGCCATACCCTGCCAAGTGTCGGGCACAACATGGGCGGCTTGCCATGCGTAACGTTGTACACCCGGGTTCAAATCGTGAGTGAGCACAACCGCCTCAGGAGGCACCTTGTGCCCTGTAGCGGCTTCGTTGAGCGCCTGTCGCACCAAAGCAGGGTATAAAACACGCAACAGTGCAGCGGGCTCTTCACCACGTGGAAAAACATCGTCTGGCAGATTAAACTGCGCATCGCATGAAAAAGCACCCACACCGTCTTCAATAAGTTGACGATGGCGTTCAACCCAAAGCTTATACACATCACGATGAGTCAAGTCTAACAACCCAAAATCAATGCCACCCGTTATGGCTTGACCCGGAAACACACAGGGCTCACCATCTTCACGGGCAAGTAACCAACCGCGATCTTCAAGGTCTTCAAATGTTTCAGTGCCCACTTCAATGACCGGGGCAGTTGGCAAACAAACTTGTATTGCTTGGCGTGCAAAATAATCAAGTACTTGCTTAGCGTCTGGGAAACGGGCTTTGTGCCAACCTATCGTTAATTTTGTTTCTTGAAAAGCCCAACACATGGGTTCACTCATTTCGACTACATCGATAGAAACACCAATTTGCCGTAATGACTGCACAAACTCGATGGTTTCTGTAACCGATTTACCCTCCGGTTGCTTTAACCAGGGCCCCATGGCCCATAAAGGCGGTTGACCAGCGCGACCTGTCAGCTGGGTGTACTGGTTCAATACTTCAGTTGGATCACCTGCAAAAATGAAAAAATCGAGAATTTTTGATTCAGCGTGAATTTCATATACATCAGCGTCTGTGTGACCTAAATCGTGGTCAACACGGCCTAAGGTATTAACATAAATACCCCAACCACCTTGCGGCGACCATGCGATAGGCAGTGCACGGTGGCTCGCGTCATCAGACACTACATATTCGCCACGACGATCAAAATCGCCAGCGGTTTCACCAAGCCCATGTATGGCAGCGCCTGGGGTCAAATCGAAACCAAAACACCACCGATCAAACTCACACGCCAACCCATCAAGCGTAGTTGAGAGTAGCACCTCATCTTGACGCATTAACTTAATGCAAAACGGGTCTCGGTCAACTTGCAAATAAATATCACCTTGGGTGAGTAACCAACCCGCTTGGCCCAACAAAGATTGAATTTGCGCCTCACCTATTGACTCGTTACGAATTAATAGGGCTTCAGCGTGCACACGTTTACGACCTGTTAAAACAGGGTCGTGAGCGAGCTCACTTTCTGCGCCCACCCGAACACGGAACGTACCGGGCGCATGAGGCTCTATGACGATATTTAAAGATGCGCCGGCGTCAATACGAATTTTCGAGGTAGACGTCTCGACCAGTGTGAGAGATTCGAGATTCATAGTTATAGGATGCAAATCTTTGACCAAAGTACGTATTTTGACGGATTTACAAGTTTTTATAAACTTGAATCGTGAATTTACTTAAATAAAGTGGGCAAAACTGCCATAAATAGCCTTTCTGGCATGAAATTAGGCCTGCCAAGCACCCCATTGGCCACTTGATTTGCTGCCAATACCGACCAAGTTAGACCTTTTGAGCCAAAACCAGTCGCCAACCACAAGCCTTTTTGCCCATCAACCGGGCCAATAACAGGCATACGGTTTGGTAACACAGCACGCCATCCTGCCCAACCCGATAATGGCATCCCAGACAATTTTTGGGGCAAATCAGGTTGATTAAGTAACTCAGCTGCACGATTAACATTCATCTGCACGCCACCCGGTTCACATTGAGCCGACAGTGCTGTTAGTGCATAGGTACCCCCAACCGTACATAAACCATCCGAGGCAGGTAAAACATAACCCTCTCCGGCAACCATACATTGTGGGCCACCCCCAAGCTTTTCCGCTGGTAAATGAGTCACTTCTCCTGCAATACCATACATATTTCGCAAACGATTTTGTGATGCCATCAGACCCGATTCACTTAAAACAGTTTTGGCCCCTAAACCATTGGCCAACACCACCACATCGTAAGGGTCTGACATCAAGCTCGCTTCAAATTCGAGTAGCCAGTCACTTTTTGTGGCGATTACCTTCATAACTTTTTGATTGATGACTGTCACACTATCGGTATGAGCCAGAGCCTGCAATAATGCGCGAGGCCTCACAGACCAAGCACAAGGAAAATATAACCCGCCCTGGCTTAGGGCCATACCTGCTATCTCTGACGCCTCGTCTGCATCAACGCTTCGTACCCAATGCGGCACCCAACCTTTAGCCTGCGGCAAAGCAGATAGACGGGCGACCACCTGCTTGAAGTCAGCTTGACGACTCGTTTGCCGCGGCAATTGAATAGCACCACACCGCCAGCCAATTTCAGAGGGTAGGTCTTGCCAAAACGCCTCTGACGCTTGGCAACCTAATCGTGATAACTGGGTAGAAAAATTTAAATCACTCGATACGGTTGGCATCATGCCTGCAGTCAAATGCGCATCATGAACCCCCCGTTGACCCGGCGCCCCCACCGAATCAAAAACCTCAACCTGTAACCCCTCCAATGCCAAGACCCGTGCAAGCGTCAAGCCTGCAAAACCAGCTCCAACAACGGCAATGCGTGATGGGTGTGTCGTCTTAGAACAATATGTAAATTTAGCAACCATAATCACTAGCCTACACTGAATACATCTTTGAAGATAACTCACAAACACCCAGTAAAAAAATAAGCAAACCCGCAAGCCTTAGGGTTAAAAGGTGTCAAAAATATCAATTACGTTGATAATAGAAACATTAAGATTGAAATAGAGGTCACTTTGAAGCTTCTTGAACCCTTTCTAACTTGGCAAGACGACATCAAGGCCATTCGGCGTGACATTCATGCCCACCCTGAGCTCGCTTACCAAGAGATGCGCACAGCAGATGTTGTGGCCAATTATTTGACAAACTGGTCCATACCAATTGATCGAGGTTTGGGTGGAACGGGTGTCATAGGCATCATTCGAGGCAAAACCGATTCAGGTCGGGCCATTGGTTTGCGCGCCGACATGGATGCGCTACCCATGCAAGAAAACAATACTTTTGAACATACCAGCCGCTTTGACGGAAAAATGCACGCCTGCGGGCACGATGGGCATACCGCTATGTTGCTCAATGCCGCACGCTATCTTGCACAAAATAATGATTTTGACGGTACCGTTTACGTGATTTTTCAACCGGCTGAAGAAGGTGGAGCGGGCGCGAAACAAATGATCGAGGACGGGCTTTTTAAAAAATTCCCGATGCAAGCGGTATTTGGCATGCACAACTGGCCCGGCATGTCTGTTGGCACGTTTGGCCTCACAGCGGGTCCTATCATGGCCTCAAGCAATGAGTTCTGGATAACCGTCGATGGCAAAGGCGCTCACGGCGGCATGCCCCATCTCGGTCAAGACCCCATCATGGCGGCGGTACAAATTGCTCAGTCTTTACAAACTATTGTGACGCGAAACCGTCACCCACTTGATGCCGCTGTGTTGAGCATCACGCAAATTCATGCGGGTAGCGCAACCAATGTTATTCCCAGCCAAGCCAAACTTGTTGGTACGGTTCGAACGTTTTCAAATGACGTCCTTGATCTGATCGAATCGCGCATGCAAAGCATTGTGAACTTAACAAGTGAAGCGATGGGTTGCAAAGGCACTTTGGAGTTTAAACGCAACTACCCACCCACTATTAATAGTGCTCAAGAAGCCGCTTTTTGTGCTGAAGTCATGCGCTCTGTTGTTGGTCCAGACCAAGTTAATGATAATGTTACGCCAACCATGGGGGCCGAAGACTTTGCCTTTATGCTGCAAGAAGTGCCAGGTTGTTATGTCTGGATAGGCAATGGCGAAGGCGACCATCGTGACGCAGGTCATGGCATGGGGCCTTGCATGTTACATAACGGCTCATACGATTTTAATGATGAGTTGTTGCCCCTTGGTGCGACCTACTGGGTCAAATTAGCGCAAAGCTGGCTCAAACCAATTTAATTTTTATTTCAGTATGTCTAAACCGACTCGGTATAGAGCAGAGACTGTTTAGATGTCTTTTTTAGATAACTTGTTATACATGAGACCTTCTTTTGCGTCATAATTCAAGGGTTTAATGACTAAACCTGCTGACCTATGCACGCAACGACTCACAACACGAAGTCTGCAAAACTGGCCATAACGCCCGCTCGCCGCCTAGACCCTGAAGACGCTCAACTCGCGCTGTCTAAGGTTCAGGCTTTGTTGCGTCGACACGCACTCATAGAAAACTTGGTGCATCGCCAAGAAGTCGGTGATGACCGCGCCCCATTGGTCGAGGGGCTTTTACACCGTCAACACGAAACCGAAATTCAATCGGTTGTTAATGTATTGCACCCTGCAGACATTGCCTTCATTCTTGAATCACTGCCAAAAGATGAGCGACAACTCATCTGGGGTTTAGTCGACGAAGCATTTAATGCAGACGTCTTACTCGAAGTCGCTGATTGGGTGCGTGAATCGCTCATCGAGTCAATGAATCGCGCCGAGTTGGTCGCCGCCACCGTCAACATGGACGCTGATGAAATCGCCGACTTAGCCAGCGATTTACCCCCCGACGTCATTGCTGAGGTTCAAAAAGGTTTAACAGTTGAAGAACGGGCGCACCTCATTGCAGCCATGGGCTACCCCGAAGACAGTGTCGGCGGCATCATGGATTTCGAAATGGTGCGAGTACGCGAAGACGTCTCACTAGAGGTTGTTTTACGCTACTTGCGCCGACTGCCCGAACTGCCCGATCATACCGATCAAATTTTTGTAGTTGACCGAGGCGATAAGCTGTTGGGGGTGCTTTCACTTTCATCTTTGCTTGTAAATGAACCTGAAATCAAAGTATCTGAGGTCATGAGTACCGACTACTTAACCCTCAACCCCCTAGACTCTGATGCTGAGGCCGCTGGGGCGTTTGAGCGTTATGACCTGGTATCTTCCCCAGTCGTCGATGATCAAGGCCGTATCATCGGTCGCGTCACCATTAGCGAAGTCGTTGACGTAATTCGTGAAGATTCTGACGAACAAGAATTGTCACGTGCGGGTATGCAAGAAGAAGATATTTTTGCTCCGCTCACCATGGCCCTTAAAAACCGAGCGCCCTGGCTGTTACTTAACCTTTGCACCGCCGCCACCGCCTCCTTTATTGCCTCACGTTTTGAGGGCACTGTCAGTGCCATAGTGGTATTGGCATTTTTGATGTCGATTGTTGCGGGTATTGGTGGCAACTCAGGCAATCAAACCATGACCTTAATTATTCGAGCATTAGCCGTGGGCAGAATTACAAGTAAAAATATTTGGCAACTGATTAAACGCGAAATGCTGGTTACTTTGTTAGTTGGCTTGATTGGCAGCTTAGTTGCCGCCTTGTTTGCATGGGCCATATCAGGCTCAGTTGCCATCGCAACTGTCATGATGGCTGCTATGGTTGGCAACATGCTGGTGGGTGCATCAGTAGGGGTGTTGGTGCCCATGGTGCGTGCACGTTTAGGTAAAGACCCCGCCATGGGGTCATCTGTTTTACTGACGTTTGCAACAGACTCGCTAGGCTTTTTGATCTTTTTAGGCTTAGCAACCCTATTTTTGATGTAACCAAGACAAAGTCAGTGTGTAAGTGACGGCTAAGACAACTGGGCCCAAAAATATACCAATTAGCCCAAACGTCATCAACCCTCCCAACACCCCTAGCAAAATTAAGAGTAATGGCAAGTCTGCCCCGCGCTTGATCAAGACGGGTCTTATAAAGTTATCAATACTGATCGTAAACAAACCCCAAACAGTTAGAAAAATTGCCCAACCTGTTTGATCGCCCTGCCAAAATAGCCAAATGACAGCCGGCACAATAATGGGTGAAGGGCCAATTTGGGCAATACATAACATCAACATCACCGCACTGAGTAAACCAGCAAGTGGCACACCCGCAATGGCGAGGCCCAACCCACCCAAAGTGGTTTGCACAATAGCGGTAACACCCACACCTAAGGCTACCCCGCGTATTGCATTACCTGACAAAATTACCGCATTTAAACCCCGTTCGCCACCTAATCTTTTACCAAATTGCCTGACCTGGGTGGCTGCGTTCTCACCACCAGCGTACATGACAGCAGACAGAGCAACTATGAGTAAGAACTGGATTAATAAGCCACCCAAACCACCAACTTGCCCAATAAACCAACGCCCTGCATCGGCCATATGCGGTTCAACATACTCATGCATGAGGCTTTTAAAACCACTGCTTGAAGCGTTTTGCCAAAAATCGGTTAATTGTTGACCCAAGAGGGGAATGCTTGGCAGCCAAGCCGGCGCATCAGGCAAACCATTGTTGGCCAATGATTTGCCAAAATTAATCACTTCACCTGAGTGCTGTGCAATCGTGCTGATTGAGAGCCAGAGCGGAACAACTAAGAATGTCAACATACCGACAGTCATAATCGTGACTGAGATGTAACGTCTATTACCCACTTTATAGTCCAGCTTAATAAACCAAGGCCACGTTGCCACCACAATCATGGCTGCCCACACCCCCGCTGCAAAAAAAGGCAATAGAAGCCAGATAGAAATAACAAGCAATAAACCGATAACAACGGTCGATACGATGTAACGCATGAAATCACTTTCTGTATTCACGGCATAATCCTAAAATTAAAAGGTAAAAGCTTATATGGGCAAAAACATAAGCACCCCATAGCAAGCATTAGTGTAAAGTTAAGCATAGTTATGTATTCACTTTGGAGACGCAGTATGCCAGACAATGCACGCCCTACGATCTTACCCGCAAACCACATGTATGTTAGTGGCTTAGATCAAAATGATGCAAATCATGTGGCATTATCTCCGCTATCATTTCTGGCCCGAGCAGCCTTAATTTACCCAAATAAACCTGCTGTAGTGCATGGCCAGACAACTCAAACTTGGCTTGAAACTTATAACCGTTGTCGGCAACTCGCAAGTGCCATTCAATCTCACGGTTTAGGTTTAGGTGACACGGTTGCTGTGATGTTGCCCAACACACCCCCCATGGTTGAAGCCCACTTTGGCATACCCCTTTCTGGTGCTGTGCTCAACAGCTTAAATACCCGGCTTGATGCTTCAACTATTGCTTTTATGCTCAGCCATGGCGAAGCCAAAATGGTGATAGTTGATGCCGAATTTGCGCCGGTCATGCAAGAGGCGCTGACCATCTTAAAGCATGATACGGGTCGATCACCCATCGTAATTGATGCGCTTGACGAAGCATTCGTCAAAACTGAGTTGCGACTAGGCCTGAAAACCTATGATGAAATGTTGGCACAAGCTGACCCCGACTTTGCGTTTACGCTTCCAAATGACGAATGGCAATCAGTCTGCCTAAATTACACATCCGGTACAACAGGCGACCCAAAAGGGGTGGTTTATAGTCATCGCGGCGCAGCCGTTAATGCCATTTCAAACATCTTAGAATGGGATATGGCGCGCCACCCCGTTTATCTTTGGACCTTACCCATGTTTCACTGCAATGGGTGGTGCTTCCCTTGGACCATCGCAGCCCGCGCAGGCGTAAACGTTTGTTTGCGCAAAGTTGAAGCCCAAACTATTTTTGATCTAATGCGTGAACACCACGTGACGCATTACTGCGCTGCGCCAATTGTTCATAACCTTTTGGTGAATGCGCCTGATGCAATGAAATCTGGCTTGCCACTGGGTGTCAAAGGTATGGTGGCTGGCGCCGCCCCACCAGCCGCAATGATCGAAGGCATGGAAACGATGGGCATTGAGCTAACCCATGTTTATGGTCTGACTGAGGTTTATGGTCCAGCTGCCGTGTGTGTGAAACACGACGCATGGAAGTCATTAGACATCTCTGAACGTGCACGTCTGAACTCTCGCCAAGGTGTGCCATACCACCTTGAAGCAGATGTCAGGGTCTTTGACCCTGAAACGATGACACCCGTCCCTTGGGACGGCGAAACCATGGGCGAAATCATGTTTCGGGGAAACATTGCCATGAAGGGTTATCTAAAAAACGAAAGCTCAACACAAGCTGCCTTTGCTGACGGGTGGTTTCATTCAGGCGATTTAGCCGTGCAATACCCCGATGGTTACATCAAAATTAAAGATCGCAGTAAAGACATCATAATTTCAGGCGGTGAAAACATTTCTTCAATTGAGGTTGAAGACGTTCTGTATCGTCACCCAGCTGTTTTAGCTGTTGCTGTTGTTGCCAAACCAGACGCCAAGTGGGGTGAAACACCCTGTGCATTTATTGAACTGAAAGCTGGTGCACGCGTTGAAGCAGTTGATATCGTAAATTTTTGCAAATTACATCTGGCGCACTTTAAGGTCCCACGCACAGTCGTCTTTGGGGAGGTACCTAAAACGTCTACTGGCAAAATTCAAAAATTTGAATTGCGTAAACGGGCCGGCTCAGCAAAAGCGTTTGATGCTTGATTGCGCGGGCATAAATAATCAATGAGCAATTAGCAATTAGCAATTAGCCATTCAATTAACGAGATACAGCTTATGAACACCTCTGACTTGAACGCTCTCGTAGTCCGCCACTCACCGATTACAGGGGTAGTTGTACTCACTTTAAATCGGCCTGAAGCTTATAACGCTTTATCAGAAGCCATGTTGTCAGCTCTACAGTTTGAGTTTGATCAACTGGCTAGTGATACAGTCGCTCGTGTCGTGATCATTGCGGCCAATGGTCGCGCCTTCTGTGCCGGGCACGATTTAAAAGAAATGCGGGCAGAGCCCTCTGTTGCGTATTATCAAAAGCTCTTTAATCAATGTAGCAAACTGATGTTGAGCTTACAAAAACTACCCCAGCCCGTCATCGCCCAAATTGACGGGCTGGCCACCGCTGCAGGCTGTCAGTTAGTTGCCATGTGTGACTTGGCTGTTGCATCAAGCACATCAAAATTTGCTGTTTCAGGTGTTACATTAGGTTTATTCTGTTCGACCCCTGCCGTCGCGATTTCACGCAATTTACCGCGCAAACGAGCCCTGCAGTTATTATTGACAGGCGATTTTATTGATGCCCAAACGGCAAATTCCTTTGACCTAATCAACGAAGTTGTTGAACCACATTTGCTTGAGCAAACCACCCTAGCCTTGGCACAAAAAATTCTCAGCAAACCCCCAGCGGCAGTCTCGTTGGGTAAAAAACTTTTTTACAAACAAATTGAAACCTCTCTTGAAAATGCCTATGCGCTAGCCAGCGAAACGATGGCCTGCAATATGATGGATGCAGATGCGTTAGAAGGTGTTCAAGCCTTTATCGACAAACGCCCCCCTAATTGGGCATTTCGTCACCAGGAGCCCTAACCATGCCCGTTGAGTACACAGCCCCTCAAGAAGATATGCGCTTTGTTTTGCAACAACTGATTGATGCTGAAGCTATTCGTCAGCTCCCCGGCTACGAAGAGTTTTCAGCAGATTTAGTGGAAGCTATTTTAGAAGAAGCGGGCAAATTTGCTTCAGGCGTGATTTCACCTTTAAACCACATCAGTGATGAAAAGGGTGCAACACTGCTGCCCGGCCACATGGTTCAAACATCACCTGGCTTTAAAGAGGCCTATCAGCAGTACGTTGAAGCGGGCTGGAATAGCTTAGCTGGCAATACCGAGTTCGATGGGCAAGGGTTGCCAGAAGTGATGGCCACCGCCACCAATGAAATGTGGCAAAGCGCTAGCATGTCATTTGCATTGTGCCCCATGCTCACCGCTGGTGCCATTCACGCGATTGAGCACCATGGCTCAGCGCAACAAAAAACAACTTATTTAAGTAAGCTTATTTCAGGCGAATGGGCAGGCACCATGAACTTGACCGAGCCACAAGCAGGCTCTGATTTGGCAGCTGTCACCACTAAAGCCGAGCCTAAAGGTGAGCACTATTTCATCAGTGGCACTAAAATTTATATCACCTACGGTGAACATGATTTAACCGAAAATATTATTCACTTGGTTCTGGCCCGAATACCCGACGCACCAGCTGGTGTAAAAGGTATTTCACTATTTTTGGTTCCGAAGTTTTTAGTTCAAGCAGACGGTTCGTTAGGTTTACGTAACGATGTCAACTGCATCTCACTTGAACACAAGCTTGGCATTCATGGAAGCCCCACAGCGGTCATGAGCTATGGCGACACAGGGGGGGCAGTCGGTTATTTGGTTGGTGAACCAAACCGTGGCCTCGAATACATGTTTACCATGATGAATCATGCACGCTTAAACGTGGGGCTACAAGGCATAGCCGTGGCTGAACGGGCCCTTCAACAAGCCAAATGGTATGCATTCGACCGCGTGCAAGGTAAAACCTTACTCAAACCTCCAGGCGAACCTATTGCGCCAGCACCCATTGCATATCACCCAGATATAAGGCGTATGTTGGCATCAATGGGGTCACGCACTCAAGCCATGCGAGCGTTGGCCTATGAAGCAGCAGCTCAGCTTGATATCGCCACACGTTCACCCAACACCGCCGTTGCACAAGCGGCGCAAATCAGAGCAGACTTTCTTATTCCTATTGTGAAAGGCTGGTGCACCGAATTATCGATTGATATTGCCTCATTGGGTGTACAAATTCATGGCGGCATGGGTTACGTTGAAGAAACAGGGGCCGCTCAATTGTTACGTGACGCACGCATCACCACCATTTACGAAGGTACAACGGCCATTCAAGCGAACGACTTACTCGGTCGTAAATTATTACGTGATCAAGGCGCATGCGCCAATCTCTTACTAGGCGACATGACATTAACCATCACCGCTCTGACCCAAGCACCAGACAAGCACTTAAAAAACTTAGGGGCTAACCTTCAAGCTGGGCATGATGCGCTAAAAGAGTGTTTTGACTATATGCTTACCCACGGCAAATCTGACGCTGCCGCGGCTTACTTTGGCTCAGTACCCTTACTTATGCTGACTGGCCACGTATTAGGTGGCTGGATGATGGCACGCGCAGCCCTGATTTGCCATCAAGCCCAAGACACATCAACCTTTAGTGAACACAAAAAAGCCAGCGCTTATTTTTATGGCCAACAGATCTTAATGCCTGCCTTAGGTTCGGTTGCTGCCATTACGGCGGGTCATCAAGGCGTTGAAATGGGTGTTGCATAAAATGCTTTGTTTGTTCGATACTGTTTACTAAGTTTTAGTGAGATTTTAATCGCTAACATTTAACATCTGAAGTCACAAACATAGGGTATGTACCCTATGTAAACAACCAGATTTTAGTCAGTATATAAGTTATATTTACACTATGAAAAACCAGTCTGAATACGTCATTGAAACTCAACACTTAACCAAAGAGTTCTTAGGCTTTGTTGCGGTTAATGACGTGAATTTGAAAGTTAAACGTCATACTATTCATGCCATCATTGGCCCCAATGGTGCAGGTAAAAGCACATGCTTTAACTTAATAACCAAGTTTTTAACACCTACTAAGGGCAAAATACTCTTTAATGGCATAGACATTACCAATCAAACCCCATCTCAAATTGCTCGAGAAGGGATTGTGCGTTCCTTTCAAATTTCAGCAGTTTTTCCACATATGTCAGTGTTAGAAAATGTGCGCATTGGCCTTCAACGACAGCTGGGCAGTTCTTTTCATTTTTGGAAAAGTGATCAAACACTAGGCGTTTTAAATGAACGAGCATTAGAGGCCTTAGATCAAGTTGGCTTGGCAGACTATGCCGATGAAACTGCAGTTAACCTACCTTATGGCCGTAAGCGCGCATTAGAAATTGCAACTACGGTTGCGATGAACCCTGAGGTGATGTTGCTTGACGAACCCACTCAAGGCATGGGTCATGAAGACGTTCAACTTGTCGCCGAGTTAATTCGCAAAGTTTCCATTGGGCGCACCATTATTATGGTCGAACACAACATGAAAGTTGTTTCAAATATTGCTGACACCATATCTGTGTTGCAACGGGGCGAGCTGATTGCTGAGGGTAATTATGAAACCGTCTCAAACAATCCTCAAGTGATGGAAGCCTACATGGGTTCTGCAGACGCCGAATTAGCAGGTCACTAATCGTTTACAACATGCAAATACAAGGTTCGAACACTTCCTTTAACGTGTTTGAATTTAATGACTTGTTTATATTTTTGGGTTAAAAAGTTTTATGTCCGCTCCTATTGCACTAGAAATCAAAGACCTAAACGCTTGGTACGGTGAGTCACATGTATTACATGGCATTGATTTAACTGTTCATCGAGGTGAAGTCGTTTGTCTATTAGGTCGAAACGGTGCGGGTCGCACCAGCACCCTTCGCGCTATTTTGGGCCTTATTGGACGGTCTGAAGGTACGATAAAAGTGAATGGCACAGATGTAATCGGCAAACAAACACACGAAATTGCTGCGCTTGGCATTGGTTACTGCCCCGAAGAGCGTGGCATATTTGCCAGCTTGTCTTGCGAGCAAAACCTAATGTTGCCCCCTGAAGTTGGGCAAGGTCAGGGGTTAACGATTGATGAAATATACGAGATGTTTCCCAACTTACAAGAAAGGCGTAATAGCCCAGGTGGCCGTCTTTCAGGTGGTGAACAACAAATGCTTGCCGTTGCTCGCATATTGCGAACAGGCGCTAATTTGCTCTTGCTAGACGAGATCACGGAAGGGCTTGCGCCCGTTATTATTCAAAAATTAGGCGAAGTTGTGCGCACATTGCGTGAACGCGGCTTTACTATTGTGCTAGTTGAACAAAATTTTAGATTTGCGTCACAATTGGCTGACCGAAACTATGTCATTGAGCATGGTCAAGTCGTCAAAATGGTCGAAAAAGAGCGGCTCGAAGAAAACCGCAAAACCTTAGAAACCCTTCTTGGTGTTTAACAATTTTATAATTTACGGCTTTGCCGTCATATTCGGAGACTACTAGATGAAACAGCGTGATCTTTCCAAACTTATTGCCGGCGCCTTGTTTGCAAGCGTTGGTGCCGCTTCAGCTCAAGGCATTAGCAACGACTCTGTCAATATCGGCGTTTTGACCGATTTGTCAGGCATTTATTCAGCTGTTGAAGGCCCTGGCGCCGTTCTGGCGGCAGAAATGGCCGTTGCAGATTTTGGCGGCACCGTTTTAGGCAAGCCTATCAAAGTCATTTCAGCTGACCATCAATCAAAAGCTGACCTATCTGCTTCAAAAGCACGCGAAATGTTTGAGCGCGATAACGTTGACTTGCTTGTGGGTAACGTTGCCAGCTCATCAGCATTGGCCGCAATGGAAGTTGCCGACCAACTCAAACGTGTCGTCATCGTGACTGGTGCGGCATCGTTGCCAATCACCAACGAGCGTTGCAACGCCTACACCGTTCATTATGTATACGACACTTATGCTTTGGCTAATGGCACAGCCGCTGGCGTGTTGGCCTCAGGCAAGAAGACTTGGTACTTTTTGACTGCTGACTATGTATTTGGTCACACTTTACAACGTGATGCTACTGAAGTGATTAATGCCAATGGTGGCAAAGTGCTAGGCAGCGTCTTGCACCCCATCAAAACTACCGACTTCGCCTCATATTTATCACAAGCCCAAACCTCTAAGGCGGAAGTTATTGCTTTAGCGAATGCAGGTGGCGACACAATTGGTTCAATTAAACAAGCCGCCGAATTGGGTATTGTCGGTTCGAAGCAAACCATAGTGCCTTTGCTGATGTTCACAAGTGATGTGCAAGCGTTAGGCTTAAAAGATACTCAAGGCATGAACTTTACTGTGGGCTGGTACTGGAATTACTCAGATGCCAACCGTAAATTTGCTGACCGTTTCATGAAGAAGTTTGGTGGCAAAGCCCCAACATCACCCCAAGCTGGCGTTTACTCTGCAACGTTAAACTATTTACAAGCTATCAAGGCCGCTGGCACTGATAATGCAGATGCCATTATGAAGCAACTGAAGTCAAAACCAATCGATGATGGCTTGTTTAAAGGTGTGATTCGTGCTGACGGTAAGTTTGAGCACGATATGTACTTACTTCAAGTTAAAACACCTAAAGAGTCAAAAAACAAGAATGACATTGCAAATGTTTTACAAGTCATTCCTGCCAAAGACGCAACCTTACCCCTGTCAAAGTCTAAGTGCGTACTGGTGACTGGCGCTAAGTCTTAATCGACCTGTTTAATTTTAGGAATCATCATGTTTGAGTTGCTCGGTATATCGCCGCAAGCGCTAACGTCGCAGTTATTGATTGGTTTAATCAATGGCTCATTCTATGCGCTTTTAAGTTTAGGCTTAGCGGTTATATTCGGGTTGCTCAACGTGATCAACTTTACCCATGGCGCGCTTTATATGTTGGGCGCCATGGTTGCCTGGATAATACTGACCCAACTCGGTGGTTGGATAGGCATGCCAGAACTTGAAATATCGTATTGGTGGGCACTTTTTATTGCGCCGCTAGTGGTAGGTTTATTCAGCATCGTAATTGAAAAAACCATGCTCAAGCGCCTCTACCACCTTGATCATCTATACGGCTTACTGCTTACATTTGGCTTGGCATTGGTTATTGAAGGCCTGTTTCGTCATTGGTTTGGCGTCTTGGGCAACAGCTACCCCGTACCTGACTTGTTACGTGGCGGCATGCGCGTCAATGAGTTCTTTATTCCATGGTACCGCTTATGGGTAGTCGGCATGGCCTTAGCGGCTTGCTTTGCAACCTGGTTCTTTATTGAACGCACAAATTTAGGTAGCTTGCTGCGTGCAGGCACCGAAAACCCAAGACTTTTACAAGCACTGGGTGTGAACGTACCACTTATCATCACCCTAACCTACGGTGCAGGCTGTGCTTTAGCTGCCTTTGCGGGTGTTTTGGCTGCCCCCATTTATCAAGTCACCGCCATCATGGGTTCTGACCTAATCATTGTTGTGTTTGCAGTAGTGGTGATAGGCGGTATGGGTTCTATTGCTGGCTCTATTTTGACCGGCTTGGGTCTGGGTGTAGTGGAGGGGTTAACTAAAGTGTTTTATCCACAAGCTTCATCTGTTTCTATTTTCGTCATCATGATCATCGTACTTTTGATCAAACCAGCCGGTTTATTTGGCAAAGTTCGCTAAGGGTCAAAATATCATGAACACAACATCTACCCCTACAAAAGTCGCTTCAACTGACGTTAGCATCAAGCCAAATGTTGTGAACACTGCTGCCATTACAAAAGTTACGCTTGTTATTTTTGCTCTGTTAGCCTTATTACCCTTTCAAGATGCGGTATATGACCTATTCATGATGAAAGTGTTTTGTTTTGCCATTTTTGCAGCATCTGTTAACTTGCTTTTGGGCTTCTCAGGCTTACTATCTTTTGGTCATGCTGCATTCTTTGGTACATCTGCCTACGTTACCGCTCACGCCATGAAAGAGTGGGGCGTCACGCCTGAAATAGGCCTACTGGTTGGCGTTGTTGCATCCACTGCTTTAGGGTATGTATTTGGTGCACTTGCCATTCGACGTCAGGGCATTTATTTCGCCATGATCACCCTTGCCCTCGCGCAGGTTGTCTACTTTATCGCCACCCAAGTGCCGTTTACAAATGGAGAAGACGGCATTCAAGGTGTACCACGTGGTAAATTTTTAGGTCTTTTCGATTTATCAAATTCTTCGCATATGTACTGGTTCGCGCTGGGCGTTTTTATATTGGCATTCTTGTTGATTCAGCGTGTGGTTCAATCCCCCTTCGGCCAAGTACTGAAATCTATTCGTGAAAACGAACCTCGCGCCATTTCACTAGGTTACGACGTAGATCGCTATAAGCTCATGGCGTTCACCATTTCTGCTGGTTTAGCAGGCTTAGGTGGTGGCTTAAAGAGCTTGGTGCTTCAACTGGCATCTTTGACAGACGTTTTCTGGCACACATCAGGTGAAGCCGTTCTCATGACAATCTTGGGTGGTATTGGTACGCTTTGGGGCCCAGTTTTAGGTGCCGCAATCATTATAAATTTACAAAACTATCTGGCCAATCTTGGCGGTTGGAGCACCATAGCAACCGGTGCTATTTTTGTATTATGCGTGTTAGCGTTCCGTCGCGGCATTGTGGGTGAAATTTCGCACCGACTCAACATTAGACTTTAAATATGTTTAGTCGTGTTGTTGCAAAAGTTTCATCACTTGCTCTGCAGCAACACGACCCTCATCCGTTGGCACAACCCAAATCTCTACCGCTGAATCATCTGAGTGTATGGCAGCAATGCGATCACCGCAGGCTTTAATATTCAAACTCGGCTCAATATAAACGCCTAAATAGCTTAAGGCGTCACAAACACGATGTCTAACATCGCTGTCTTTCTCGCCTATTCCACCCGTAAAAACAATGGCATTCATGCCGCCCATAACAGCAGTTAACGCACCAGCATCACGCACAATACGATGTACGAATAAGTCGATCGCAAATGCGGCTTGGGGCACCTTTGACTCATGCAAAGTACGCATATCTGAAGACACGCCAGATACACCAAGCAAACCTGATTGTTTGTAGAGCAAGTCTGTTATTTTCTCAACTGACCAGCCTTGCTGCAACCAATACAACAGTAAACCAGGGTCAATTGCACCACACCGAGTGCCCATCATCAAGCCATCTAGCGCAGTAAAACCCATGGTGGTGGCGACACTACGGCCATCAACCGCTGCGCAAAGGCTAGCACCATTACCTAAGTGCGCCATCAACATTCGACCCCGTGCGGCTTTAGTATGCGCCACCAAGCGGCCGGACACGTACTCATATGACAGGCCATGAAAGCCATAACGGCGTACACCTTGCTCAAAATAAAACTCGGGCAGACCAAAATGCGTTTCTAATGGTGATAATGTTTGATGAAATGTAGTGTCAAAACAAGCAAACTGAGGCGTTTGATCAAAAGCTTTCATCATCGCTTGCGCACCTGCCAAGTTAAATGACTGATGCAGCGGCGCTAATGGGTTGAGCTCTGATAACTTTTTAATGACGTCTTGGTTTAACCTGACCACACCCCGAAATAACTTACCACCATGCACGACTCGGTGCGCAACTGCCAGTAAATGACGGCCATTTAAAATTCGATCTATTTCGCTTTGTAGCTTTAATAAAGCCGCTTCGAGAGGTGACTGAGCTGGCTCGCAATTCAGAATGACGCGAACGGTTAAACCCGCCTCTTTGATTTTTAAAATGATAGGTTCGTCACTATTGTGTTGAAGACCTTCAATTACTCCAACAACATTAGCCACATCAACTACTTTTACGTCGTGATGAAAAGTATAAAGTGCAAACTTTATACTTGACGAACCGATATTAACGGCCAGCATTTGGCCTGCTTTTCGACGCGACTCAGCCTGAGGGTCAGCCACAACTTAATTCAACTTACCGTGACATTGCTTGTATTTTTTGCCACTGCCACATGGGCAAGGGTCATTGCGTCCTACTTTAGGACCAAAGTTGCGAACCGTTGATTGACTCTCAGCCTCAACTAAATTTTGGGGGGGGGCAGCCGCCTCAGAGCCTTCATCGAAATCAGCATGTGTATAACTTACATTTTTTACATGTGAAGCGGCAGCTTCTTGCTCAGCTTGCTCCACTTGCTCTGGACTTTCAACTTTAACGGTTAAAACAATTTTGGCCAAATCGTCACGAATACGTTGTAGCATCAACGAAAATAGCTGTATTGCTTCGCGTTTATATTCTTGCTTGGGGTTTTTCTGAGCATAGCCACGCAAGTGAATACCTTGACGCAGATGATCAAGGGCAGCCAAATGTTCACGCCAATGATTATCTATGACTTGCAACAGAACAGATCGTTCAAAAGGTTGCCATGAGTTAATACCAACCGTCTCTATTTTACTTTTGTATGCCAAACGAGCGGCTTCAGTCACCCAGACCAACACGTCAGAGTCATCAGCTTTCTTAGATGATTCGATTTGATCGACTATTGGAATATTAAGTTGCCAGTCTGACTCAAGTATTTTTTGTAAGGCAGGAAGATCCCATTGGTCTTCTACAGAACCTTCTGGCACGTACATCTCTACCAAATCTTTGATGGCACCATCACGCAAACTATCAACCATCTCGCCTACAGACTCAGACTCAAGTACCTCATTACGTTGTGAATATATAACCTTTCGTTGATCGTTGGCGACGTCGTCGTATTCGAGCAACTGCTTACGAATATCAAAGTTACGGCCCTCAACTTTACGTTGCGCTGATTCGATTGACCGCGAAACCATACCCGCTTCAATGGGCTCACCATCAGGCAGTTTCAAACGCTCCATGATGCCTCGCACGCGATCACCTGCAAAAATACGCATTAGCGAATCTTCAAGCGACAGATAAAAGCGCGAAGCACCTGGATCACCTTGACGACCCGCACGACCGCGCAATTGGTTATCAATACGTCGTGACTCATGACGCTCTGTTCCAATAATACGCAAACCACCCGCAGCTTTAACTTGGGCGTTCAATGCTTGCCAACCCGAACGCAACAAATCAATTTGTGTTTGCCTATCAGCCTCTGAATATGAGGCATCTCGCATCAACATATCGACTTGCTTTTCAACGTTACCGCCCAAGACAATATCTGTACCACGACCAGCCATGTTGGTGGCAATCGTAATTTGCCCAGGCTTGCCAGCCTGCGCCACAATATCGGCTTCGCGTGCATGCTGTTTAGCGTTAAGCACTTCGTGTTTAAGGCCTGACTCGTTTAATGCATTTGACAACAATTCAGAGTTTTCAATGCTAGTGGTTCCCACTAAAACGGGTTGACTTTTTGCCTGGCAGTCACGAATATCGTTAACAATAGCCGCGTATTTTTCTCGGTCAGTTTTGAAAATCTGATCATTTTGATCTAAGCGAACCATAGCTTGATTTGTCGGCACAATAACCGTTTCTAGGGTATAAATTTCTTGGAATTCGTATGCTTCCGTATCGGCTGTGCCGGTCATGCCAGACAGCTTTTCGTACATACGAAAATAGTTTTGAAAGGTAATAGATGCCAGCGTTTGATTCTCAAGCTGGATCGTCGCTTTTTCTTTAGCTTCCACAGCTTGATGCAGACCGTCAGACCAACGGCGGCCCACCATTAAGCGACCTGTGAATTCGTCAACAATAACCACTTCACCGTTTTGAACCACATAATGCTGATCGCGAAAGAATAAGTAATGTGCCCGCAACGCCGCCATCAAATGATGCATCAACGTAATGTTGCGCGGGTCGTAAAGCGACTGGCCTTCAGGCAACAAGCCAAGCTGTGTCAGTATTTGTTCAGCATGCTCATGACCCGCTTCTGACATATATATTTGCTGATGTTTTTCATCAACCCAAAAGTCACCTTCTGGTTCAGGCTCGTTTGGTTTAGCCTCAGCGGTCATACGTTGAAGTTTCGGCGGCACGTCGTTCATCCGCATATACTGCTCGGTGAAGTCTTCGGCTTGGCCAGAAATAATGAGCGGCGTACGTGCCTCATCAATCAATATAGAATCGACTTCGTCAACAATTGCAAAAACTAAACCACGCTGACGACGGTCTTCTAATCGATGCTCCATGTTGTCGCGTAGATAATCAAAGCCAAATTCGTTGTTCGTACCATAGGTGATGTCAGCTTGATACGCCGCACGCTTTTCTTCGTTGTCTTGCTGCGGTACAACGACGCCTGTTGTGAGGCCTAAGTAACTGTATAGGCGCCCCATCCATTCGGCATCGCGTCTGGCCAAGTAATCGTTGACCGTGACCACATGCACACCCCTTCCTGACAAGGCATTCAAATAGACAGGCAAAGTAGCCATTAGCGTTTTACCTTCACCCGTGCGCATTTCAGCAATTTTGCCGCTGTTGAGCACCATGCCGCCCACCAATTGCACATCAAAATGCCGCATACCAAAAACTCGCAGACTGGCTTCTCGAACAACCGCAAATGCTTCTGGCAGCAAGTCATTAACAGGGGTGCCTGAAGCAAGTTTTGCTTTGAACTCAGGCGTTTTGGCTTTGAGCGCATCGTCGCTTAACGCTTTGACGCTTGCCTCGAGATCGTTGATTTTTTTAACGTGTCGCATTAATTGCTTAATTAGACGATCGTTATTGGTTCCAAATATTTTTTTAAGGAGTGAAATCATGCGTGACAAAACCCAGAGCGAATGCGCCCATCATCGAACTTCATAGTGTACAGCAGGCCAAGAGGCTTCATATCTTTTATGGCGAACTGGTAAACCTTTAACCACTAAATATGGATCAATCGGCTGGCCATTTTGCCAAATTTCAAAATGCAAATGTGGTCCTGTTGAACGCCCCGTTGAGCCCACCTGACCAATAAATTGACCTGACTCAACGGTCTGCCCTATTTTGACATAAAGCAACTTAGCATGAGCATAACGTGATCGCCAATCAGGGCCGTGCTCAATTTCAATGTTTAAACCGTACGCATGATGCCACCCAGCGCTGACGACCCGACCGCTTGCAACCGCCAAAATAGGTGTGCCCGAAGGGCTCGTTAGGTCAACCCCACTGTGCTTCTTCACCCCACCATGAACGGGGTCTTGCCGCATTCCAAAATTAGACGACAACCTCATTTTGCCCAGTATCGGTACATTTAAGTAGCATTTAATTCTTTTTAATTGCATGTTAAGCAATATTTTCCTAAGTTTGTATACATTTAATTTTTTAATGCTCCTGTCTTGTGTCGGAGTTTCTTGTGTCGGAGTTTCTTGGAATAACTCAACGGCTTTATCTTGCGTACTTTGCTGTAATGCATGAACCGACAAAGAGCAAAGGGCAAACATTGAACCCATAAACATCATTACGCTATGCAAGACATACTGCTTGAAACTGACAATTCTTGACCGATGCATTAGACTATTCTTAAATGATCATTAAACACTCTAACCATATCAAGCTATGAGTCGAACAAACACAAAGGTGGGCAGCTCTGTCTCAGCACAAGTACTAGGCTGGCTCGGCCAAGAAAGTACAAGCGCATCTGTTCTTTTAACAGCACAGCGGCTTTTGGCGCTTCAAGATAGCCTCGCACAGCAGCTACCGACTGCACTACAAAAGCATTTTGTAGTGGTGAAATGGGGTGATGGCGAGTTAAAGCTTGGCACCCAAGGTTCTGCACAAGCTGCTAAATTACGTCAGTTTGTTCCAAGAATTCAAAGCCGCATGACCGACTTAGGCCATAAAGTTGATGTCGTCACCATTAAAGTGTTAGCCGAACCGCCCATACCCAATGCGGTTCATATGGCCAAAGAGGCTCGACCTATTGACAGAAGCGACCTGAGTCATTTTGTAGAGTTGGCTAACGGGCTTGAACCTGGCCCCTTAGCCGATGCCGTAGCTAAGCTAATTGCCAGGCGTGTTTAAACGCTGCAGGGGCTTTTTCTGCTGACTCGTAGGTTACCCATTCCCAAGCGTCTGCCTGGGCCAATAGTTTGCGAGCGAGCTGATTATTAATAGCGTGACCTGATTTGCATGCGACGTAGCGTGCAACCAATGGTTTGCCGATAAGATATAAGTCACCAATGGCATCTAAAATTTTATGTTTCACGAACTCGTCTTCATAACGCAAGCCATCTGCATTGAGAACTCGGTATTCATCAAGCACGATTGCATTTTCTAAGCTGCCTCCACGTGCCAGGCCCATCGAACGCAATGCCTCAACCTCGCTCACAAAGCCGAATGTACGGGCACGAGCAATTTCTTTAATATAAGACTGGTCTGCAAAGTCGATTTCAGCAAAGCCAGCGGTTGCATCGATTGCAGGGTGTTTGAAGTCGATTGAAAAAGAAAGCGCAAAACCTTCATGAGGCTCAAGACGAGCCCATTTTCTATGCTCACCCTCACCTTCTGAAATTTCGACTGGTTTGAGCACCCTAATAAACTGTTTGGGTGCTCGCTGTTCTTCTACACCCGCTGATCTTAGAAGGTACACAAATGTAGCGGCACTACCGTCCATAATAGGCACTTCTTCGGCATTGATATCGATGTGTAAATTATCAATGCCCAAACCCGCCAAGGCTGACATCAAGTGCTCAACGGTTGACACTCGAACGCCCTGCACCTGAAGCACAGACGCCATACGCGTATCACTGACCATTGAGGCGTTTGCTGGAATATCAACAACAGGCTCGCAATCTACTCGATGAAAGACAATACCCGTGTCTGCCTGAGCAGGGCGCAGCGTCAATTCAACGCGCTGACCTGAATGCAAGCCCACACCAACAGTAGATACAATTTTTTTAATCGTACGCTGACGAAACATTTAAAAAGCCAACCCTATGAATTTAAATATATTTAATAAATTGTAATGCTTTTTTTAACTATCGTCATGATTCTTTGGAAAACACAACTCACTTTGGAACGGCAAAACACCCAATAATTGAGCAAACGCATCACCTATTTGCCACCTGGCCCCAAGTGAGGCAAGGTGGCAGAGGGAATCGCTAAACTAACTTATAACTTAGTCTGCCTGACGCCGTAGGAAAGCAGGTATGTCATAGTGCTCCATACCAGACGTTTCGAGCGCACGCACCTGAGCAGAAGCTTGGGTACGTGGGTTGCGCAGCACGGTGGGCACTTGAAAGTCTTGCGCCCTTGCGTCAGTCATCATCTGCATATTATCAGTACCCGTTCGCAGACCTTCTTGCTTATCTAGATTATGCACCAAATGTGGGCGCGACAATGTACGGCCCAAACCCGTTGCCACGACAGTCACGCGCAAATTGTCACCCATCGACTCATCATAGGCCGTTCCAAATATGACATTGGCATCTTCAGCAGCAAAGTCTTTAATGTGGTCCATAATTTGCCGAGTTTCTCGCATTTTGAGTGAGCGACTTGCTGTAATGTTTATCAACACCCCTTTAGCACCCTGTAAGTCAACACCTTCAAGTAATGGGCATGCAACAGCTTGTTTAGCCGCCTCAATCGCCCGATTTTCACCGCTGGCAATTGCCGTACCCATCATGGCCTGACCTTGCTCGCCCATAATGGTTTTAACGTCTTCAAAGTCAACGTTAACATTGCCTTCTACATTGATAATTTCAGCAATGCCTGCACAAGCGTTATGCAACACATCGTCAGCCGCGCGAAAGCAGTCTTCTTGTGTCGCGTCTTCAGACATAGTGGTGTAGAGATTTTCGTTTAAAACAACGATCAAAGAGTGAACATGCTTTGACAGCTCACTCACACCATCTTCAGACATTTTTGCGCGTCGGTTTCCCTCAAAAGAAAACGGTTTGGTCACAACCCCAACTGTTAATATGCCCAGCTCTTTAGCTACTTCGGCAACAATTGGGCCTGCACCAGTACCCGTACCGCCACCCATACCTGCTGTAATAAACACCATATTGGCGCCATTTAAAGCCGAGCGAATTTCTTCACGCGCTGTTTCTGCTGCAGCCCGACCTTGATCTGGCTTTGCACCAGCACCTAATCCAGTACGACCAAGGCGAATTTGCACAGGCGCACCGGTAGCCGCTAAGGCTTGTGCGTCAGTGTTGCAGCAAATAAAATCGACGCCCTGCACACCAGAACGCATCATATGGGCAACCGCATTACCGCCTGCGCCACCAACGCCAACAACCTTAATAATTGTCGTTTTTTGTGTATTTTCTAACATTTCAAACATCATGATCGACTCCCTCAAGTCTGAGTACTGCAAGAATAAAAAATAAAGAATGCCTCTTGAAACAGCTTATAAAACTACTTTTAACTAACGTTTACTTCTATTTACCTCTAATTATTAAAATTCACTTCTAATGCTGTACTTCAATTCATAAACCACTCGCGCATACGCGCAATTACCTTTGAAAAACTACCGGTTTGTTGTGAAACTTTGCGGCCCCGTAATCTTTGAATACGAGCCTCACCTAGCAAACCCATTACTGTTGAAAATCTAGGGTTTCGCATCACATCTGCCAAACTACCGTCGTATTCTGGTACAGCGACTCGAACGGGCTTTAGAAAAACATCTTCTGCCAATTCAACAATGCCAGGCATAAGCGATGTTCCACCCGTCAGCACGACGCCTGAGGCCAGCAGATCCTCAAAACCTTGCTCACGAATATCTTGTTGCACAAGAGCAAATAGCTCTTCAATGCGAGGTTCAATCACCGCGCCTAAAGCTTGACGATTGACCAATCTTGGCCCGCGATCACCCAAGCCAGGCACTTCAACACTTTCGTCTGGGCTTGCTAAAACTTGTTTGGCTACGCCGTAGCGCAATTTAATTTCTTCGGCATCAGGGGTTGGGGTACGCAACATGGCGGCGATATCATTCGTGATCTGATCGCCTGCGATAGGAAAGACAGCGGTGTATCGAATAGCACCGCCCGTGTAAATGGCAACATCTGTAGTGCCACCACCCATATCAATTAAAACTACCCCAAGTTCTTTTTCATCAGCCGTTAAGCATGCCAAGCTAGAGGCGAGTGGTTGCAAAATCAAATCTTGAACTTCTAGCCCACAACGGCGCACACACTTAATAATGTTCTGTGCAGCACTGACCGCTCCCGTCACAATGTGTACTTTAACTTCTAGCCGCAGGGCGCTCATGCCAATTGGCTCGCGAATATCATCTTGGCTATCTACAATAAACTCTTGTGTCAAGACATGCAGAACTTGCTGATCTGTCGGTATGTTGACCGCCTTGGCCGTTTCAATCACACGCGCCACATCAGCAGCGTTAACCTCTTTATCTTTCACCGCCACCATTCCACTTGAATTAAAGCTACGAATATGGTTTCCGGCTATGCCCGTATAAACATCACGTATTTTGCAGTCGGCCATCAGCTCGGCCTCTTCAAGCGCACGCTGTATGGAGCTTACCGTCGCTTCAATATTAACGACGACCCCTTTTCGCATGCCTTTAGATTCATGCTGACCTAAACCGAGCACTTCAAATCGTCCTTCTGGCAAGACCTCTGCGACGACAGCCACTATTTTTGTGGTGCCGATATCTAGGCCGACGATCAGATCTTTGATGTCACGAGTCATAGCATTAACGTTTCTTTTTTGAGTTAACGGGCTCTGACAAAGCTGCCAGAGTTAGGGCAAAACCATTTGGGTATCGTAAGTCTGCATGCGTTGCAACACGGCCGTGCAGTTTTTGCTGTGCTTTAGGCCAAGCTTGAACAAACCTTTCAATTCTTTGTGCAAAAGACAGGGCACCCGGTATACCGACTTGAGGATCAGGTGCATCTGCACCAGGGTCTCGTCCTAAATCAAGCGTCATACCATTTGATAGCGAAACCTGCCATGCATAACGATCGTTTAGAGTTAACTGCTTTGCTCTAACATCAAGCGGTGCGAACCAACGTGTTAACTCTGCGTAACGCTGAACCATCAACCGCTCTGAGCCATCTGGCCCTATAAATTGAGGCAAGCTATCCTCGTTATCTACTGCGGCACGATTCGCTGTAAACAACTGGCCCCAAGTATTGACCATTTGCGTATCGTTCCACAGCGCCAAAGGCTGCTGCTCTTCAACAGAGATCCTTAACGTGTTCGGCCATATACGCCGAACGGCCGCATAGCGAACCCAAGGCAACGTTTCAAATACTTCACGCGTCTGCGACAAATTAATAGAGAAGAAATTACCACTTAAGCGACCTGATAACGCACTTTCTACTTCTTTAGTTGTTGTGTGCTGAAGGTTCGTACCCTGCTGAGCTTCAATTTCAATTTTCTGTAAAGTAAACATGGGAAGACGCAAAGTCCAAAAAAGCCCGCCCACCAGCAATGCCAAAAGCGCTAGTATCACTAGCGTGTTGGCTAAAGCGTTGATGATGCGTGCCTCATTCCACATAATTTATTGGCCCTCACCTAGATGTGTTCGATGAGACAAGCCAACCTTGCAGCGTGCTTGGCTCAAAATATGTACGCAAAGCTTTGCAAAACTCATGCCCGACGCTTTGGCGGCCATTGGAACCAGCGAATGACTGGTCATGCCCGGCGAGGTATTGATCTCTATTAACCAGGGATTATTTTGTGCATCAAGCATGATGTCAGCCCGTGCCCATCCCTCACAACGCAGTGCAAGAAACGCCTGTTCAGACATCGCTCTCATCTGCGCAGATAAATCATTTGAAACGATGGCTGGGCAAATGTACTGCGTCTTATCAGAAAAGTATTTGTGCTCGTAATCGTAATTGCCACCTGGCGCAATAATTTCGATGACAGGCAAGGCTTGAACGGTTGCCTGTGCATGCTTAATCAGCGGTGATGCGCCTAAAATAGCAACCGTATATTCACGCCCTGACACAAACTGTTCTGCCAACACCACTTCATCAAACTGTTTAACTTTTTCATACGCGGCTTTGATCTCACTGGCATGCTGCACTTTCACTAAACCCAGGGTTGAGCCTTCGTGCGGTGGTTTCATAATGAAAGGTAAGCCTAACGCTTGCTCAAGACCCTCAAGGTCAGATGCTGATTTAATCTCACGATAAGCAGGGGTAGGCAAACCTGACTCAAGCCAAACACGCTTTGTCATAATTTTATCTATGGCCAAACTCGAAGCCATCGGGCCGCTACCCGTGTAGGGAATTGACAGAAGCTCAAGCGCACCTTGCAGTGTGCCATCTTCACCATAACGACCATGCAAAGCAATAAATACTGCATCAAAGTCTTGTTCGACAAGCTCTGACAAGCTACGCTTACCCGTATCAAAAAGGTGTGCATTGACGCCCTGACTTTGCAAGGCTTCACACACAGCTTGACCTGACATTAACGAAACTTCTCGTTCTGCCGAACGCCCACCATATAAGACACCCACCTTACGAAACGTCACAATCATTCGATAGCCTCCAACCATGCGGGTACACGACTAATTGAACCCGCACCCATAATTAAAACCACATCGTCAGCTTGTGCCACTTCACGAATGGCATCTGGCAAGCCCTTTACGTCTTCTATAAATACTGGCATCACCTGACACGCTTCCTTTACCCTTTCCGCCAATACTTGAGCGGTTGCAGAGGCAATGGGTGCTTCACCCGCGGGGTAAACAGATGTCAAGATCAACTGGTCAGCACTGCTGAGCACCTGAACAAATGCTTCAAAACAATCGCGTGTACGGGTGTATCGATGGGGCTGAAAAACCAAGACAATGCGGCGATCAGGCCAAGACCCACGCGCGGCCTCAAGGGTGGCGGCCATTTCAACGGGGTGGTGACCATAATCATCGATAACCGTAAATGTGCCGCCGCGCTTGGCTGCAAATTCACCCACATGCGTAAAACGACGATTGACGCCACCAAATGCTGCCAAAGCTTGTGATATTTCAGCTTCTTCTACACCCACTTCTGTTGCAATGGCAATGGCAGCTAAAGCGTTGCGTACATTATGCAAGCCTGGCAAGTTTAAGGTGACATCAAATGGTTGAGTCGATACGCCTCTTAACGAACGGTGCACTGTAAACGTCATTTTTGTGCCAGTTGCTTTGACATCAGTGGCACGTACTTGAGCGTGCTCATTTAAACCATAGGTAATAAGAGGGCGCGATATCAAGGGCATAATTTCTTTCACATGCTGATCATCGCTACACACAACAACACACCCGTAGAAGGGTAAATTCTGTGTAAACGTTATAAAGGCTTGTTTCAGTCTCGTGACGTCGTGGCCATAGGTATCCATATGGTCGACGTCAATATTGGTGATGATGGCCATCACGGGTAACAAATTTAAGAAAGAAGCGTCTGACTCGTCAGCTTCGACCACAATATAGTCACCTTGCCCCAGCTTAGCGTTTGCACCTGCCGAGTTTAGTTTGCCACCAATAACGAAGGTCGGATCTAAACCTGCTGCTGCAAAAATGCTTGAAACTAAACTGGTTGTCGTGGTTTTACCATGCGTACCGGCCACAGCAATGCCACGCTTCAGTCGCATGAGTTCTGCCAACATCACTGCACGCGGCACCACTGGCACGTTTGCTTGTCGTGCAGCTAAAACTTCAGGGTTATGACTGGTCACCGCTGTAGAAGTCACGATGGCATCAGCACCTTCAATATTTTGTGCGTGATGACCAATATGTATATTGACCCCCAAAGAAGCTAAGCGCTTGGTAACGGCGCTTTCGGCCAAATCTGACCCTGACACTTTGTAGCTTAAGTTATGCAAAACTTCTGCTATGCCGCTCATGCCTGAGCCGCCCACACCGACAAAATGAATATGTTGAATACGATATTTCATGCTTGCACCCCACTCACTGAGACACATCGTTGTGCAATTTTTTGTGCAGCATCTGTTTTGGCACAAGTGTGAGCACGCGTGGCAAATGTTTCTAATTGTTGACGCTTGCAATCGTTCAACCAACCTAACAACCAATCTGGCGTTAATTGTGTTTGCTGACAGAGCCATGCTGCATCTTGCTTAGCTAAGTAATTGGCGTTGTCTGTTTGGTGATCATCAACAGCATGAGGAAAAGGCACAAATAATGCGGCTACACCTACAGCAGCTACTTCTGCTACGGTCATTGCCCCAGCTCGGCAAATCATTAAATCGGCTTGCGACATAGAAGCCGCCATATCATCTATAAAATCGGTGCACGTTGCGTCAACTTGCGCCTGCTGATATGCCAATTTTAAAGACTCAACATGTTGACTACCCGCTTGATGCGTCACAATTGGGCGTTGCAAAACAGGTATTTTTGCGATAGCTTCAGGCACCACTTTATTTAAAGCAGCTGCACCCAAGCTACCGCCGACAACCAGTATCTTTAGGGGACCTTCACGGGACCGATATCTTATTGCTGGTGCATCAATTTTCAACATTGAGGCCCTAACTGGGTTGCCCACAACCTCAGCCCCAGCAATAGCATTCGGAAAACCTGACAACACTACTCGTGCGAGCTTAGCAAGCCAACGATTGGTCATGCCAGCTACCGCATTTTGTTCATGCAACACAAGAGGCACACCCCGTAACCAAGACACGATTCCGCCGGGCATGGCAACATAACCCCCCATACCCAACACGACCTTTGGACGCTGTGCTGACATCGCTTGCCAAACGGTTAAACAAGCTTTTATTAACGCAAAGGGCGCTTTAACTAAATCTCGCCATCCCTTACCTCTTACGCCTGAAAAATATACAGGAACCATTTGATAGCCTGCTTTCTCGACGAGTTTACCTTCCATCTTTTGGGGGTTGCCTACCCAACAAATCAACCAGCCCTGTTGCGTTAGCAGCTCTGCCACAGCCAAACCGGGCATAATGTGACCGCCCGTGCCGCCCGCCATCACCCATGCGATAGGTTGAGCTGTCATGCTCGCCCCCCACACATCAACGATCTGTTTTCATAATCAGCACGTGCAATTAAGGCAAGTGCAACTAAATTCATCACAACCCCTGATCCGCCATAACTCACCAAAGGCAACGTTAAACCCTTAGTGGGCAACAAGCCTAAGCAAACACCAATATTGATAAATGCCTGCACAGCAAACCAAATACCAATCCCTTGTGCAACCAATCCGTTAAATACACGATCAAGTGCGATGGCCTGACGACCAATTTCAAATGCTCGCCAAACTACGATTGCGAAAAGGACTACGACTAAAGCAATGCCGGCAAAACCCAACTCTTCACCAATCACTGACATAATAAAATCGGTGTGCGCTTCAGGTAAGTAATGTAATTTTTCAACACTTGAACCCAGACCAACGCCGAACCACTCACCTCGACCTATAGCGATTAATGAGTGCGACAATTGGTATGCACTGCCATACATATTGGCATCATCCCAAGGGTCAAGATAGGCAAATAATCGGGCGCGACGCCAAGGCGAGGCCCAAATGAGTAGCAAAAACATCGACATTAAGACCACGACTAAAGCTGAAAAAACTTTAGCGTTAATACCACCCAAAAATAGAATACCCATTGAGATAGACATGATCACAATGAGAGCGCCTAAGTCGGGCTCGAGCAAAAGCAACAGTCCTACAAAGCCCATAGCAAAAGCCATGGGCAAAAATCCATTTACAAAACTATGCATTTGATGTTGTTTACGCAAGACATAACCAGCAGCGAACAAAACAGACACTAACTTCATGAGCTCTGAGGGTTGAAAGTTAATAGGGCCTAAAAACAACCAACGTTTTGCACCATTTACCTCTCGACCAATACCTGGCATAAAAACAAGCATTAACAAAATTACGGTGAAAACGAATAAGGGCAAAGTCATTTTTTGCCACCAAGACAATGGAATAGTCCACACGCCAAAGGCCAACAAAATACCAATTGTTACAAAAATCGAATGCCTCATAACAAAGAAGTATCGGCCATAGCTTGCATACTTGGGGCCATCAGCCAATGCAATTGATGCTGAATAAACCATCAATAAACCCATTGCAATGAGCGCGCCAGATGCCACAATCAATGCTATGTCGTATAGCCGCATTTGCGTACGATTGGGGTTCACAGTCGTACTACTTTGAGTAAGTGAGGCAGCAAAGCTCATACGACTTCTCCGCGCGACAGAGCCAACTCATTCACAGCATCTATAAACATCTCACCACGATGAGGATAGTTTTTAAACATATCAAAACTGGCGCAAGCGGGTGATAAAACAATTGCATCGCCTGCTTGTGAAGCGGCATACGCTTTGGCAACCGCCTCATTCATATCGCACGCATGCTCAAATGAGATCTGATGGCCTGCAAACAATGCATCAAAAAGTGGGGCATCTTGACCAATCAGAACGACCGCTTTGACCAACGTTAAGATGACTGGCAAAAGGGGCGTTAGATCTTGCCCTTTTGTCAAGCCGCCAGCTATCAAAATCATGCGTCTATCAAGGCCTTCAATACCGGCCAATGTGGCGCCCACATTGGTGCCTTTACTGTCGTTGTAAAAGTCTATTTCTTGAACGGTTCGAACAAATCGCATGCGATGGGGTTCACCCAAGTATTCGACAGCGCTTCTGAGCATAGGCGCCCAACCTGCTCCCACACAACGGCCTAACTGAAGGGCCGCCAATACATTCATAGCGTTGTGCATGCCAACCAATTTCAGAGCATCAACCGGCATCAACTGTAAAACACGGCCCGCCTGACGAGTGGGCGCTGGCGCATTTTTTTTACGACGACTGACTGGACTAGGTTCATCTTCAAAGTCTAGGGGCTCAGCACTTACCAACCAACGCACGGATTGTTCATGAGTTACGCCTAAATCGTGACAATAAATTGGGGCATCACGACCAAACGAACGAACAGTTTGGGCTTCGATAGAATCAATCATGTCCATGACAATTGGATCATCACGATTAACGATTTGAACGGCACTGTATTTGAATATACGCGCCTTCTCAGCGGCATAGTCGTGCATATTGAGGTGCCAATCAAGATGATCTTGTGTCACATTTAAGACAACGCTTGCATCAAACTGCAAAGATTGGGTCGTGTGTAACTGAAAACTTGATAACTCTAGCACCCAAGCCTGTGGCAAAGCCTTAGCATCTAAAGCCTGCATCAATGCAGTTAATGCGCTAGGACCAATATTTCCAGCAGCTTTAGCAAAAATGCCTGCTGCTTCCAGCATATGACGAGTCAGTGCCGTAACAGTTGTTTTTCCGTTTGTACCGGTCACACCAAGCACGAATGGTTGGTAGTTTTGTTCTGCTTTTAATCTCGTTAAGGCGCGTGCAAAAAGTTCGATTTCTCCAATAACCTCTATACCTTTGCTGCGAGCTGCATTTAATAATTCGAGAACGGGTGCATGATGTGGCGATAATCCGGGGCTGATGACCACAGCGTCAATATTCTCAAGTAGGTCTATTGATAAATCAGTTTGGCCTAAGGCCCATTCGACATCATGCTGAGCCATTGCTTCTTGCAATGCCACCATACCCGTTGGATTGGCACGCGTATCGGCTAGCCTTAGCGGCTTTTGACAACGAGCTAACCAACGTGCCGACGCGTCACCCGTTTCACCCAGTCCGAGAATGAGTGTGCGCGTGACAAGAGCGAAGGTTTCAGGGGTCAAGTTGGTCATCTTATTTTGAGTGCCGATAAGCCAATTAACACCAACATCATGCTGATGATCCAGAAGCGCACAACTACTTGCGTTTCTTTCCACCCCTTCACTTCAAAGTGGTGATGCAAAGGCGCCATGTGAAAAATGCGCCGCCCCGTACCAAATTTTCGTTTGGTGTACTTATACCAACCCACCTGAAGCATGACCGATAAGGTCTCGACAACAAACACACCGCCCATAATAAACAGGACAATTTCTTGACGCACAATAATAGCAATAGTGCCCAGCATACCGCCCAGCGCTAAAGCACCTACATCACCCATAAAGACTTGTGCGGGATAGGCATTAAACCAAAGGAAGGCTAACCCCGCCCCGGCTAGTGCGGCACACAAGATCATGAGTTCGCCCGCACCCGGTATGTAGGGAAATAATAAGTATTTTGAATAATCTACACGCCCAACAACGTATGCAAATATACCCAAAGCTGCACCAACCATGACGGTTGGCATAATGGCTAAGCCATCAAGACCGTCGGTTAAGTTCACCGCGTTACTGGTACCCACAATGACAAACCAACTTAGTGCGACAAAACCAAATACGCCTAGTGGGTAACTGATACTTTTAAAGAAAGGCACAATCAAATCAGCCCGATTAGGCAACTGCATCGTCAAACCACTCGCCACCCAGTCGCGAAACAAAGGCCATAAGTCGGCATTAGCAGGGGCTGAAATAGCAAAAGCCAAGTACACCGATGCCAACAATCCAATAATGGCTTGCCAAAAAAACTTTTGGCGTGCAGGCATACCCTCTGGGTCCCTGTACACCACTTTACGATAGTCATCTAACCAACCAATCAACCCAAAACCAAATGTCACGATCAGTACGACCCATACAAAACGATTGCGCCAATCCGCCCACAGTAGCGTGCTCACGCCAATTGAAATGAGAATGAGCACACCACCCATGGTGGGCGTGCCCGTTTTAACTAAGTGTGTTTGTGGACCATTTTGACGGACAGCTTGACCGATTTTCAAAGCTGCTAGTTTACGTATCACGCTGGGGCCTGCAACTAAGCCAATCAATAATGCTGTGGCGCACGCCAACACTGCACGTAAAGTAATGTATTCAAATACAGAAAATCTACTGTTATGATTCTCAGCAATCCAGCTGAATAATTCATACAGCATGTTTTTCTCCCACTTTACCTGTCATAAGCTGGGCTTGTTTTAGTTGTTGCGCGCGCAGAAACTGATTAATGACACGCTCCATCTTCATGAACCGTGACCCTTTGACAAGTATGGATTGCGGTGTACGCTTCATCATTTCAACGCAGATTTCTTCTGGTGTGGCTAATAGATGGGCTTCTGCCCCAAAAGCCTCAACCGTATAACGCGTGTCTTGCCCCATCGCCAGCAAGTGGTTCACACCAGACTGCTTGGCATAATGGCCTACCTCTGCATGCATAGCGGCTGTTTCATGGCCCACTTCACCCATATCACCTAGCACTAACAGCCTAGGCGCAGGTAGGGCCACCAAGACATCAATTGCTGCTCGAACCGAGTCGGGGTTGGCGTTATAGGTGTCATCTATGAGAAGTTGATTATTTGACAAATGATGCACCTGCATTCTGCCTTTAACTGCACCAAAGGTTTCTAAGGCAAGTGCCATATTTTGTAGTGATATGCCAGCTGCCCAGGCACATGCGCACGCTGCCGTGGCGTTCATAATGTTGTGCACACCGGGTACTGGCAAATTCATGGCAACTTGACCATCAGGCGTATTAAGTGAAAAAGTGTGACCACCCCGTTGCGAAGGCTTGACTTCACTTACTTTAAACGACGCCGATTGATCATGACCAAAAGTCAGAGTTTTGTGACCCTTGCTCATGGTTTGCCATAACTCCGAATACGTATCAGCTGCTGGAAAAACAGCCACCCCACCCGCTAACAAGTATGTCAATACTCCACCGTTTTCGTGTGCAACCGCTTGTACCGACTGCATAAACTCTTGATGTTCACGCTGCGCATTCAACACCAAACCTATATTGGGTTGTGCGCACTGTGCAATATGAGCAATTTCACCTGGGTGATTCATACCCAACTCAATCACTGCTGCACGATGATGGCGACTTAAACGCAACACGGTCAAAGGCACACCTAATTCATTGTTTAAATTTCCCTGCGTCGCTAAGTAACTCTCTTTTCCCAAAGCAGTCGACAAAACTGACGCAATCATTTCTTTCGTTGTGGTTTTTCCATTGCTGCCCGTGACACCTATAACGGGTATATTGAAGCATTGCCGCCAAGCTGTAGCCAAGCTAATCAGCGCTTGACGTGTATTGCCCAGCGCAATTTGTGGCAACGCCACCTCATGATTCACTTCATTCACAATGGCAGTCGTTGCACCAGATTGCTGAACCTGTGACAAATAAGCGTGCCCATCAAACTGATCACCTTTAATCGCTATGAATACGGAACCAGCTGTAAGCGCTCTTGAATCGGTTTCAAATCTAGGCGATTGTCGCAAAAGCAAACCCGCCGCGGCCCACTGTCTATCGTCGAATGGGTGCGTGACACCCTTCGTTTCTTGCCCTGTCTCGTGGCCTTTACCCGCAATGACGATGACGTCATTTGGAGCAGCGTCTAGTACACCACGCAATATAGCGAGTGCACGATCGCTAATGATGCGAGCAGATACGTCTTCATTATTGACTTGAGATTTAACCCCCATCATGATCTGTTGAATAATCGAATCAGGTGACTCACTGCGTGGGTTGTCGCTTGTTACCAGAATGTGGTCAGCCTTTAAACTGGCAATCTCACCCATGACGGATCGTTTAGTCACATCTCTGTCGCCACCACAACCCAATACACACCAAAGACGACCCTGACGCTGCTCTGCCATGACACGTGAAGTATTTAAAACATGAGCTAAGGCGTCGGGTGTGTGGGCAAAATCAACCAGCACCAGAGGTTGCTGATCGATTGACTCAATTGGTGAAAAAACAGACTCCATTCGACCGGGCACCGCTTTGAGAACCCGCAGGGACGCCACAATTTGTTCAAAACCAAACCCGAGAAGGTGAAGCATGCTTGCGACACACAATACGTTTGAGACATTGTGAGCACCAAAAAATGGTAACTCGATTGGTGCCGCTTCGTTATTTATAGACAGATCAAAACCAATGCCTGCCTGATTGCCTGTCACATGCTGCGCTTGAACCGCTGCGTTAGCAGCTATACCAAAAAATAGGACTGGTGCTTTGCACGCTTTAATCATGGCGTCTGCGTATGGGTCATCTTGATTGATCACCACCCCATTTAACGTTTGACGTTGAAACAACAAAGCCTTGGCATTTGCATAGCTTTGCATATCACCGTGATAATCTAAATGATCATGCGTTAAGTTTAAAAACCCAGCCCATTGAATATTGACGCCATTCAGTCGACCTTGATCAAGCCCAATTGATGAAGCTTCCATCACAACATACTCTGCACCTTGTGCCACAAACGTTGCCAGCTGACGATGGACTGAAATCACATCGGGCGTCGTCAATGCGCCATGCTGCTGCAGACCATTTAAAGTTGTGACACCTAACGTACCGATTGCACCCACTTGATGCCCAAGATTGCCAAGTGTTTGAGTCAACCACTGAGTGCAACTGGTTTTGCCATTTGTACCCGTCAATGCAATGATCTTGAGTTGTTTAGAGGGCTCACCGTACCAAGCGCTCGCTAACTCACCCAATTGCTCAACCAAGCCCTGAACAAACCAAACATTTTTTTCTTGTCTAACCCGTATGCTTGACGAGACGTTAGATTGACTAGAAGTTTGTTCATGACACAGTACATAACTTGCCCCTGAAGCGAGCGCAACATTTATAAACTCTTGCCCATTTGCCTGTAAACCTGGCACGGCTATAAACACGTCGCCCTTTTTTATAGCTCGCGAATCGAGATGCCACTGCGCATCGGCTGACACGCTGTCGCGCAAGTTGTCTATAAAAGCCTGCAAAGTGGCGAATAATTTCATCTTTGCGCACCGCCTGTTTGCGCCACCACGGTTGATTCAAAAGGTGCGTCTGGTTGCACACCCAGCACTCGCAATGCGCTTCCGACGATTGATGCATAAACCGGTGCTGCCACTCGACCCCCATAATAGTGTCCAGCGCTGGGTTCATTAATACTCACAGCCACGACGATTCGGGGGTCTGATACGGGCGCGAAACCAACGAATGAGCCACGATAGAATTTGGTGCTATATGCTCCATTTACAATTTTTCGAGCCGTACCGCTTTTACCAGCAACGCGATAACCACTCACTTGTGCCAGTTTCGCACCCTCGGGGCCTGCAGCCCCCTCAAGCATTGACCTAACTTCATTGGCAATAGCGGGTGGGTAGATGCGAACTGAAGCAGGGCTGTTGTCACGCTTAATCATTGTTAAGTTGACCATGTCGCCCTCTCTTGCAAACGCTGTGTAGGCCCTCGCAACTTGCAGCAACGATGTAGAAATACCATAACCATAAGCCATGGTTGCCTTTTCAATAAGGCGCCATTTTTCCCACGGACGCAGTCTGCCTGCAGTCGTACCTGGGTAATCAATTTGAGGGGGTTGCCCAAAACCCAATTCTGTAAATCGACCCCACATTTCTTTAGCTTGTAGTTTTTCTGAAATGAGTGTCATACCAATGTTGCTTGAGCGCATGATGACACCTCGTGCATCAATGACACCATTCTTTGTGACATCGTTAATGGTGGCACCTTGATAATTAAATCTGCCATTACCCGTATTAAATTTAGTATCTAATGTTATGCGTTGCAGCTCTAGCGCCAAACCTACCGTGAAGGGCTTCAAAATAGAGCCTGGCTCAAACGTATCAGCTAAGGCGCTGTTGCGCATACCTGGGCCGCGCATGGTTTGGCGATCATTCGGATCAAAAGTAGGAAAGTTTGCCAACGCTAAAATTTCGCCCGTTTTAACATCAACAACAACAGCGGCACCACTTTTTGCTTTGTTTAGGGCAACAGCCTCTTCTAACGCTTTATAAGTTTGATATTGAATTCGGGTATCGATTGAGAGCGTTAAATCTGCCCCATTTACTGGTACGTTCACTTCGCGCACATCTTCAATGACGCGCCCCAGGCGATCTTTAATGACACGACGACTACCCGGCTGACCAGACAACCGGCTGTCATAGGCAAGCTCAATACCCTCTTGACCTTTATCATCTAAATCATTGAAGCCCACGATGTGGGCTGTAACTTCACCTTCAGGGTAGAAGCGCAGGGTTTCGGGCAACTGATGCACACCCGGCATACCTAATGCACTTATTTTCTTAGCGACCTCTAATGGCACTTGACGACGCAAATACACAAAAGACTTATCTTCGTTTTCTAGCAAGGCTCGAATATCTTTTTCAGTTGTATCAAGCAATTTGGCTAAAGCTTGAATCTGCTCAATCTTGGCCTCATTTGCATCTTCCGGTATTGCCCAAATAGCGCGTGCTGGAATGCTTGCTGCCAACACAACACCTTGACGGTCAAGCACCTTACCGCGGCTCGCAGGTAAGGTAATAGTTCGCTCGTAACGCTTACCACCCTGCTCTTGCAAGAAGTCGCCATGAATACCTTGTAAGTAAACCGCTCGTCCTAGTAGTGTTAAAAATGCAACTGCCAATACACTTAATACTAAACGGCCTCGCCACATTGGGAAGGCCACTTTTTTTATTGGGTTATTAAAGAAAGGCACACGCTTCAAGGCATATTCCCCCTGATATAAATTGTGCGCTCAGGCACAATTGGCACCATCTTTAACTCTTCTCTTGCCAGCTGATCTACACGAGCATTGCGAGACCACTCAGCGCGCTCAATTTGTAGCCGACGCCAATCAATGTCAAGCTCTCGTGCCTGAGACTTAAATTGCTCGTTTTGCATAAATAGCTGCCTAGCTTGATACCGTGCGGTAACTAAAGACAGCGCAGACAGCATTAAAATTAAAGCCAGTACAAGATTGGTTCGTCCCATTAGCGCACCCGCTTTAAGGTTGAGTGCTTAGACGAAGAGTGCTTTAACGTCTGGCGCTCGACTGCTCTAAAAGCATGAGGCAAAAACTGTTTTGCGCCTTTTTCAGGCAATTCTGTCGCAGTTCGTGTTGCGATGCGTAACACTGCAGAACGTGCGCGAGTGTTGGTATTTATTTCGCTATCTGATGTCAGCACACGTTTGAGCTGTGTAAGCACAGGTTGTGGCAATTCTGATTCGCGAATGGGCAGACGCGCTAATGCGGCTTCGGGGCGAGCCGCCGCCGCCATAAACTGCTTAACAACTCGATCTTCTAGCGAATGAAAACTAATAACAGCCATGTTTGCGCCTGTTTTCAATAACGTTAAAGTTGCCTCGAGGGCGAGATCAAGCTCTTCGAGCTCGCGATTGACGTGAATCCGTATAGCTTGAAAGGTGCGTGTCGCCGGATGCTGGCCCTTTTCCCTCGTACGGACTGTGGAAGCGACGACCCCAGCGAGTTCAAGCGTGGTGTTGATGGGGTTAGTTGCGCGGCGAGCAACAATCGCCTTTGCAATCTGAAGAGCAAACCGTTCTTCGCCATATCTTTTAATCACTCCCTTAATTTCTTCAACTTCTGCTTCAGCTAACCATTCGGCAGCCGTTTGCCCTTGAGTCGTATTCATACGCATATCAAGTGGGCCATCGCGCATAAACGAAAAACCGCGAGCGCCATCATCAATTTGTGGTGACGACACACCAAGATCCAGCATCACTCCGTCAACAGCGGTTATACCCAACTGCGACAACGATTCAAGCATCAAACCAAAACCAGCATGTACGACAGTCACCCGAGAATCAGACTGCGCTAGAGCAAGGGCCACCTCAATCGCCTGTGGGTCTTGGTCAATCACAATCAAGCGAGCGTTAGCCGACAAGCGTGACAGTAATGCGTTTGCGTGCCCGCCGCGACCAAACGTGCCATCTACAAATACGCCATCTAACCTATCGTTGGGGCACACCCCTTCGATCGTTTCATTCAACAACACGGACTGATGAGTGAACATAAGGGCTTAAAAGGAAAATTGGTTTAGGGCTTCTGGCAACCCAGCTGACAGGTCTTCAGCTTCGCGCTTAGCTAAGGCAGCCGCATCCCAAAGCTCAAAGTGCGCACCCATACCCAGCAGCATAGTGTCACGATCAAGGTTGGCAGCCGAACGCAACTCGGGCGCAATCAATACTCGCCCAGATGTATCAATCTCAACGTCTTGCGCATTACCTAGCAATAATCGCTGCAAACCACGCGCCTGGATCGGGAATGCGGCAATTTGATCACGCTTAATTTCCCACTCAGGACGCGGGTAAATCAATAAACAACCGTCTGGATGACGGGTAATCGTGAGGCGGCCATGCGCGAGTTCACTCAAGGCGTCACGATGCCGAGTCGGTATATTGACCCGGCCTTTTGCATCGAGAGTGAGCGCGCTGCTACCTTGAAACACTTTTACCCC
>CALBMZ010000090.1 GCA_937896225.1 uncultured Alcaligenaceae bacterium | reverse complement strand
TGTTTGCTCGGTTCTAAAGGCGAGCTTGGTTCTAAGCTCAGAGTTTGTGTAAAGAGATAAGCCAGTTATTCGAAAGAAGCAAACTATTCATCAAGAAATTACAAAATTAATGAATATCGATGTAATGACGGGTAAACCCTTGTTTCTGTCGCAAAAAAGAGACGATTGTGGTGCAAAACACACACCTTTGGGGCAAAATAGTGTTTTTATCTAACCTTAACTAGCCACGAACTAGGAAGTTTGATGAAATAGCTATAACTTCCCTAGCGGAGTTAGGGGGGCACAGATGAAATGGTTTATTTGCTGCTCTTGTTACTCAAATTTTGGAGATTTCTTAAATGAAAAAGACTCTGCTTGCTGCCGCCCTGTTAGCTGGCTTCGCCGGCGCCGCTTCGGCACAATCATCAGTTACTTTATACGGTATTGTTGACGTTGGTATTCTGTCACAAACACTTAAAACTGGCGACAACGATCCTAAAGGCAACCAAACATCAAATCAAACTGGCATGGCTTCAGGTCAGCAGTCTGGTTCACGTTGGGGTTTAAAAGGCGTTGAAGACTTAGGTAATGGTTTATCAGCTAACTTTGTATACGAATCTTCTGTATCGGTTAACAGCGGTTCTAGTTCTGGTTTTACACGTCAATCAACTCTGGGTTTAGTTGGTAAGTCATGGGGTTCAATTGATTTGGGTCGCCGTACAACACCAGGTACCGTTGCTTTTTCAGGTATTGATCCTTTCGGTAGCAGTTTCGGTACATCAGCAATAGACAGTTCAATGGGTTCTGCTTTTAGCCGTTTATCAAACATGGTAATGTATACATCACCATCGATGAATGGTTTTATGGGTTCGATCGGTTACTCATTTGATTCAGGTGCTAATACAGCTCGTATGCCAAATTCAGCCCTCTATGCAGATAGAACATCTCGTTATGGTAGTATGACTAAAACACGTGCGATAAGTATTGGTTTGCGTTATGCAAATGGCCCGTTACTCATTGCTGGTTTGTATGACCAATATATGCCTGCAGCATATAAAACTACAGCTGCAAATGCACCAGATTTTACAGATGCAGCTACGGTTAAGCAGTGGAACATTGGTGCTACATACGATTTGAAAGTTGCAAAACTTCATGCTGCTTACGGCCAAAACATTGACGGCATAATCGAAGGTTCAAACGTAATCTCTAACTTCACTGATGGTGGTGACACCAACTCAGCAGGTGGAGTGTTGTCTTCCAAAGGTGCACGTACAACTTCATGGATGTTAGGTGTCTCAGCGCCTGTTGGTGCTTCAGGTAAAGTTTTTGCCTCATGGCAGCAAATGGCTCCTGGGGGTACGTTTAAGACGGCTGCTGTTACATCAACACAAAACGTTGGTAGCATTGGTTACACATACAGTATGTCAAAGCGCACTAACCTGTATGGCTACTATTCATACATGTCTAACGCTGGTATGTTGACAGGTGCACAATCGAACAGCTTAGGCGTCGGTATTCGTCACATATTCTAATCAAACAATTTAGACTTATCTAATCGTTTGAAATAAAAAAGCCCCTTCGGGGGCTTTTTTATTATGCGGAAAAAAACAAGCTGTGTCAGGGTAAAAGAAAAAAACAATCAATGAATAAATCGATTTTCATCCACTCGTTTAAATCGCTGTTTGTATGTATAGTCGCCTTTTTACCTTTGATCACTCATGCGCAAGCGACAACTGAGCCCTCAACGGTTGTTTTATACGGCGTTATTGATTTAGGCATCAGTTCTGTTCATGTTTCGCAAGGTGCGAGTTCTAAAAACCCAGCGTTCAATAAAAACCAAATTCAAATGGACTCTGGCGTTCAAAGTGGTTCGCGTTGGGGTTTAAAAGGTTTTCATTCTATTAATGAAGATTTAGCGGTTAAATTTGTACTTGAGTCAGGCATTATTGCTCAAACCGGTAGTGCAGACCAAGGTGGTCGTGCTTTTGGTCGGCAATCAACCTTGGGTTTAACAAGTAAGAATTATGGTGAAACCGACTGGGGTCGCCAAATAAACGCAGCATCTCGTTATTTTGGTTCAATTGACCCATTTGAATTAAGTTTTGGCCAAGCCAATATGGGTGCATCGTTTGGTCAGGCTAATACCTTGCGTTACGATAATATGATTATGTTACAAAGCACTGACTATGCTGGCTTTCAGGGTATGTTGGGGTATTCGTTTAACGTAGGGCAAAGTGCTATTTATGCTGATGGCCCCAACGTAAATATTCAACCTGCGACTGATAACTTTGGCACATTAAATAATGCGCGTGCTTTCACTGCTGGTATGCGTTACATGGTTGATAAGTTGATTGTTGTGGCAACTTTTGACGCTGCTTTTGGTAGTCAGCAAGTCAGGTCAATTACCGATAGCTCAGTCAATATCGATAACCCCAATGCACCCATTCCTAAAGTTTGGGCTTTAGGGGCTAAATATGACTTGGGTTATATGCAAGTATCGGCTGCAGTAGGGCAGGGGTTTAATGGCGCCTTCAGTGGTCAGGGCCCTGGAAATGGTTTGAGTAATTCAGGTTTATCGACCTTTACGGGTGGGTCTGACATTTTGTTTCAATCAGGTTATGACTACCAATCATTCATGTTAGGTGGGGCTGTGCCCCTATCAAACGACAGTAACCTAATGTTTTCATGGCAAATAATGCAGCCTCGTGGGCAAATCGGTCAAATGGCCGGCTATGCCAGCCAAAGTGTTTTAGGGACAGCTTATACTTACAACTTGTCTCAACGCACCAACTTATATTTTTGGGGTTCGGTGGCAAATAACTTTCAAATGGTTTCTTCAGCGAAAAGCCAGGCAATCGGTGCAGGTATACGTCATTTATTTTAGAGATCAGGGTGATACAATGTTATGGTTTGTACGAATGGCTGGGGCTAAAATAAGATGAACTTGCAACAATACTTTCCCGTTCTGCTTTTCATCATTATTGGTACGCTAATCGGTTTTGCGCTGATTGCAGCGGGTTCACTTATTGGCCCACACCGACCTAACGATCAAAAATTGTCACCCTACGAGTGTGGTTTCGAAACGTTTGGCGACTCTCGCATGAAATTTGATGTGCGTTATTACCTTGTCGCCATATTATTTATTTTGTTTGACCTTGAAATTGCATTCCTCGCGCCCTGGGCTATATCTAATGGGGTTGTGGGTTTTGCCGGTTTTGTAGCGGCCATGATGTTTCTCACCGTGCTCACAGTTGGCTTCATTTATGAATGGAAAAAAGGCGCCCTCGATTGGGAATAGTCTTTCAAGGGCACCGCAGTAAAAGATTGCGTGTTGCACCGTATGTTCGGTCTGCACAACTAAATAGTAGAGTGATCTATGGCTATTGACGGTATTTTGAAACAAGGTTTTGTCACCACCAGTGCTGACAAAGTTATCAACTGGGCTAAAACTGGCTCAATGTGGCCCATGACGTTTGGTCTAGCCTGTTGCGCGGTTGAAATGATGCACGCTGGCGCAGCGCGTTACGACTTAGACCAATTCGGTATTATTTTTCGCCCAAGCCCACGCCAGTCAGATTTGATGATTGTAGCGGGCACACTTTGCAATAAAATGGCGCCTGCTTTACGAAAGGTTTACGACCAAATGCCAGAGCCTCGTTGGGTATTATCAATGGGTTCCTGTGCCAATGGCGGGGGCTATTATCACTATTCGTATTCAGTCGTGCGCGGCTGTGACCGCATTGTGCCAGTTGATATTTACGTACCAGGTTGCCCACCAACAGCAGAAGCTTTGGTTTATGGTTTGCTGCAAATGCAAAATAAAATTCGTTTAACTCAAACTATTGCGCGTTAAATTTGTATTGTCTTCAATTTGAAGTCACGGTTGACACGCAAGATATACACGCAAGATTAACGTACAAAATTTAACCAAATAACCACGCAGAACAAACTAGGCTCTAAATATGTCAAGGCTCGATAACCTGCACCAAGTACTCATTGCACAATACGGTGAAGCCGCCATTGAACTGGCGTTTGACGAACTCACCCTTACGGTTGCTGCCGACCAGTGGCAAAATGTGTGTGAGCATTTGCGTGATGATAAGACTTTAAAGTTTGAAACAGCGGTTGATTTATGTGGCGTTGATTACTTAACTTACGGCATCGGTAAAGAAGCTCAGATTGAACCTGAACCCTTGTCTACCCAGCGTTACGCTGTGGTGTTGCACTTATTGTCTTTAACGCACAACTGGCGCTTGCGTGTTGTGGCTTGGGTCGCTGACAATGAGTTTCCTGTTATTGGCTCTTTAATTGATGTGTGGCCCAGTGTGAACTGGTATGAACGAGAAGCCTTCGATTTGTTTGGTATTGTTTTTGAAGGTCATCCAGACTTACGTCGTATTTTGACTGACTATGGCTTTATTGGTCATCCTTTCCGTAAAGATTTTCCAGTCTATGGCACGGTCGAAATGCGTTACGACCCCGAACAAGGTCGTGTGGTGTACCAACCTGTCACCATCGACCCAAGAGAAGTTATTCCCCGCGTAATACGCGAAGATGAATACGGAATAGGGCGCTAACCATGGCTGAAATTAAAAACTATACCCTCAACTTTGGCCCGCAACACCCCGCTGCGCATGGCGTATTGCGCCTCGTGCTTGAGCTTGATGGTGAGGTCATTCAGCGTGCTGACCCCCATATTGGTTTGCTGCACCGTGCCACTGAAAAGTTAGCCGAGCAACGCACCTACCTGCAAGCCTTGCCATACATGGACCGTCTCGATTACGTGTCGATGATGTGTAACGAGCACGCTTATGTGATGGCGATTGAAAAGCTCATTGGTGTCACACCCCCTATTCGTGCCCAATACATTCGCGTGATGTTTGACGAAATCACGCGCGTGCTGAATCACTTGATGTCGTTGGGTTCACACGCACTTGATGTCGGTGCCATGGCTGTTTTCTTGTACGCTTTTCGTGAACGCGAAGATTTAATGGACTGTTACGAAGCGGTATCAGGTGCCCGCATGCACGCGGCCTACTACCGCCCAGGTGGGGTTTATCGTGACCTACCTGACAACATGGCGCAATATGGCAAAAGCAGCGATTATCGCCCCGCTAAAGAAGTTAAAGCCATGAACGACGCCCGTTCGGGTTCTTTGCTCGACTTCATTGAAGACTTTACCAATCGTTTTCCAAAATGTGTTGACGAATACGAAACACTATTGACTGATAACCGTATTTGGAAACAACGCTTAGTGGGTATTGGTGTGGTCAGCCCCGAGCGCGCCAAAGCTTTAGGTTTTACGGGCCCGATGTTGCGTGGCTCAGGTGTCGCCTGGGATCTTCGTAAAACTGAACCCTACGAAGTCTACGACCGCATGCAGTTTAATATACCGGTCGGTGTAAACGGTGATTCTTACGATCGTTACTTGGTTCGTGTGGCTGAAATGCGTGAAAGTAACCGTATCATTCGTCAATGTGTTGAGTGGCTGCGTAACAACCCTGGCCCCGTCATGATTGACAACCATAAGGTGTCTCCACCCAAGCGTACTGGCATGAAAACCAATATGGAAGAGCTGATTCATCATTTTAAACTCTTCACCGAAGGCTTTCACGTACCGCCTGGCCAAGCCTATAGCGCCATCGAACACCCTAAGGGTGAGTTTGGTATTTACATCGTGTCAGACGGTGCCAACAAACCTTACCGTTTAAAAATTCGTGCGCCGGGCTTTGCGCATTTACAAGCGCTTGACGAAATGTGTCGTGGCCACATGATTGCTGACGCCGTCACAATTATTGGTACACAAGACATTGTGTTTGGCGAAATCGACCGCTAGGGCTTGAGCCCCGGTTAAAACTGAAACAGATTGAAAACTATGCTGCTATCACAAGACGCTTACTCAAAGATTGACGCCGAGTTAACCAAATACCCGGCTGATCAAAAGCAATCAGCTTTGATTGCTGCTTTAGCTATTGCACAAGACGAAAAAGGTTGGGTTTCGCCTGAAGTTATTCAAGATATTGCGCAGTATTTAGGTCAACCGCCTATTGGGGTGCAAGAAGTTGCCACTTTTTACAACATGTTTGATGTCAAACCGGTTGGTAAATTTAAAATTACCGTTTGCACCAACTTACCGTGTGCCTTGACTTACGGTGATGCAACTGCTGCTTACGTTCAAAAAAAGCTTGGCATTTCTTTTCGCGAAACCACCCCTGATGGCATGTTTACTTTAATTGAAGGTGAGTGTATGGGTGCCTGTGGTGACTCACCCGTTTTGTTGGTAAATAATAAGCATATGTGCATACGTATGTCTACTGATCGTATTGATGGCATGCTTGCTGAGTTAAAAGAAGCTGCAACGCAAGAGCAAGCCGCTGATGCAACGGCTGCAGCATCACATGCCAGCACAGTTGAAGGTCCAAAAAACTCAGCTCATTCAAGTAAGGGGGCTTAACCATGACCGTACAGTCAGTGCTTGAAAAATATTCCGAAGGCTTAATTGCCATACCCAACGATGATGCCTCTGCATCCATGTCTCTGCATGGTCGCCACATTAACCCCCAAATTATGGCGGGTATTGATGGCAAGAATTGGCGTTTAGCCGATTACGTTAAACGCGGTGGCTACGATGCATTGAAAAAAATGTTGTCTGGTATGAAGCCAGAAGACGTTATCGCTGAAATGAAAGCATCGGGCTTACGAGGTCGTGGTGGTGCAGGTTTTCCGACAGGTTTAAAGTGGTCATTTATGCCGCGCACTTTTCCAGGCCAAAAGTATTTAGTGTGCAACTCTGACGAGGGTGAACCCGGTACGTTTAAAGACCGTGACATCCTGCGCTTTAACCCCCACAGCGTCATCGAAGGTATGGCCATTGCCGCATATGCCATGGGTATCTCTGTGGGTTACAACTACATTCATGGTGAAATCTTTGAAGTGTATGAACGCTTTGAAGAAGCGCTAAAAGAAGCGCGCGAAGCGGGTTTCTTGGGTGACAATATTTTAGGCTCAGGGTTCAATTTTCAACTCCACGCCGCGCACGGTTATGGCGCGTATATATGCGGAGAAGAAACGGCACTGCTTGAGTCACTTGAAGGTAAAAAGGGTCAACCCCGTTTCAAGCCGCCATTTCCGGCAAGCTTCGGTGTATACGGCAAACCCACTACCGTTAACAACACTGAGACGTTTGCCGCCGCCCCATGGATCATTCTAAATGGTGGCCCCGCTTATTTGGCCGCAGGTATTCCAAACAATGGTGGTACGAAATTATTTTCTATATCGGGTGATGTAGAGCGCCCCGGTAATTATGAGATTCCACTCGGTACACCTTTCTCAACGCTTTTAGAGTTGGCGGGTGGCATGCGCGGTGGCCGTAAGCTCAAAGCGGTGATTCCGGGTGGCTCAAGTGCCCCAGTGGTACCAGGCGACATGATGCTCGACACCACAATGGATTACGACTCCATTGCAAAAGCTGGTTCCATGCTGGGTTCAGGTGCCGTGATTGTTATGGACGACACCCGTTGTATGGTCAAATCTTTATTACGCTTATCTTATTTTTATTATGAAGAAAGTTGCGGTCAATGCACACCTTGCCGCGAAGGCACAGGTTGGCTTTATCGTATGGTGAACCGCATAGAGCACGGCCAAGGTCGCCCTGACGATTTAGATTTGCTTGACTCGGTAGCAGGTAACATTATGGGCCGCACCATTTGCGCCTTAGGTGATGCCGCTGCTATGCCTGTGCGCGGTTTTTTAAAGCACTATCGCGACGAATTCGCCTTTCACATCGAAAACAAACGATGTGTTGTGGCACCTTACATTTGATCTGGATGCAACATGGTTGAACTTACCATTGATGGCAAGAACGTAGAAGTGCCCGAAGGCAGCATGGTCATGCATGCCGCACAAAAAATTGGTGTTTACGTGCCACATTTTTGTTATCACAAGAAACTTTCTATTGCGGCCAACTGCCGCATGTGCTTAGTCGAAGTTGAAAAAGCTCCCAAAGCTTTGCCAGCATGTGCGACGCCTGCTACCAACGGCATGATTGTTCATACCTGTTCTGAGCGTGCCATTGCCGCACAAAAAAGTGTGATGGAATTTTTGTTGATCAATCACCCCCTTGACTGCCCCATTTGCGATCAGGGTGGTGAATGCCAGTTACAAGACTTAGCTGTTGGTTATGGTGGTTCAACTTCACGCTACCAAGAAGACAAGCGTGTGGTGTTTCATAAAAACATTGGGCCTTTGGTTTCTGCTCAAGAAATGTCACGCTGTATTCACTGCACCCGTTGCGTACGCTTTGGGCAAGAAATTGCTGGCGTCATGGAATTGGGCATGATTGGTCGGGGCGAACATTCAGAAATTACATCTTTTGTAGGTCATGCGGTTGAGTCTGAGTTGTCAGGCAATATGATCGATATTTGCCCAGTTGGTGCCTTAACTTCGAAGCCATTTCGCTATAATGCCCGTACATGGGAACTCGCACGTCGTCGCACCGTTTCTATGCACGACAGTTTGGGTACAAACTTGGTTGTGCAAGTGAAAGACGATCAAGTCTTGCGTGTTGTCCCATTTGAAAATGAAGCAATCAACGAGTGCTGGATATCTGACCGCGACCGTTTTGCTTACGAAGGCCTGCAAACTGACCGTTTGACGGCACCTATGATTAAAGGTGACGATGGCGTTTGGCGCGAGTCAAACTGGTCCGATGCGTTACAGGCGGTTGCACAAGGTTTGTTAAGTGTAAAAGAGTCCTCAGGTGCCGCTCAAATTGGTGCGCTAAGCACTGAATATGCCACCCTCGAAGAAATGACGCTTTTGTCACGTTTAATGCGTGGTTTAGGTTCAGAAAACATTGATGCCCGTTTGCGTCAAACTGATAACGGTTTAAGCGATGCATTAACCGGTGTGCCCTGGTTAGGTATGCCCATTGCCGACATTGAAACGCGTGATCGCGTGTTGCTAGTTGGCGCGTTTATGCGTCAAGATCATCCTTTAATAACTCAACGTTTACGTCAAGCAGCCAAGCATGGCACCCAAGTGTGCAGCATTGATGTCATGGCACAAGACATGTTATTGCCCATCAAAGCTCGCATGACGGTACGTCCTTCAATGCAAGCTGATGCGTTGGCGCAGGTAATCGTTGCTTTAGCAGCCATTAAATCGTTGGCCATACCGGCTGGTCTAGCTGGCATTTCAGCCTCAGTAGAAGCCGCCAGCATTGCTCAAAGTTTAGCCAGCGGTGAGCATGTTGCTATCTTGCTCGGCAATGGTGCGGTTCAAGCAGGTGATGCGAGTCTTCTAGCTTTGTATGCGCAGTGGTTAGCTGAGCATACCCAAGGCACATTAGGCTTTTTAACAGCGGGTGCCAATACTGTTGGTGCTTACTTGGCAGGTGCTGTGCCCAATGGTAATGGACAAACAGCACATCAAATGCTGTCTGCCCCCTTGTCGGCTTACATTGTTTTGCATGCTGAACCTGCACTTGATTCAGCGGTTGGCCAGTCAGCAGTAGACACCTTAAAAGCCGCTCAGTTTACGGTTGCCTTAACGCCTTATATGTCAGCGGCTCGAGATTGGGCGCGTGTGATGTTACCGATTGCTCCCTTCACGGAAACATCGGGTACCTTTGTGAACGCGCAGGGTAGCGTACAAAGTTTTAAAGGCACTGTTCCGGGTTTTGCGCAAAGCCGCCCAGGTTGGAAGGTTTTGCGGGTGTTAGGTAATTTACTAAATATGCCCGGTTTTGACGAAGAGTCATCTGAGGCCGTGCGTGACACCATTGTGGCGAGCAGCTTTCAAGATCGATTGTCAAACGCCATTAAGGGTTCGCTCGACACGACCATTTTGCCGCCGCAAGCAGAGTCAACTGCGCATACCCTAGAACGCGTGGCTGACTTACCTATTTATCGTTCAGATGCGGTGGTGCGGCGTTCAGAGCCTCTTCAAGCTACCCAGGCGTCGCGACAGCCTGTGGCTCAAGTGCATGCAGAAACTCTTAAAGCACTTGGCTTAAATGTGGGCGATGCGGTAAAAGTTAAAACGGTAACGGGTGAGTGGTTGACTACCGTTGAAGCAGATCAAACACTGCCTCAATGGGCCATACGGGTGGCTTCAGGGTTTGAATCAACGTCTGTTTTGGGCTTGTCTTCTAACCCCTTACATCTGGAGCGCGCTTAAATATGGAATGGTTAAACGTGCTTGAAAGCTATGGCGTTGGCTTAATTGGTGCAACCCCTTGGCTTGTTCTCTGGACTTTAGTCAAAATTATTGTTATTGCCGTACCGATTATTCTTTGCGTGGCTTATTTGACTTATTGGGAACGTAAAATGATTGGTGCTATGCACATTCGTTTAGGTCCTAACCGGGTAGGTTTTAAAGGTTTGTTGCAACCTTTTGCTGACGTACTAAAACTCTTAACTAAAGAAGTTATCGTACCCAGCCAGGCCAATAAAGTCTTGTTTATATTGGCACCTGTCGTGACTTTAATGCCGGCTTTAGCGGCTTGGGCTGTCATCCCTTTTGGGCCTGAAATGGTGTTAGCCGATGTCAATGCTGGCTTGCTCTACATCATGGCCATTACATCAATTGGGGTATATGGCGTCATTGTAGCGGGTTGGGCTTCAAACTCGAAGTACGCGTTTTTAGCTGCCATGCGTGCTTCAGCGCAAATGATTTCTTACGAGTTGGCGATTAGTTTTGTACTCATTACTGTCTTATTGGTTTCAAGCAGTTTCAACATGTCTGAAATTGTGAACGTCCAAAATCGCGGCTTCTTTGCTGATATAGGTTTGACATTCCTGTCATGGAACTGGTTGCCTTTGCTTCCTTTATTTGTCATTTATGTCATTTCTGCGGTGGCTGAAACCAACCGTCACCCTTTTGACGTTGTCGAAGGCGAGTCAGAAATTGTGGCGGGTCACATGGTCGAATATTCGGGTATGGCTTTCGCGTTGTTTTTCTTAGGCGAATACGCCAACATGATTTTATTATCATGCATGGCTGCCATTATGTTTTTGGGCGGCTGGGCTTCACCAGTTGATATTGCGATTTTGAACTGGATTCCGGGTTGGATTTGGTTAGGCTTGAAAACATTTGTTGTGGTGTCGCTGTTCATCTGGTTCCGTGCTTCATTCCCACGCTACCGTTACGATCAAATTATGCGATTAGGTTGGAAGATTTTTATTCCTCTAACTGGCGTGTGGTTTGTGGTGGTAGCCATCTGGATGCAAACCCCTTGGAATATTTGGAATTAAGCAGTCTGTCGAGCTTAAAAGGTAAGTTATGGAAGCAATCAAAGATTTTTTCGGTAGTTTAATGCTCTTAGAAATGCTCAAGGGTATGAAGCTCACAGGTAAGTATTTTTTCAAGCGCAAAATGACGTTGCGTTATCCGCATGAAAAAACTCCTATGTCGCCTCGTTTTAGAGGGTTGCACGCTTTACGCCGTTACCCAAACGGCGAAGAACGTTGTATTGCCTGCAAACTCTGCGAAGCAGTTTGCCCTGCCATGGCCATCAGTATTGAGTCAGAACAGCGCGAAGATGGTAGCCGTCGAACAACTCGCTACGACATAGATTTAACCAAATGTATTTTCTGTGGTTTTTGTGAAGAAAGTTGCCCGGTAGACTCAATCGTTGAAACCGGCATTCACGAGTACCATGGTGAAAAACGGGGTGACCTGTATTTCACCAAAGATATGCTACTAGCTGTGGGCGATCATTACGAAGCCGATATTGCACGTAACCGCGCGATTGACGCGCCTTATCGTTAAACGACAGGCGACAGACTATTTATGAATTTCACTACTATTCTTTTTTACATTCTTGCTTCTGTGCTGGTGTATGCGGCTTTTCGTGTCATCACGGCTAAAAGTCCCGTCACAGCCGTTCTGCACTTAATTTTAGCTTTTGCCAATGCGGCCATGCTGTGGGTCATGATGGGGGCTGAATTTTTAGGCTTATTGTTGGTGCTTGTCTATGTGGGCGCCGTCATGGTGTTGTTCTTGTTTGTTGTCATGATGATTGACATTAAAAACGAAACGATGCGTGACGGCTTAAGAACTTACTTACCGTTAGGTTTATTCGTGGGTATCGTTCTGGTCGTTGAAATGTCTTTTGTATTGATGTCTGGTTGGGGTAACGTTGGGCCGGCGGCACCGATCGCAAATGACTACAACAATGCACGCAGTATTGGTGAGTTAATGTATACCCAGTACGCCTTTGCTGTGCAGGTGGGTGCAGCATTATTACTGGTGGGCATGATCGCAGCCATTGCTTTGACTTTGCGTCACCGTAAAGACTCCATTCATACCAGTGCGGGTGATGCTGTACGTGTCAAAGCAAAAGATCGCGTGCATCTAATCGATATGCCTTCTCAAGAGTCGGTAACTGCTAAATCGCCTGGGGAATCGTCATGACTTTAACGCTGTCACACTTTTTGGTGTTGGGTGCGATTTTATTTGCCATGGGCATTTTTGGCATGTTTCTAAATCGACGTAACCTCATCGTTTTGTTGATGTCTATTGAGCTCATGTTACTTGCTGTCAACATGAACTTTGTAGCGTTTTCTACATGGTTTGGTGATACAGCTGGCCAGGTTTTTGTATTCTTTATTTTGACGGTTGCGGCTGCCGAAGCGGCGATTGGTTTAGCCATTTTGGTATTGCTGTTTCGCAACCTCAGTACGATCAATGTTGATCAACTTGACCGCCTTAAGGGCTAAAACGGAAGACTGCCTCTTATGTCGAGCGTACCCTCACTTTATTTGATCATTGCCTTTGCCCCATTGTTGGGTGCAATTGCGGCTGGCTTGTTTGGCACCGGTTTTCTGGGTCGGCAAGTGAATCGGCGTTCGTCGCACATGATCACCATTTTCTTAGTGTTTATTTCAGCCGCTGGTTCGGTTTACAACTTATACGATGTAGTCAATGGTGCTTACTTTAATGGCACTTGGTACGTTTGGGGTTTAATCGGCGATATCAAACTTGAAATTGGTTTCCTGATTGACCCCTTATCCTCATTGATGATGGTGGTGGTGACTTCTGTGTCATTGATGGTGCATATTTACACCATTGGTTATATGTCTGACGACCCAGGTTATCAGCGTTTCTTCGCTTACATTTCATTGTTTACCTTTGCCATGTTGATGTTGGTAATGGCCAATAACATGTTGCAATTGTTTTTTGGTTGGGAAGCGGTAGGCCTCATTTCATATCTACTCATTGGTTTCTGGTATACCAGACCCACTGCTATTTTCGCCAACATGAAAGCGTTTTTAATTAATCGTGTGGGTGACTTAGGCTTCGTTTTGGGTATTGGCCTATTGTTTGCCTACACAGGTACGTTAAATTACACCGAAGTGTTTGCTAAAGCCGATGCCTTAGAGCCTTTGAACCTACCCGGCACCGACTGGATGCTGGTCACTGTCATTTGTATTTGTCTCTTCATTGGTGCCATGGGTAAATCAGCGCAAGTGCCATTGCACTCTTGGTTGCCTGACTCCATGGAAGGCCCAACACCCATTTCAGCTCTAATTCATGCGGCAACCATGGTTACGGCCGGTATATTCATGGTGTCGCGTTTTTCACCCTTTTTCGAAATGTCAGACACCGCATTGTCATTGATGCTAGTGATTGGTGGCTTTGGTGCTCTATTTTTGGGTATTTTAGGTGTTGTACAAAACGATATCAAACGTGTCATTGCCTACTCAACTTTGTCGCAGTTGGGTTATATGACCGTGGCATTAGGTTCATCAGCTTTCTCAGTCGCCATCTTTCACTTGATGACACACGCCTTCTTTAAATCATTGCTGTTCTTAGCGGCGGGTTCAGTCATTATGGGCATGCACCATAACCAAGATATTCGCTACATGGGTGGTGTACGCAAATACATGCCCATTACCTACATTACGTTTCTGCTCGGTGGCTTGTCCCTTTCAGCTTTTCCGTTTACAGCTGGGTTTTATTCGAAAGAACATATTATCGAAGCAGCTAGTTTCACCACCATTTGGGGTGGTCAATTTGCTTACTATTGCGTACTACTTGGTGCGTTTGTGACGGCGCTCTACACCTTCCGCGTGTTCTTTGTGGTGTTTCATGGCAAAGAACGCTATGACCAATTGCCGGCTGATCAACAGCACCATGATGAACACGGTCATGACCCTCATGCCAAGCCTCACGAGTCGCCTTGGGTCGTCACCTTCCCACTAATCATGCTGTCTATTCCAGCTGTCGTTTTGGGTGCGTTTGTAGCGGAACCCTTAATGTTTGGTAAGTTTTTTGAAACCCTTAACAACGTTAATCCTGAGCACAAAGCGATGGCTGAAATTGCTTCGACATGGCACGGTTGGTTAGCCTATGGCCTGCACGCTTTCGTCACGGTTCCGTTCTACATTGCCTTGTCGGGCGGGGTCGTGGCTTGGTACTGCTACGTGGTAAACCCAAAAGCACCGGTGGCGATTGCAAAGGCCTTGTCAGGTATTAATGTAGTGCTCGATCATAAGTTTTATTTTGATTGGTTTAACGAGAGTGTTATTGCCCCAGCAGCCCGTGCTTTGGGTCGCGGTTTATGGCACAAGGCCGATGAAGACTTGATTGATGGCTTAATGGTCAACGGTTCAGCTCGAGTTGTTGGCATGTTGGCGACGGTTGCCCGTCATCTTCAGTCTGGCTACATATACCACTATGCGTTTGCCATGATTATTGGTTTGATGGCGATGATTTCTTACTTTGTTCTGGTGTACAAATAATGGCTGGCGAGATGGCGACTACTTCTATTCCTTGGCTGACGCTGGCAGTTTTTACGCCTATATTTTTCGGTATGCTGTTGTTGTTGGTCGGCCGCGATGATCGTGCAAACTTCACCCGATGGTTGGCGCTGTGCGGTGCAGTGGTGGCGTTTTTAGTCACCATTCCCTTGTATGTCAACTTTGACCCCAGCACAGCTAACATGCAGTTTGTTGAAAATGTGCTCTGGATAGCGGCCTTTCCGGTTTACTACCACCTAGGCATTGATGGCATTTCAATGTGGTTTGTCTTGCTCACGGCCTTTATTACCGTCATCGTGGTGGTAGCAGGGTGGCAAGTCATCACCTATCGTGTCGCTCAGTACATGGCAGCATTTTTGATCATGTCAGGCCTAATGATTGGTGTGTTTTCAGCTTTAGATGGCTTATTGTTTTACGTTTTCTTTGAAGCCACATTGATACCGATGTATTTGATTATCGGTATTTGGGGTGGTCCTAACCGTGTGTATGCGGCATTTAAGTTTTTCTTATACACCCTGCTAGGTTCATTGCTAACTTTAATTGCCTTTATATATCTGTGGTCTATATCGGGTACGTTTGATATTTTGGCATGGCACCAATTACGAATTGGTTACGAGGCACAAATATTAATATTCTTGGCTCTTTTGGCCGCTTTTGCAGTCAAAGTTCCCATGTGGCCAGTGCACACTTGGCTGCCTGATGCTCACCCAGAAGCACCAACAGGCGGTTCAGTAGTCTTAGCTGCGATCATGTTGAAGCTAGGCGCTTATGGCTTCTTAAGGTTTTCGTTGCCTATTACACCTGATGCGGCGCATGCCTTATCTGGCTTTATGATCACCTTATCGCTGATTGCTGTGATTTATATTGGTTTGGTGGCGCTAGTTCAAAAAGATATGAAAAAGCTTGTGGCTTACTCATCGATTGCGCACATGGGTTTCGTCACACTGGGTTTCTTTATATTTAATACGGCAGGCCTTGAAGGTGGCATCGTTCAAATGGTGTCGCACGGCTTCGTATCAGGTGCCATGTTCTTATGTATTGGCGTGCTCTATGACCGTATGCACACGCACGAAATCTCTGACTTCGGTGGTGTTATCAATAAAATGCCACGCTATGCTACGTTCTTTGTGCTGTTCTCAATGGCCAATGCGGGCTTACCTGCGACAAGTGGTTTTGTTGGTGAGTTCATGGTGATTTTGGGTGCTGTTCAATTTAATTTCTGGGTTGGTCTGTTGGCTGCCACGGCATTGGTTCTAGGCGCTTCATACTCATTATGGATGACCAAACGCGTCATTTTCGGAGCGGTTGCCAACGAACGTGTTGCCGCGTTAACCGATATCAATTCACGCGAGTTTGCTATCTTGGCTGCTATGGCCATTATGGTGCTCTACATGGGTATTCACCCCAAACCCTTCACTGACGTGATGCACGTGTCTGTTCAAGCGTTGCTTGATCACGTAGCCATCTCAAAGCTGTAAGCCCCCATGATGATGAATCAATATAACTTCGCACTGGCCCTACCCGAAATCTTCTTGCTGATTGCGAGTATGGCTATTTTAGTGATTGATGCCTTTAGTAAATCACCTCGCCGCACTTTGGCTTATGCCTTGTCAATTGTGACACTCATTATTTTGATGGGTATGACCTTTGCACAATGGTTTGTTCAAATGCAAGGCGAATCGTTCTATGGCTTATATGTTGTTGACGATTTATCGCACCTGTTGAAATTTGCATCGTACATTGCTGTGCTGGCCACCCTAATATATGGTCGTGAGTACATTCAAAGTCGTGACATGTTGCGTGGTGGCGAGTTCTATGTCTTGGTACTCCTGGCTTTGTTGGGCCAAATGGTCATGATTTCAGCCGGTAACTTTTTGTCGATTTACTTAGGTCTAGAGTTGATGTCGTTGGCCTTGTATGCTTTGGTTGCGATTCGTCGTGATCAGGTTCAAGCGACTGAAGCCGCAATGAAGTATTTTGTTTTAGGTGCGCTTGCATCGGGCTTCTTGTTGTATGGCATTTCAATGATTTATGGTGCAACGGGTCAGCTTGATTTAGGTGCTGTGGCAGATGTACTGAGTGCTGGTCAAGTACCCATGATGCCTCTAGTGTTTGGATTGGTGTTTATTGTGTCGGGTTTGGCTTTCAAGCTAGGACTAGTGCCGTTTCACATGTGGGTGCCCGATGTATATCAAGGCGCACCAACCGCTGTCACGTTGGTCTTGGCTGCCGCACCAAAGCTTGCTGCGTTTGCAATCACTTTGCGTCTGCTCGTCGAAGGCTTAGGTGCTTTGACGGTTGATTGGCAACAAATGTTAATGATTCTAGCGGTTTTGTCATTAGCTATTGGTAACTTAACTGCGATTATGCAGACCAATCTTAAGCGTATGTTGGCTTACTCAACCATCGCGCACATGGGTTTTGTCGTGCTGGGCTTAGCTTCTGGGTCGGCAACTGATCAAGCTGCACAAGCATCGGCTTATGGTTCAGCATTGTTTTACGTGGTTACTTATGTGCTCACTACGTTGGGTACGTTTGGCGTCATGTTATTGCTCAGTCGCGATGGCTTTGAATGTGAAAATATTGACGATCTGAAAGGTTTAAACCGCCACAACCCCTTGTTGGCCGGTGCGTTAATGTTCCTCATGTTCTCTTTGGCTGGTATTCCACCTTTCTTAGGCTTTTATTCGAAGCTTGTTATCTTACAAGCTGTGTTACAAGCCGACCATCTGTGGATCGCTATTTACGCAGTTATGATGTCTCTGATTGGTGCTTTCTACTACCTACGTGTGGTCAAGGTGATGTACTTCGACGAGCCTGTTCATTCATACAATACGGGGCATGTACCCACTTCACAAACAAGCGTTTTGATGTTTAACGTAGGGTTGGTATTGGTTTTCAGTATTGTGCCAAGTGGCTTAATCACGTTTTGTATTCAAACGATTGCGCGATCTCTTTAGTACAAATGAGTGTTTAGATAAATGAATAATCAAACAGTGGCGGTGTGGTTGTTGATTGTGTTGGCTCTTGCAGCAGCAAATTTGCCGTTTGTAAACGAGAGATTGTTTGGTTTATTTCGTTTGTCTAAAATGGCTGTTAAACCAGCCATGTTGGTTGCGTTTGAAGTTTTGGTATATTTTGTGTTAACTGCTGCAATGGGTTTGGCTTTCGAAACCACGCTATCAAATCCATTCCCCAATGGTATGACGTTGGTCACCATCGGTTTTTGTATTTTTTTGGTTTTGGGTTTTCCTGGGTTTGTATTTCGATATTTACTTAAACGTAAGCTCGAGACAAAAAACTATGGTGTACCTGAATAATTCGTTAAGCCCCATCGAACCAGTTTAAAACCGCGTCTAGCGGGCTAACGTTCAAAGCGTAGCGCGCTTGGGCTTGTACAACTGGTTTGGCTCGATAGGCAACAGAATAATGCGCAAGCCCTAGCATTTTAAGGTCGTTGGCACCATCACCAATGGCTATGGTTTGGGCAGGTGTTGCACCATGCAGCGCCGCAAATGCTTCCAGTGCGTCGGCTTTGCCTTGTGCGTCAATGATTTTACCCATGACTCGACCGGTTAAATGACCCTGACCGTCTTCCTCTAACGTATTGGCTAGCGTCTGAGTTAAATTCAATCGGTCGCCAAGTTTGTTTGTAAAAAAAGTAAACCCACCAGAGACCAACAAGATTTTGATTCCTTGTTGCAATGCCGTTTGTACCAGCACCTCGGCACCTGGGTTCAGACGTAACTTGTCGTCATAGACTAATTGCAATACGTCGACAGATAAGCCGTTTAAATAAGCGACACGGCGCGTTAGGCTTTCAGAAAAGTCGTTGATGTCGCCACGCATGGCGGCTTCAGTTATAGCGGCAACTTCGGCTTTCACGCCACCAAAGGCTGCAATTTCATCAATACATTCAATATTGATAAGGGTTGAGTCCATATCCATCGCTAATATTTTGCAGTCGCTAAGCTTGCAGCCTGGGCTAACAACAGCGGTATCTATTGCGCGCGCTTGCCCCCAATCAGTTAAAGCCTGTAAAGTTTCTGCATCGTTGGCGACGTCGAGCAACCGTGCTGCTGATTTGCTAATACGCTGAACGCCATTCGCTTGAGCAATGGCTGCAGCCTGCTCAATCAATAGTTGGTCAAGTGCGGGTGACTGAATGATGGCATGTTGTGTCATGCGGGTTCCTTTTGTTGCAATATCTGTGCGGGTTGTAAGCGACGTAGAAAAGCGCGAATGGCATCGGTGCGCTCTTTAATGTCTGTCACAGCGATGTCAATTCGTAGACGATCAGGACCTGCAAAACGCATGTTTTTTTGAGTTTGAATCAGTTCAATTAAAAGTGCGGGTTCAACCGGGGAATTTGATTTAAATTGAATCAATACTTGTGTATCAGTGGCATCAATTTTTTGTATGCCCAACGGTATGGCATCAAGCCTTAATCGATGGGTTGATAATAAAACGCGAGCGGGGTCAGGTAGCTTACCAAATCGGTCAACCAGTTCCTCTTGAATTTGAATTAAAGCATCGATTTCAGTGCAGTTTGATAACCGCTTATAAAGCGCTAAACGAGCGTTAATATCAGGGCAGTATACAGTGGGTAATAGTGCGGGGGCATGCAAATTCACTTCGCAACCCGCGGTAAAGGGGGCATCTAAATCGGGTGTTTCGCCAATTTTGAGCGCGCGAATGGCTTCGTTCAACATGTCGTTGTACATGGAAAAACCAACTTCTTGTATGTTGCCCGATTGTGACTCGCCCAACACCTCTCCTGTGCCGCGAATTTCAAGGTCATGCATGGCTAAGAAAAAGCCTGCACCAAGGTCTTCCATCGCTTGTATGGCTTCAAATCGCTTACGTGCATTTTTGGTGATTGCGTCCTCACCAGGGGTGAGTAAATAAGCATAAGCTTGGTGGTGTGATCGACCAACACGACCCCGTAACTGGTGCAACTGCCCCAAACCAAATTTGTCAGCACGGTGCATGATGATGGTGTTTGCAGTGGGTACATCAATGCCCGTTTCGATAATGGTGGTGCAAAGCAGTACGTTAAAGCGCTGTTGGTAGAAGCCTTTCATTACTTGTTCCAACTCGCGCTCACCCATTTGACCGTGCGCGACAGCAATACGTGCTTCGGGTACGAGTTCAGCTAAACGAGCGCGACGATTTTCAATGGTGTCAACTTCGTTGTGTAAAAAGTAAGCTTGCCCCCCCCGTTTGAGTTCCCGTAAAAGGGCTTCGCGAATGGTGCTGTTGTCTTCACGTCGAACAAAGGTTTTAATTGACAGGCGCTTTTGTGGAGCGGTCGCAATGATTGAAAAGTCGCGTATGCCTTCTAGCGACATACCCAATGTACGCGGTATGGGTGTAGCGGTGAGCGTTAAAACATCTACTTCAGCACGCATCGCTTTGAGAGCTTCTTTTTGGCGAACCCCAAAACGGTGCTCTTCATCAATAATGACTAAGCCCAGTTTTTTAAAGGCAACATCTTTAGATAAAATTTTGTGCGTGCCAATTACGATGTCAACCGTGCCAGCTGTGATGCCCGTAATGGCCTGTGAAATTTCTTTGGCTGATCGAAAGCGTGATAGCTCAACCACTTTAATAGGCCAATCAGCGAAGCGATCGCTAAAGGTTTGCGCGTGCTGTTCCGCCAGTAGGGTAGTGGGGCACAGTAAAGCTACTTGATAGCCATTGGTAACGGCTATAAATGCTGCCCGTAGGGCCACTTCAGTTTTACCAAACCCCACGTCGCCACAAACCAAACGGTCCATGGGGCGACCAGAGGTCATGTCTTGAATCACAGCCTCAATGGCGGCTTGTTGGTCAGGCGTTTCCTCAAATCCGAAGCCTTCGGCAAATAGCTCGTAGTCGCCTAATGGGTTGCTGAAAGCATAGCCTTGGCGTGCCGCGCGTTTGGCATATAAATCAAGCAATTCGGCTGCGGTGTCACGCACTTGCTGTGCCGCTTTTTTACGGGCTTTATCCCACTGACCCGAACCGAGTTGATGCAGGGGTGCAGAATCAGGGTCGGCGCCGCTGTAACGAGCAATCACGTGTAACTGCGAAACAGGAACATAAAGTGTGCTCTTGCCAGCATACTCAAGATGTAAAAATTCCATTTCTCCGTCACCTAGGTCTAGATTGACGAGGCCATGGTAGCGGCCAATGCCATACTGAGCGTGAACAATTGGGTCACCGGCTCGTAGTTCGGCTAAATCGCGCACCATCGCATGAATATCTGTGGTGCGACCTTGGTCGCGTTTGAGGCGTCTTGTAGCCCCTGCGTGACCGGGGTAAAGGTCGTTTTCTGTGACAATAATCAGGTCGTCTGCATACGCTTCAAACCCTGCATCAAAGGGGGCGACCAACACGGCAAATCGTGCATCGTGCTGAAGAAAGTCGCTGATTTGCTCCGCGCTATTGTCAGGCACCAGTTGATGTTCGGCCAGCATTTGCACCAACGTTTCACGACGCCCATGTGAGTCGGCACACAAGGCCAAGCGCGGTGCATCGGGGTTTGTTCGCGCAGCATGAATCACCGCCCTGAGTTTAGAAACGGGGTCTTCAGAGCGACGGTTTATAGCAATGTCGGGAGCCGTGTGAAAGTCTGGGTGCTTAAGGCTGGGTTGACGCTCGTTTACCTCGGGTGTTTGCTTGCTGGCTTGACTGACGTTGATGTCTAGGTTGGGCGCTTTTGCAGAGGGTGCTGTTAACGCTAAGCGTGCAAACGGCTTGAGTTGCTCAAATACGGCTTCAGGCTTTAAAAATAAAGCCTCAGGAGGCAAGACAGGACGCTCAAGGTCATGTTTTAAAAACTCATAACGGTTAACCGTATCGCGCATAAATTGAAGCATGGCTGACTCTAAGTCGCCGCTAGAAACAATCAAAGTGTTCGGTTTTAAATAATCAAAAAGTGTGGCCGTTTCTTCAAAAAATAACGGCAAATAGTATTCAATGCCTGCAAAAGCAATACCGTTGCCAACATCTTTATAAAGCTGTGCTCGCGAGGGGTCACCCTCAAATACTTCACGAAAACGAGAGCGAAACTGGTTACGAGACGTTTCATCTAGGGGAAACTCGCGCCCCGGCAGCAATTGAACCGAATGTACGGGGTACAACGTGCGTTGGGTGTCAACATCAAAGGCACGTATAGACTCAATTTCGTCGTCAAACAAGTCTAGTCGATAGGGAACTGCCGACCCCATGGGGAATAAATCAACCAAGCCCCCTCTGAGACTAAACTCGCCAGGTGCCGTAACTTGCGAGACATGGCTGTAGTTTGACAGCATTAATTGCTCGCGCAAAGCTGCTTCATCGAGACGATCTTTTTGTTTGAAATCAAAAGTGTATGCCGCTAAAAAAGGCCTAGGTGCCAGTCGATACTGTGCAGTGGTAATGGGTACAGTGAGTACATCAACGTCGTTTTGCGTAAGTGCATAAAGTGTGCGCAACCGTTCAGACACCAAGTCTTGATGAGGTGAAAAACCGTCGTAAGGTAAGGTTTCCCAGTCAGGCAAGGTTCTAACGCGTAAGTCATGATCAACGAGACTGATTTCTTGTAAAAGTCGTTGGGCCTGCAGGGGTTCGGCTGTTAACACCACAATGGTCTGTTTAGACTGGCGTGCCATAGCTGCCAGCAGCCAAGCGTCGGCAGAGCCTGGAGGTTGAGGGTAGTGCAAGCGTTGCCCTGTTTTGGGGTGCGGTGCAACCAGCTTTAAATGGGAATAAATATTGTGTTTGGTGTCTGTAGACATGTATGAGATGCTCTGATTAAGCAAGCATTATAAAATGTCTGATGACAAATGCATTTGAAACACCTTTTTCAGCTTTAAAGGCCTTAAAATCTAGCGACCGATTAGTCGCTATTGTGCCTGCTGGCGGGGTTGGTTTACGGGCTGTTGTGGCTAAAAATCAAACAACCGAGCAAATTATTCCCAAGCAATATCAATGCATCGCTGGGGTGCCCATGTTACGCCGATCGGTCATGGCGTTGTTAGCAGAGCCTCGCATAGAACGTGTTTTGGTGGCTGTGCAAGCAGATGACGACTGGGCTGAACAAGTCTTGCATGATTTAGATCGCGTGCAAGTGCTGCCTTGTGCAGGCGCTACTCGAGCATTAACGGTTTGGGGTGCATTACATGCAGGTTTGCAAGACGACGAGTGGGTGCTGGTGCACGATGCAGCTCGACCTGGTCTGACGTCTGATAGTTTAGGTTGTCTCATTGATCAGTGTTTGCCTCACCCTGTTGGAGGTTTACTTGCCTTACCGGTAGCAGACACCCTGAAACAAGCCCATCAAACCTTAAATACGAACTCTGGCATAGCTACAAATCAAGCGGCTCGTACCGTCAATCGCGATCAAATGTGGTTGGCGCAAACACCACAAATGTTTCGGGCGGGTATGCTGAAAAAAGCGTTAAGCGATGCCTTTAAGGCGGGTTTTGAGGTCACTGACGAAGCCAGTGCAATAGAATGGGGCGGGTTTTCCCCTTTATTGGTTAGGGGTTCGGTGAAAAACGCTAAGGTAACTTGGCCTGAAGATTTTGAATGGGTGGGTTCATGGTTAACACCAAAAATATGAGTGATGTGCCATTTCGGGTGGGGCAGGGTTTTGATGTGCACGCGTTAGTGCCTAATCGGCCTTTGGTTTTGGGTGGTGTCACCATTGAGCATACACATGGGCTTTTAGGCCATTCTGACGCCGACGCGTTGTTACATGCCATCACTGATGCATTACTGGGTGCTGTCGGGTTGGGTGATATTGGGCGGCATTTTCCTGATACAGACCCACAATATAAACATGCCGATAGCCGAGTTTTACTAAAAGTGGCCTATCAAAAAGTTCAAGCTGCAGGGTGGGGGGTGGTGAATATTGACGCTACCATTCATGCACAAGCCCCACGTATTGCCCCGCATGCTGCAGCAATGGTCAAAAATATTAGTGATGATTTACAGTTGCAACTTGAATGCATCAACATAAAAGGTAAAACCAACGAAGGTCTAGGTTACTTAGGTAGACAAGAGGGTATTGCTGTCACAGTTGTGGCTTTGTTGTCGCGAATCAGTCACGACTGAGCCAGCGGTAAGTTCAACCGAGCAATCAGGCCGCCCTGTTCACCGCGTAATAATTCAAGTTTGCCGTCAGCGCTTGTTATTAATCGGTTAACAATCGCTAAACCCAAGCCTGCACCACCGCCCCCTGTTCGGGCACTTTCACCGCGAGAAAAAGGCCGTAATACACGGGCAATATCTTGAGTGCGAATACCCGGGCCGTTGTCTTCGATATCAATCAATATACGGTCATCCAAGACCTGAACAGAACCCTTTATTTCAGTTCGTTTAGAGAGGATGACTTCCTCATCAAAGTTGGTTTTTTTAAGGTGCCCATAACGCTTGGCATTTTCAATTAAATTCAACAAGCAACGGTTTAAATCGTGTGGGTCTATGAGTGCTTTGGCTGTAACCATTGCGCCTGTAAATAGGGTGTACTGCTGAGAGTCTGCATGTAGGTTTAAGTCGTTGACAAGTGTTTTTAGAGCTTGGCTAACATCGATAGGTTGGCACGGAGGTTTACTTGCCGGCCGAGCATAATCAAGTAACTGATTAAGGCTTCTTTCGACTTGAGCCAGGTCTTGATCAATAGCATGTTGTTGGGTTGCACTCATCGGGCTCATTTCAACCTCAAGTCGCATACGTGATAAAGGCGTGCGCAAATCGTGTGAAATACCCGCTAACATTAAATTACGATCGGCCTCAGCCGCTTGTAGGTCGGCGACCATACCATTAAAGCTCGCGTTAAGTAGTCTTATTTCTCGGGCACCCCTTTCAGGTAATGGGGTGGGGGTATGGCCGCGTGACACCATTTGTGCATTGTGTGCAAGACGATTTAGAGGACGATTAACATAACCAACTGCGATAGCGGCGCCAATAAGAGACAGCAAAATTGCAGCCGTGAGCCAACTCACCCATTTTGTTTCAGACGTGTCATGAATGTGTTCGCGTTCAAGTGCCAACCAATATTGAACGTTTTCAGCCTTAAAACCTACCCACAAACCGGGTTCGCCATTCATGGCCCAATACAGTGGTGTGTGTTTTTTCAACTGCATATCGACTAATTCCGAAACTTTATGCCAGTATTCAGACGGTTCAACAGGTGTGGCTTGGTCAATGGGTTGCCACGGTTTAATGCGTATGGCGTCGTGCGCAGCAATTTCAGTCAGAAGTCGAGGGTGCTGGCTAGGTGGGGAAAAATCAAGAGAGAGTTGGGCCAAGCTTACCGCACTGCTGATGCGGTGACTCGCTTGAATGGCGCGTGGTTCAAGACTAATAGAAAAGAAAATATTGGCCCATACCGCTAAACTTACAAGCATTAAAGCCGACATTAATATAAACGTGCGGGCAAACAGCCCAAGACGAAACTTAGAGGTTGCCATGCGGAACAAAAACGTAACCTAACCCCCATACTGTCTGAATAAATTGTGGTTTTGAAGGGTTGGGCTCAATCAGTCGTCGCAGACGCGAAATTTGTACATCAAGGCTTCTGTTAAACGCTGCGTGTTCACGACCGCGTGCCAGTTCCATCATTTTTTCACGTGATAAGGCGATGCGGGGGTTACGAGCAAAAACTTTTAAGACTGAAAACTCGCCGGTCGTCAGTGCAACCGGTTTGTCCGCGCAATGCAGCGTGCGATTCGACAAATTTAGGGTAAACGTACCAAAGCTGACCGATTCAGGTTCTTGAGTGGGCGCACCTGGGTGCTCGTTGGATGGTTTGCGGCGTAAAACGGCGTGTATGCGGGCAAGCAATTCACGCGGGTTAAAGGGCTTGGATAAATAATCATCGGCACCCAGTTCAAGCCCTGCGATGCGATCATGACTTTGTGCTTTGGCCGTGAGCATGATGATTGGGGTTAGGTCGTTCAAGCTGCGTAAACGACGGCAAATAGAAAACCCGTCTTCTTCAGGCATCATGACATCGAGCACCAACAAGTCAAAGATGTCACGCTGCCAATATTTTTGCATTTCGCGTGCGTTTTCAGCCGAGTAAACCAGAAACCCTTGTTCCGCTAAATATCGTTTCAGGAGGTCTCGTAATCGAGGGTCATCGTCAACAATTAAAATTTTGCGAGAAGAGCCGTTAAGGGGTGTGTTGTTAGATAAATTTTGATGCATGTTTCTTTTTTAATCATTAAGCAATTCTCAATTGGCCCCATGTTGCTTAGAAGGTTCATTACAATAACGAGATGAAACCGATTTTGGCTATTGAAACCTCGACGTCGCGCTGTGGTGTGGCAATTATTTCGCACCCTTTTGGTCATGAATCTATTGTTGTGCAAGAGGTAGATGGGGTGTCTGGGCACGCTGAAAGTTTACTCCCTCTGGCTCAATCTGTGCTAAATACTTCTGAGTTTTGTCGCCACGATTTGGTTGCCGTGGCATTTGATCAAGGCCCTGGCGCATTTACAGGCCTGAGAGTGGCCTGCGGTGCGGCACAGGGTATTGGTTTTGCATTGGGTTTGCCGGTGGTACCTGTTGGGTCATTAACGGCCATGGCGGCTGCTTTGCCCGCTTATTTTCATATAAGAATGGTAGCGCTTGATGCACGCATGAACGAAGTATATGTTGCGGTTTGGTTGCAAACCTCAACGACAGATGATCTACAAGCCTACCCTGAAAACCTCGGCTTGATGCCCCTACAAGCACCAGTTTTAATCGCTGTAAAAGATTTGTTACCGTTTGTTCACCAACGTTTGCCCTATTGGGTCAAAGCGTTTCAGGGTGTCGGTTATATTGGTTTGAGTGGAAATGGTTGGTCATTGCTAGGTGAGTCAAGTACGTGGTTTGTGCCGTTTAAACGCGACTGCGAGCAGGTTTTCATGCCATTACATCAGATGACTTTGTGTGATGATAGTGCTACCCCTCAGGTCGATTGGGTCGCGCGTTTGGGGGCAGCAGGGTTTCTAGCAGGTAAGGGTTTAAAACCCGAGCAAGCAGCCCCTTTTTATTTGCGTGACAAAGTGGCGTTTACCTCAATTGAACGAGCGCAAGGTTTGGGCGGTAACCCTAAGGTGGGTGACCATGCGCTTGCTTCATTGCCTATTTTGTTACCTATGCTCACTACAGATTTGTTTGAGGTGGCAGAGCTTGAGCAAATGTCTCAGTCTTTCCCTTGGTCTAAGCAAAATTTTGCTGATGCCTTGGCAGCAGGTTACCCTGCTTGGGTGGTGCGTCGTCTTGGTAAATTAGTCGGTTTTTGTGTCGCCATGAAAGACCCAGACGACATTCATATTCTCGTTATAGCCGTGAACCCTGATAATCGTCGTCAAGGCGTGGGCGCTTTGTTAATAGAATCGGTTCGACAGTTGGCGGTGCAATCTGCTTTAAACCGTATGTTGTTAGAGGTCAGGCCTTCTAATAAAAAAGCGTTGGGCTTTTATCACAAATGTGGTTTTACGCGTATGGGTGTGCGTAAAGGTTATTACCCAGCAGGTAAAGTGGGTCGCGAAGACGCTTGGGTGTTATTTGTTGATTGCTTAGTCACTTCAGGCGCCTTGACATGAAAAAAAAGCGTCCCACCTTTGATGTCAATATAAGTCCATTACAGCATGTATGGTTAGATGTGTTGGGTGTCAATGCGCCTTGGTTGGCTAAAGTGAGTGAACAGACTCAGCACCAGATTTCAATACATGTTGCACCTGAGATAGTATCTGAATCACGACCTGAAACAGCACCTCTAGCATCAAACCATAATTCTGTTCAAGCTTTATCAAATCAGTCACCCCATCAAACAGATGCAACGCAACCTTTGGTGGCTCAGCCAAACAAAGGTTTAGACGATTTAAGCGAACAAATTCGCGCCTGTCAGGCATGTGGTTTGTGCCAAAATCGTCATCAAGCGGTGGTGGGTAGAGGGGTGAAACGCCCAGCTATCATGATTGTGGGCGAGGCGCCAAGCGAGCAAGAAGACCGGTTGGGCTTACCTTTTGCTGGCCGTTCAGGCGAACTGCTTGACAATATGTTGGCTGCAATAGGCCATCACCGCGATCGTGATGTTTATCTGACGCATGTTGTGAAATGTCGCTCGCCGGCCAGCCGTGCCCCACGCCCTGAAGAAATGCTGGCGTGTCAGCCGTTTTTGTACGCTGAAATAAAGGCTGTACAGCCTCACCTTATTTTAGCTATGGGGCGTTCGGCTGCCCAAGCATTATTAGGTCAAGATGTGCCGCTTGAAACGTTACGTGAACAAGTTTGGTCGTTTAACGCATCGATTCCTTTGCTGGTCACGTATCACCCCGCCTTTTTATTGCGTCGACCCATTGATAAAAAACGCGCCTGGCAAGATCTGCAACAGGCACGTGATTTAGTCGTGATTTAGCGCGGCTCCGTGGCCTTCCCGACCAATTTCATGAATGAGATCTGGGTTTGCTTTTAGGTTTTTGTTTTTCCAACGAATAATAACTAACATCAAACTGGCTACTAATAAGCCAAAGATAACGATGATGGCGTTAATTGGTAACGATAGCCAAAGTAGTAATGTGTAGACTGCCACCATCACTAAAATATTGATTTGCTCGTTAAAGTTTTGCACAGCAATCGAGTGCCCAGCTGATAATAGAACGTGGCCGCGATGCTGTAGCAGAGCATTCATAGGCACAACAAAATAACCAGATAAACCGCCTATCAAAAGAAGCAGTGAATACACTTCCCAATTATCAGAAACTAACGGCATCAACAACACAACAAAACCCATTGCTACCCCCATTGGCAACACGTGTAGCGCGCGAGGTAGTGGCACGCGACTGGCAAATATGGCCCCAAAAATCGTACCAAATGCCGTGATGCCCATCAATATTGATGTTTCATCTAACCGTAAACCTAAATGACTTTTACCCCATTCAATTACCATCAACTGCAAGGTTGCCCCAGCACCCCAAAAGAGGGTGGTGACAGCGAGTGATATTTGCCCAAGTTTGTCGCGCCACAATACTTTAACGTAGCCCCAAAAGGTTTTAACCAGTTTTAAAGGGTTGGTTTGTTGGCGTGGATAAATGATGTGGGTCTTGGGAATCAGTAAATTGCAAATGGCTGCTGCCAAATAAACAAAGGCAATACACAAAATGGCCGCTTCAGCAGGGGTTTGAACAAGGCTTTTAATGGTTTCATGGTTCAGTAACCAGCCCGATACAATCGGTGAAATAAGAACCCCACCAAGAACTGTGCCTAAAATAATTGAAACAACGGTGACGCCTTCTATCCAACTGTTGCCTTTCACCAAATCAAGCGGCTTGAGCATTTCAGTAACAATGCCATACTTTGCTGGCGAATAAGCGGCTGCACCTATGCCTACTAGGGCATACGCTGCGCATACAAGGTAAGTTTGGCCAACGGGGGTTAGACCAAATATGCCGTACCAAAACATGGTCAAACAGCCCACAATTTTGAGGGTGTTGGTGGCAAACATAACTCGACCTTTTGGGAAACTATCGGCGAATGCACCCACAAATGCGGCTAACAGTACATAAGTTGCAGCAAACCACCATTTCATCATGGGCGCCATCCAGTCGGGACCACCTAGCTGCATAATCAAGGCGATTGCGGCGATAAATAGAGCATTGTCAGCTAATGAAGACAGGCCTTGAGCAGCCATGACAAGATAAAAACCGCGATTCAAAATTATGACCCCTTTCAAATAGCGTTTGAGTATAGCCGTATCAATGTGGCTGTGTGAGGTATTATTTCAGATGAATACTAACGGACAATATGACTCGTGCGCTTAACCCACATCAAACTTGCTGGCTTTAAATCGTTTGTTGACCCAACGGTGATACCCACACCTAGCCAAATCGTGGGTGTCGTGGGCCCAAACGGGTGTGGCAAATCTAACATTATTGACGCAGTACGTTGGGTTTTGGGTGAAACGAGAGCCACCGAGCTACGTGGTGAATCAATGCAAGACGTAATTTTTAGCGGCTCTGGCCAACGCAAACCTTCAGGTCGTGCGTCGGTTGAACTGGTTTTTGATAATTCAGACGGTCGCGCTGCGGGTCAGTGGTCAACCTTTGCAGAAGTTTCTGTGCGCCGAATTCTAACGCGTGATGGCACCAGTACCTACTTAATTAATCAGCAGCAAGTGCGTCGCCGTGATGTGCACGATTTATTTTTAGGTACGGGTTTAGGCACGAAAGGCTACGCCATTATCGGGCAGGGCATGATTAATCGCTTAATCGAGGCTCGTCCGGAAGAGTTACGTGTTTTTTTAGAAGAGGCGGCTGGTGTTTCTCGCTATAAAGAGCGTCGTCGAGAAACAGAAAGTCGATTGTCAGATACCCGCGATAACCTTTTACGGGTTGACGATATTTTGTCGGAACTTAATACGCAACTGGTTAAACTTGAATCACAAGCTGAGGTGGCTGCACAGTTCAGAGGGCTTGAGGTTGAGGGTAAAGAAAAGCAGCAAGCATTATGGTGGTTGAAAGAAACCGCTGCGCATCAAGATCGTGCTAACTTTCAACAACAAATTGAACAAGCTCAAACTGCGCTCGAAGGTGCCACCGCTCGATTGCGTTCCCACGAATCCGCGCTTGAATTGCGCCGCCAAGCCCACTATCAAGCCAGTGATGGGGTGCATCGAGGTCAAGCGGCTTTATATGAGGTAAACGCCCAAGCGAGTAGTCTTGAGGCAGAAATTCGCCATGTCATCGAAACCCGTGACAGGGTTCAATCACGCAAGCAGCAACTTGACTCGCAAATGGCAGATTGGCAAGCTCAAATTGGCCATTGCATCGAACAAATCGAAACCAGCCAAGCTAACCTTGATGAACAGGTTGCCGTGGTTGAACAAACCCGTGAACGCGCAGAACAAGCTCAGGTAGAGTGGCCCGAAATTGAGCGACAGGTTCGCGAGGCTGCCGCACAACGCGATACGTTGCGACAAGCTGTGTATAAGCTTGAACAAGACATTGCATTGATGGCGCAGCGACAAGGTGATGCACACCGTCAACTTCAAAATCTAGAGATGCGGCGTGAGCGGTTAACCCAAGCCCGTTCTGCCGTGACGGCACTTGACCCCACCCGATTAGAACAATTGACGGGTGATCGTGCCGCGGCAGAGCAATTGCTTGAGGAAGCGCAGGCCACACTGATTGATTTTGAGGCCCAATTGCCGCAAGCAGAACAAGCTCGTTTAGATGCACAAGCGTTGGTGCAAAGCGAGACTCAGTCTTTGTCTCGTTTGGATGCGCGCTTGGGGGCTTTGGTCAAGCTACAAGAAGACGTACAACGTTCGGGTGCCTTAGAAGGTTGGTTAGCACACCATGAGCTTTCTGATTTACCGCGTTTATGGCAAAAGCTTCATATTCAACAAGGTTGGGAATCAGCTTTAGAAGCTGTTTTGCATGAGTGTATGACCGGTGTTGAAGTCACCCAGTTAGATTGGACTAAAGGCTTTTCAAACGACTCGCCACCCGCGCGTTTGGCCTTTTACCAAATGCCAGCACCCAGCGCTTTGCCCCCAGCCGTATCTGGGTTTTCGCCTTTGTTATCGTTGGTGCAAACGAGCGACTCTGCATTGCGAACACTGTTGCAAAGTTGGTTGGGCCACCTTTATATTGCGCCTGATTTATCTACAGCATTGGCGCAACGGCATACTTTGCCTAGGGGTGCAGCCTTTGTGGTGCCGAGTGGGCACCGAGTTCATGCACACAGTGTTCAATTTTATGCGTCTGATTCAGAGCAGGCGGGCATGTTAGCGCGCCAACAAGATATTGAAAACTTACAAAAAGAAATCAAAGCGTTGCAACTAATCGTTGACGGTGTACGGGCTGAGGCGGTACGTGCTGAGGTGGCATGGCAGCAGGTTTCACAGGCCTTGGTGCCGGCACGCCAGCGTGTGAGTGAGTTAACCCAACGGGTTCATTCTTTACAGTTAGCTTACAGTAAGCTGGCGCAAGAGGTTGAACAAAGTCGTCTTGAGTCAACACGTCTTGATGATGAGTTAGCTGAAATTAAAGACCAACAGGAATCTTTGGTTGTTGAACGCGAGGCAGCGCAAGAAGCGTTTGAGAGGCTTGACGAAAAGCTAGCCACTGAACAGTCTGTGTTTTCTGACGCCGAAATAGAAGGGGAAGATATTTCGGCGCGGGCGGAACACGCGCGCACGTTGTTACGTGATCAAGAGCGTCAACAACAAGAGGCTGAGTTTACGCAACGCACCATTCAATCGCGCATGGCAGAGTTGCAACGTAATCAGCAATTGGCATCTGACCAACTGGCAAGGGCTCAATATGAGTTTGAATCCCTAGAGCAAGAGTTGGTGACATTAGATGCCGCCACGGCTCAAGCAGGTTTGCAAGAGGCGCTAGAACAGCGTGCTGAACGTGAAGAAGCTTTAAATAAATTACGCATTGATATGAACCACCTCGAGGCTGAGCTTCGCGCAGCCGATGAAGGTCGTTTAACGATCGAACAGTCTCTTCAGCCTCAGCGTGATCAAATTATGCAGTTGCAACTGCAAGAGCAAGCTGCACGATTAGCGGCAGAGCAATATGCTGAACAGCTCAACGCGCAATCAGTCGAGCGGCAAACCATTGAAGTGATGATTCATGCGCGCAGTGAAGGCGCCACACAGTGGCAAAAATCAAGCTGGTTGCAGTCTGAAGTTCTGCGTATTAACCGTCAAATTGAATCGTTGGGTGCGGTTAATTTGGCAGCACTCGATGAGTTGAAGTCTTCAAAAGAGCGTCAAGGGTTTTTGCAGTCGCAGTATGCCGATTTGCACGAGGCAATTACCACACTTGAAGACGCGATTCATAAAATTGATCGCGAAACAAGAGACCTTTTACAAACCACCTTCAATGCGGTGAATGGTCATTTTGGTGAACTGTTCCCCAAACTTTTTGGTGGCGGAGAAGCCCGTTTAGTGATGACCGGTGAAGAAATTCTTGATGCTGGTGTGCAGGTGATGGCACAGCCGCCAGGCAAACGTAACACGAATATTCATTTGCTATCGGGTGGTGAAAAAGCTTTAACGGCAACTGCGCTGGTATTCGCACTGTTTAAATTGAACCCTGCACCATTTTGTTTGTTAGATGAAGTGGATGCGCCGCTTGACGATGCGAACACTGAACGTTACGCTAACTTGGTTAGTGGTATGAGCGATCAAACGCAATTCTTATTTATTTCCCATAATAAAATAGCCATGCAGATGGCTAAGCAATTGGTGGGCGTTACGATGCAAGAGCAGGGTGTCTCGCGTATTGTGGCGGTTGACATTGAATCGGCTTTGCAACTGACAGCTGATGTTTAAACCCAAAGGTTAATATGAGTGATTTACAAATAAGCTTAATTATTCTCGGTATTTTCATTATTTTGATTGTGTTGGGTTTCAACGTTTGGCAAGATCGTCGCATACGTCATCTTATGAAGCCACACTTACCTCAGGCTGATCGTGACCCGTTGTTGGGTGATACAGATGCGACTCACGCATCAACTCGACGTGAACCTGGCTTGTCGCCTGGTGATGATGAGCCAACTTTACAATCTGATCATGAGAGTTCATCAAATTTCAACACAGACGAGCCCGATGAGGCGGTTGAGGTTGTCATTGAATTGGTTCTCCCTCAAGCGATTTTTGGCGCCCAAATTATGCAGGCCATACCCACAGGGTTCATGGCAGGCGTCAAGCCCGTGCGTGTTTTTTGGCAAGACGAAGCCAGCCGTTTATTCACTCGCCCTAACCCCACCGACAATTATGATCGTTTGCAGTTTGCCGTGTTACTGGCCAACCGCTCTGGCCCTTTAACGGCCATTGAATGGTCAAAAATATGGAATCGTATCCAATCTGTTGCTGATGCGCTTGAAGGCCATTTGGAAGGGCCAGAGCAAGACGATGTTCTCATGCGGGCTAATCAACTCGATGAGTTATGTGCCAAGCTAGACAGCCAAGTTGCGTTAACGTTATTGCTCGGATCAAATCAAAAAATTGAAGATGTCTTAAACAGCTCACAATCTATGGGTTTTGCGTATCAAGCGGGTGTTTTAAATTGGGTAGGCGACGATGGTTTGCCCTGTTTTATTGTCAGCCGCGCTGAAGGCGAGCCATTTGACGACGGCGTTGCAACAGTTGATCGGTTATCTATATTGCTTGACGTGCCACGTAGTCCACCTAATTTAAGGGCATTCGGTCGTATGCTTGATGTAGGTTTAGAGCTGGCGCATCGATTTGGTGCTGATTTAGTTGACGATCAAGGCCAGCCTGTTGTGTCGGGTGCTGATGTGTCCATTGATTCTCACCTTCAGGGTTTGTATGTTCAACTTGAGTCTGCAGGTTTAACGGCGGGTAGCCCTCGTGCTCGTCGTGTTTTTGCGTAAGAGGTTAACGTTTGTCTACCTGGTCTTTGCCTGAAGCCCAAGCCCGCGCTCAACAGTTGCAACTAACCATTGAGCAGCATAACCACGCTTATTATGTTTTAGATGATCCCAGTGTTTCCGATGCGGTATACGATCAACTCATGCTTGAGCTGACCGCTATAGAGGCTGAGTTTCCCGCTTTGTGTACACCACAGTCGCCTACTCAACGGGTCGGTGCGAAGCCATTAGACGCTTTCAATAGTGTGATTCATACCGTTCCCATGCTATCTTTGGGCAATGCATTTGACGAGGCTTCCGTTCAGGCTTTTGACAAACGGGTGCATGATATTTTGCTTCAATCAGGGCTGCTACAACGCACACTGATGCAGCCCGAAGAGGGCAATTATGACTTATTTGATGGCGCATCCAGTCATTTGCCATCATCTAGTGCTAAGAACGGTTCTAATACATTAGAGGTAACTTACTTTTGCGAGCTCAAGCTTGATGGTCTAGCCATCAGTTTGCGCTATGAAAAAGGCTTGTTGGTGCAAGCGGCTACTCGTGGTGATGGTCAAACTGGCGAAGATGTAACCGCCAATATTCGTACGATTCGCGCGATACCGTTACGTTTAAAACAGCCAGCCCCCGATGTCATAGAAGTGCGTGGTGAAGTGTTTATGAACCGTGCTGAGTTTGATTTATTGAATCAAGCTCAAAAACAACGAGGTGAAAAAGTTTTTGTTAACCCCCGTAACGCTGCTGCGGGTAGTTTGCGTCAACTTGACTCTCGCGTGACCGCGCAACGTCCCTTACGTTTTTTTGCTTACGGTTGGGGTGCGTTAAGTATTGAACCTAAAGATACACAGGCCGAAATGTTGCAATACATGGCGTTACTCGGCGTGCCCATTAATGCAAAGCAAAACAAATGTGTACAAGGTGCGTTAGCCTTAATTAATTATTACCAACAGGTGTCTCAGATACGTGCTGGTTTAGATTACGATATTGATGGCGTCGTGTACAAAGTCAATGCTTTAAACGCACAACGTGTATTAGGTTTTGTCGCGCGTGCACCACGTTTTGCGATTGCACATAAATTTCCTGCAGAGGAAGCTACAACGATATTGATAGGCATTGACGTGCAAGTGGGTCGTACAGGGGCCATCACCCCTGTGGCCCGACTCGAACCAGTCTTTGTGGGGGGCGTAACGGTGACGAATGCGACCTTACATAATGAAGATGAAATTCTACGTAAAGATGTGCGTATAGGAGATACGGTCATTGTGAGGCGTGCCGGTGACGTCATACCTGAAGTGGTTGGGCCTGTCTTATCGTTACGCCCGACTCAATCTTTACCTTTCGAAATGGTTTCAAGTTGCCCCGTATGTGATTCGGCAGTTGAAAGGTTGCCAGACGAAGCCATATCAAGGTGTACAGGTGGTTTGTATTGTGCCGCCCAGCGCAAGCAAAGTTTGCTGCATGCGGTATCGAGAAAAGCACTTGATATAGAAGGATTGGGCGAAAAACTAATTGAACAATTGGTTGATCGAGGGCGTGTGCATTCGTTGGCTGAACTATTTACACTTACTGTAGAAGAACTGTCGGCATATGACCGCATGGGTTTAAAGTCAGCACAAAATGCAATTGATGCTATCAATGAGGCACGTGAGCCTCAGTTAGGGCGATTAATTTATGCTTTAGGTATTCGTCATGTTGGTGAAACCACAGCGCGTGATTTGGCGTTGTATTTTGGTTCAATCGAAAACCTGCTTAAAGCTGATGAGGCGCATTTGATTGAGGTTAACGATGTCGGCCCAGTAGTGGCAGGTTCAATTGTTCGGTTTTTTGCTGAACCGCATAATCGTGACATCATTCAAGCTTTGGCTGAACAAGGTGTTCAAGCACAAGCGCCCATACCTTTAAAAATCGGCAATCTAGCAGGGCAAACTTTTGTTCTGACGGGAACATTAGAAACCATGACGCGTGAACAGGCGACTGAAGCAATTCTTTTAGCTGGTGGGAAGGTCAGTGGTAGTGTGTCGCGTAAAACGCATTACGTGGTTGCTGGCGTTGATGCGGGAAGTAAACTAACTAAAGCTCAAGCTCTGGGCATCAAAGTTTTAAACGAAGCCGCCTTACGCGACCTCGTTCAAATCGATTAACTTGTTTTAAATGAAACCGCCTTAACTTTCGTCACATTGACTTGGTTAAGGTCAGTTCATTAAATTAAATCAATTATTTACTTGACGGTTGCACTTTCACGTAATTTAGTTTGCAACGCGGCAATTTCTTGCTGACGCATCATTTCTTCGAGTTGTGGCTTGACTTGGTCAAGTGGGGGGAATGCCACGGGACGAACATCAACCACCTCAATTACGTGCCAACCAAATTGGCTTTGTACAGGCTTTGCTGCTAATTGCCCTTTAGGCGTGGCTTTTACCGCTTCAGAAAATGGGGCAACATAATTGCTTGCATCGGCCCAACCTAAGCTACCACCTTTCGCGGCGCTACCGGTATCTTTGGAATTGGCTTGGGCCAAGTCTTCAAATTTAGCCTTTTTAGACTTGATTTGAGTTTGCAGGTCGTTCGCAACTTTTTCATCATCTACTAAAATGTGACGTACGTCGTATTCAACCACACCGTCTTGAGCTTTTTTAAGCTTGTCGTATTCTGCCGCAATAGCAGTATCACTGATCGGATTTTTGGCTAAATAGTCTGCCATGTAAGCGCGGAGCAAAATACTTTGACGTGCAACGTCAAGCTCTGTTTCGACTGCAGGTAGTTTGTTGATACCTGCTTTTTCAGCCGCTTGCACCATAATTGCGCGGTTAATCATTTCTTCTTTGATTTGCTCGCGTAGCTTAGGAGAATCGGGCGCACCTTGCGTCACCAGTAACTGTACAAATTGATCGTACGACTTTTGTGTAATCGCTTGACCATTAACGGTTGCAATATTCTGGGCATATAAGGGTGCCGCGACGACCAAAGCGACAGCCATCATCGTAATGCGTTTCATGAATTTCCTTTATGTGGCGCTTTTGTGTGTAGGGCAAGCGCGTGAATTGGGTAGGGCATTAAATCGCGCAAAAGATCATAAACAAGCCGATGTTGCGCAATCATTGGCTTATTTTCAAAGCAGGGCGCCACAATGTGTACCCTGAAGTGACTGGCGCCGTCGCGGTTGCCCGCATGGCCGGCATGAAGGTGTGATTCATCTTCAACGCTTAAAGACTCAGGCGTCAATGCAGCCAAGCGGGTTTCAAGTTGATTGATTAAATCATTGCTCATAGTTTTTTTGTATGTAAAGTATTTTTGTTGTTTAGGCAATCAAGCGGTCAAGTGTTTAAACATTCATTTTTTTTCTTCGTGAGGCGTATCGTCTGGCAACATATGTTTACCCAACCAAACAGATTGAGCCAGTACAAACAAAATCAATAACCCCATTAGACCAAAAACTTTGAAGTTAACCCATTGAGACTCAGTAAACCAACCTGAAAAAGCCACAAAAAGGTTCAAACCCCCAGCGATTATAAAGAACAATGCCCAACTACTATTTAAGCGAGACCAACCCGTATCAGTTAGAGAAACTTTCTGGCCCAGTAGTTTTTGTAGCGTGTTGCGTTTGAACAACCATTGCGAGCCCAGCATCACCGCACCAAACAACCAGTAAAGAACGGTCGGTTTCCATTTAATAAACGACTCATCGTGAAGATACAACGTGGCACCTCCAAATAAAACAATGATGCCTAAATTAACCCAGTGCATGGTTTCAATAACTTGGCCAGTCAATTTAATATATAAAATCTGTGCAACACCTGCAACCATTGCTACGGCCGTTGCAACATAAATATCGCTAAATCGATATGCTACAAAAAATAAAATAAGAGGGAAGAGATCAAATAAAAACTTTTTCATACCGTGTGCTATGTGTTTGAACTATCATTTTGAAGCGATTTGAGTGGTTCAAACCGTAGAGAAACAGAATTAATACAATAGCGTAACCCAGTTGGGGCTGGCCCGTCGGGAAACACATGGCCTAAATGTGCTTCACATACTCCACACATCACTTCTGTGCGAACCATGCCGTGAGAATCGTCTGTCACTTCAAGCACCAAACTGGGGTCAAGTGTTTGAAAATAACTGGGCCAACCGCAACCCGCATCGAACTTTGTGTCTGAGGCGAACAAAGGTGTATTGCAGCAGATGCAATGGTAAATGCCTGTGGCCCGATGCTTATCAAATTTTCCGGTGTAAGGTCGTTCCGTACCCTTTTGTCGAGTAACGTAGTACGCTTCGGGCGAGAGTAGTTCGCGCCATTGGGCATCGGTTTTTTCAATTTTATGCATTTGAATCTCTTTGAGTGAAACGATTTAAAAAGGTTCTGTTCTATTTATAAATTATGATAATAAATTTTAATCAAATATTTTTAGAAAACCCTACGAGGCAAATTTTACGAGATGTGTCGCTTAGTCTAACCGAGTCAAGAATTGGCGTGATTGGTGCGAATGGCTCGGGTAAAAGCACCTTAGTCAGGCTAATTAATGGTTTAGTCAGCCCAACAGCTGGTTCTGTTGTCGTGAACGGTCTCGATGTATCGCAAAACCTTAAGTTGGTTAGGCAGTTGGTGGGCTTTGTTTTTCAAAACCCAGATAATCAAATTGTATTTCCGGTGGTTTCAGAAGACCTTGATTTTGGTCTGAAGCCACGCCTACCTAACGCCAATGATCGACAAATTCGCACCAAGGAAACGCTTGCTCGTTTAGGTATCGAAAAGCTGTATGAACGTGCTGTTCATGAACTATCTGGTGGTGAAAAACAATTGGTTGCTTTGGCAGCTGTTTTAAGTTTAGAGCCAGAAATTTTGATTTTAGACGAACCGACTACACAGCTTGATTTGCGTTATCGTAATCGATTGATGCACATTATTTCTGGGTTGATGCAACCCGTCATATTCGTCACGCACGATTTAGATTTACTTCAAGATTTTGATCGGGTTTTGGTGGTTGACCAAGGTCAAATTGTTCATGATGGCCCGCCAAGACAAGCTTTAGATTGGTATGTTGTGCATATGAGTCAGCCGATGGGGCAGGGTGCTTAATACAATGATTCAAGCGTTGCAGTCATGAATACCTATAAACTCAGCTTAATGAACCGATTTCGTCATATGTATAGGCTAGGTTTGCGACGTACTTTGCGTCAGGTTTTGCAAAGTATGCCAGCGGGTTTCAAGCTCTTAGGTTTAATTTTATTCAGTACCGTTTTTATTTTGCTTCACAACATTGTGTGGTTAAGTAGTGTTGCTTTGGTGATGGTGTTGGTGTGGCTTATCGTTCGAACAGAGCATATGGTGTCATGGCAAAAAATGTGGCCGCTTGCCCTAAGTTTTGGTGTCATATTTCTATATATGGCTTGGGTATCAGGTCTGCAAGAGGGTTTTGTGGCTTTATTTCGGTTGATCGCATTATGGGCAGCGGCACAAACCGTCATGCTCACAACTTCTACGACAGCCATGATGCAGGTCGTAGAAACCGTGGTGACGCCATTTTCTAAATTATTTCGTGCGAACCCTGCTCGCATTGCTTTACTATTTGGTTTAACCATTCGTCTCATGCCATTAATGGTGCAACAATGGCACGAGGTCCGTGAGGCTCAACAAGCGCGAGGTGTTAAGGTTAAAGCTCATAATATGTTGGTTCCTATGTTGGTGCGTACGCTTAACCGCGCACAAGCATTAACCGACGCCATTGACGCCCGGCAAATTGGTGAGACGGTTCAGTCCAAGGTTCAAAATCATTCCACGTCAGCGCATCGTTAATAGGCATCAACCCTTAAAGCTTTTCTGAATCAATTCGTTTTAATTAAATAACTGGAATTTACTTTTGACAACTCGAACCCTCGTACTCTCAGCCTTATTTACAGCATTGTTATGTGCCTTAGCCGTAGTACCCCCCATACCTATGCCTTTGGTACCCGTGCCATTAACTCTGCAAACATTGATTGTCATGTTGGCAGGGTTAGTCGTTGGCCCTCGTGCTGCGGGTCTTGCGGTCTTAATTTACGTTGTGTTGGCGGCAATAGGCTTTCCGGTTTTACCTGGGGCACGCGGAGGTTTGGGGGTATTGTTAGGCCCAACCGGTGGCTTTTTAGTGGGCATGATACCCGGTGCAATGGTGGTGGGTTGGTTGGCTACCCGTGCAATAGAAGGTAAGCCTTGGCTTCATATTGCCCGAAACACCTTAGCTGCAGTACTGGGTGGCATTGTGGTCATTTATTTAGTTGGCGTACCTTGGTTGGCTATCGTGACGGGTATGCCGTTTGCTAAAGCTATCAACGTGGTTGTGGTATTTTTGCCGGGTGACTTCATTAAAGCCGTAGTTGCTGCATTTTTGGCGCAACGTGTTAATCGTTTTTTGGTTTGAAACGTTTTGATGGGTTCAGTACATTAAAGCGCTGCGCCTGCTAGTCGGCTTGTGGGGTCAAGAATTAAGCTAAGCGATTAAATCAAACCCCGAGCTGTTTTAATAGCAGGCCACAGTTCCGCTGTATTGTTGGCCACAAAATCTGCTTGCCATTGGTCAACGGGGTGTTCGCCACAATAGCCATAGGCTGCTGCAATCGATGGCATGCCTGCTGCGCGAGCGGCTTGAATGTCGCGTAAATCATCACCAATGTAAACGCAGTGATCTGTGTGGTAACCCACCTGTTGCGCAGCAAATTCAAGTGGTATGGGATGGGGCTTAGCGTGAGCGCACGTATCGCCACACACCAATACTGCGCAGTCAGGCAAATTAAGAGCAGCCATAATTGGCTCAGCTAAATAAGTATGCTTGTTGGTCACAATACCCCATTGCATATGAGCGGCGCGTATCTGAAGCAAAAGTGCCTCAATGCCATCAAAAAGTCGCGTTTGTGCAGTCATGACGTGCTGATAATCGTCTAAAAACCCTTGTCGAGCTAGTTCGAATTCGGGGTGGTCAGTATCAAATGACAGGGCAGCTTTCACTAAACCACGAGCACCCATAGAAACAAAAGGTCTGAGCGCTTCAACGGGTAAGGGCTCAAGGCCACGTTTTGCACGCTGCATGTTCGCTGCTGCAGCCATATCAGGCGCGGTGTCAGCAAACGTACCATCAAAGTCAAATAAAATTAAACCGCTCATTTTCGTGTTGCCATCAAATAATTGACATCGGTGTCTTCACCTAGTGAGTAACGTTGATTAAACGGGTTGTAAAGCATGCCTTTAAAGCCAGTCGGTGTTAATTTAGCTAAGCGTGCTGCCTCGGCCAATTCGCTAGGTTTAATAAAAGATTGCCAACGATGTGTACCCCGCGGTAAAAGCCTTAAAACGTACTCAGCCCCAATGATGGCAAATAAAAAAGATTTGGGGTTGCGGTTTAGCGTTGAAAAGAACACCCAACCCCCTGGCTTGACAAGGGTGGCACATGCCTGCACAGTAGCGCTCGGGTCAGGCACGTGTTCGAGCATTTCCATGCATGTGACTACGTCAAATTGGCCGGGGTTACGCAGCGCCAGATCTTCGGCTCTAATCGATTCGTAATTTACCGACACGCCTGATTCTAAACTATGCAGTTTGGCAACTTTGAGTGACTTGTCGGCGAGGTCAATACCCGTTACAACCCCGCCCGCCTTGGCCATGGCTTCCGCCAAAATACCGCCGCCACAACCCACATCGAGCACTTGTTTGCCGGTTAACCCGCCCTCTATATGTTCAATGATCCAGGCTAAGCGAAGTGGGTTAATTTCATGCAGAGGTTTAAACTCTGTCGTCGGGTCCCACCAACGCGAGGCGAGGGCGCTGAATTTATCAAGCTCGGCTTGATCAACATTAGGTTGAGCGTGCGAGGTGTTGGTCGCAGCAGTTGATGAATGAGGCTTTTCATCAGCCGGTGCAGCAGAGTTTGGGGTAGGCGATTGAGTAGTCATAGTGATACTTTAAACGACAAAACACAGGGCGACAAAAAAGGCCCCACAAGGAGGCCTTTTTCAGGGTGCCGAAACACCCATTATCGAACGAATCGTTCGTAGCTTACATGCGGCTACCGACGATTTCGACCTCTACACGACGGTTCTTGGCGCGACCAGCTGCGGTTGCGTTTGAAGCGACGGGATCAGCCTTGCCTTTGCCTTCAGTGTAGACACGGTTAGCATCAACACCTTTTGATACCAAATATGCTTTTACAGCATTGGCGCGGCGCATTGACAAGCCCAAGTTATACTGAACGGAACCGATTGCATCGGTGTAACCTACAGCAATAACTGTCTCGAGATTTACTGCTTGTACTTGCTGGGCTACTTGGTCAAGCAAACTACGGCCTTCAGGCTTTAAGTTTGACTTATCGAAGTCAAAGAAAGTGTCAGCACTGAACACAACTTTGTTCGAAACCGGAGCGGCTTTCTTTTGTGCAACGCATGACGGATCAGCAGTAGCTGGGGTCCAGAAGCTGTCTTGCCAGCATTGGCCTGACGAATTTTTCCAGACTTGGCCTGATGAACCGCGCCAGTTGTCATTAGTTTGCGCTGAAGCAACGCCTGATGCTGTTAAAGCAGCGAAGGCAACTGCTAGAGCGATTTTGGAGGTTTTATTCATGGTTCTCCTCGTTGAGCATATAGCTGAGTAAGTGACTCGCAGCGAACCCCCGCGGCAAAAAAAGCAAACGGGGCCGGTATAGCAACGCTAAGAGCAAAGTTAAAAATCATACACACCGGTTTTCCTGCGTGTTGATACGAATGTTAAGCTATTTCACGAAAATTGGAAGCTTAATCTGCTAAAACGACCCCCTAAGGGTTGTAAATTTCTTAAATTAAGGCAAATCTTGTTGGTTTTTGGCAACAAGCGTGTTTTAAAAAGTAATAAATACATTGAAGCAAGATTGTTTGGGGGCGGTGTAGAATGGACAGTTATTTTTGTCGTTCACAATTTACTTAAGTGGTGATACCGCCTATGACCTCCTTCGCCAAAGAAACACTTCCGATTTCATTAGAAGAGGAAATGCGGCGCAGTTACCTCGATTATGCAATGAGCGTGATTGTAGGCCGTGCCCTACCTGATGTACGTGATGGCTTGAAGCCCGTGCATCGCCGTGTATTGTTCGCCATGCACGAACTCAATAATGACTGGAATCGTGCCTATAAGAAGTCTGCCCGTATTGTGGGTGACGTTATTGGTAAGTACCACCCTCATGGTGACCAAGCCGTTTATGACACCATTGTTCGTATGGCACAAGATTTTTCCCTTCGCTATATGTTGGTTGACGGCCAAGGAAACTTTGGTTCAATTGACGGTGACAGTGCTGCAGCGATGCGTTACACCGAGATTCGCCTCTCAAAAATTGCCCACGAATTGTTAGCTGATATTGATCAAGAGACCGTCGATTTTGGCCCGAACTACGATGGCAGTGAATATGAGCCTTTATTATTACCCTCACGTTTACCTAACTTATTAGTTAACGGTAGCTCAGGTATTGCAGTGGGCATGGCCACCAATATTCCGCCGCATAATTTAGCTGAAGTGGTTGACGGTTGTTTGCACAGTTTGCGTAATCCTACATGCACAATCGACGAACTTATTGAAATTATTAAAGCACCAGACTTCCCAACAGGCGGCATCATCTACGGCATGTCAGGTGTGCGCGAAGGGTATCGCACAGGCCGTGGCCGCGTGATTATGCGGGCAAAAACCCATTTTGAAGATATTGACAAGTCAAACCGACAATCGATTGTGGTTGACGAGTTACCGTATCAAGTTAACAAGAAAACGCTACAAGAACGTATTGCTGAATTAGTCAACGATAAAAAAATTGAAGGTATTTCAGATATTCGCGATGAGTCTGACAAAGACGGCATGCGCTTGGTCATTGAGCTTAAACGCGGAGAAGTACCAGAAGTTATATTAAATAATTTATATAAGCATACTCAGTTACAAGATACCTTTGGTATGAATTTGGTGGCCTTAGTTGATGGCCAACCGCGCTTATTGAACCTCAAGCAGATGGTCGACTACTTTTTGTCGCATCGTCGCGAAGTGGTCACACGTCGTACGGTTTTCCAATTACGTAAAGCGCGTGAGCGTGGTCATGTACTAGAAGGTCTAGCGGTTGCACTAGCCAACATCGATGACTTTATTGCCATCATCAAGGCGGCACCCACACCACCTGTTGCCCGTCAAAACCTCATGTTACGCACCTGGGATTCCTCAGTCGTGCGCGAAATGTTGTCGCGCGCTGACGGTGAAACGATGGGTGGCCGTGTAGCCTATCGACCCGATGGGCTGCCAGCAGAGTTTGGTCTGCAAGCATCAGGTGATTACCGCTTAAGCGATACCCAAGCGCAAGAAATTTTAAATATGCGCCTGCAACGTTTGACAGGTCTCGAGCAAGACAAAATTGTTAATGAATACAAAACTGTGATGGACACCATCTCTGACTTGCTCGATATTTTGTCTCGTCCCGAACGTATTACAACCATCATTAGCGAAGAGCTTGACGCCATTAAGCTTGAGTTTTCAACGAATGCTCGTGACGTACGTCGCTCATCTATTGAGCATAATGCGACTGAGCTTGATACTGAAGACCTCATTACACCAGCAGATATGGTTGTCACGTTGTCACACACGGGTTATATCAAAAGCCAGCCCTTGTCTGAATATCGTTCACAACGTCGGGGTGGTCGCGGAAAGCAAGCCACTGCCACGAAAGATGACGATTGGGTTGACCAATTGTTTATAGCCAATACGCATGATTTCTTATTGTGTTTTTCTGACCATGGGCGAGTTTACTGGCTTAAAGTATGGGAAGTACCACAAGGTTCGCGTGGCGCACGCGGCAGACCAATCGTAAATATGTTCCCTTTAGTTGATGGCGAAAAAATTACTGTTGTATTGCCAGTCAAGGCGTTCACAGACGATCAAACGGTGTTTATGGCGACTTCGCGTGGCACAGTTAAGAAAACACCGCTGTCTGATTTCTCTAACCCCCGTAAAGCGGGCATCATCGCGGTTGCGCTTGACGAGGGCGATTACCTGATTGGCGCTGACTTAACGTCAGGTAAACATGATGTTATGTTGTTTTCAGATTCTGGCAAAGCGGTTCGTTTTCTTGAAAACGACGTGCGGCCTATGGGTCGTGGCGCGCGAGGTGTGCGGGGCATGATGCTCGAAGACGGTCAACAGGTTATTGCAATGTTGGTTGCCGAAGACGAGTCGCGTGCGGTATTGACCGCCACTGAAAATGGCTTTGGCAAACGCACATCTATTAGCGAATATACCCGTCATGGTCGGGGCACTAAAGGCATGATTGCCATTCAAACCTCTTCACGTAACGGTAAAGTCGTGGGTGCAGTGCTGGTGTCACCAACAGATGAAATTATGCTCATCACAACGGGCGGCGTGTTGGTTCGCACCAAAGTTGAAGGCATTCGTGAAATGGGTCGCGCCACACAAGGGGTAACTTTAATTAGTGTTGACGATGGCTTCATGCTGTCTGGTTTGCGGCGCGTGGTTGAAAGTGATGCTGATGAAGATCATGTGATTGATACTGACGATGCGTCAGGCTTGGTAGGTGCTGCAGCTGAGGGTTTAGAGGATGATGTGCCACCCAATCTAGAAAACAACGCAGCAGACAACAAGCCGAACGATGCACCGAACGATGCACCGAACGATGCACCGAACGATGCACCCACTAACGATACCGAGTAAACGTTTAACGAAGGTGAATCATGGCCAATCGCCCATGGAATTTTTCAGCAGGTCCTTCAGCGCTACCTGATTCTGTTTTAGAGCAGGCAGCTGCAGAAATGCTTGATTGGCATGGCAGTGGCATGTCAGTTATGGAAATGAGCCACCGGGGGCCTGAGTTCACGCAAATATGTGACGAGGCCGAGGCTGACTTGCGCACCCTGCTCAACATCCCTGAAACTTTTGCTGTGTTATTTATGCAAGGCGGGGCGACGGCTGAAAATGCCATTGTGCCGTTAAACCTGATGGGCAGAACTGATACGTTATCGGCAGATTTTGTGGTGTCGGGTATTTGGTCTAAAAAATCAATTGATGAAGCACAGCGCTACGGTACAGGCCGGTTGGCAGCCAGTAGTCTTGAATCGTTGCAAGAAGGCGATCAAACTTGGGCGCCCCTAAATTGGATGCCTGCTGCCCATACATGGCAAGTCAACCCAGGTGCCGCCTACTTGCATGTGTGCAGCAATGAAACGATTGGTGGTGTTGAATTCGCTGAGTGGCCTAATATGGCCGATTTGGGCGCACCAGAAGTACCTTTGGTGGTTGATGCCTCGTCACACTTTTTATCACGACCCATCGATTTTTCTAAAGTGGGTATGGTCTTTGCGGGGGCACAAAAAAATGCAGGCCCAGCCGGCGTCACCATCGTGATTGTGCGTCGTGACTTGCTTGGTTTAGCGTTGCCACAGTGCCCCTCTGCGTTCGATTACGCCAACGTCGCTCGCGAGCAATCAAAATTTAACACGCCGCCCACGTATTCAATTTACATTGCAGGCTTAATTTTTAAGTGGGTGTTAGAGCTGGGTGGTATTGCAGCCATTGAACAGCGAAATATCGATAAGGCTCAAGCGCTTTACGGCTATTTCGATCAATCGTCTTTTTATCGTTTGCCCGTCAGGCCCACCGATCGGTCACGTATGAACGTACCGTTCTTTTTGCAAAACGATGTTTTAAACGAAGCATTTTTAGACGGTGCCAAACAACATGGTTTAATGCAACTTAAAGGTCACAAAAGCGTGGGTGGTATGCGCGCATCAATTTATAACGCCATTCCTCTTAAAGGCGTTCAAGCCTTAATAGAATACTTAAAATCATTTGAGCGCTCGCATGGATAAACAACTACAAGACAAGCTTTTACCCTTGCGTGAAAAGATCGACGCTATTGATGCGGCGATGCTTGATTTATTGAATCAGCGTGCTCAAACAGCGCAAGCGGTGGGGGCAGTCAAGCATGCATACAAGGCTGAGGGCCCGGTTTTTAGGCCTGAACGCGAAGCTCAGATTATTCGGAATTTGCAAGCTATTAATCAGGGACCCCTCACTGGTCAAGCGATTGATGCTATTTGGTCACAAGTTATCTCTGCTTGTCGGGGTTTAGAGCAAGATATTCGCGTGGCTTATTTGGGCCCGGCGGGTTCTTTTTCGGAACAAGCCGCTTTTGAATACATGGGGCATGCTATCTCTGGTGTGGGTTGCCCTAATTTTGACGAGGTGTTTCGTTCCGTTGAGTCAGGTGGAGCCGATGTGGGTATTGTGCCCGTTGAAAACTCAACAGAAGGTGCGGTTAACCGAACATTAGATTTACTCCTGAGTTCACCTTTGCGCATTATGGGTGAGCATTCTATTTTAATTCGCCATTGTTTATTAACCACATCAGGTGATTTGGCTGGTGTAACCCGTGTTTTGGCTCACCCCCAAGCTTTGGCTCAGTGCCAAAACTGGCTGGGTCTGCACGCCCCACAGTTGGTGCGCGAACCGGCTGCCAGCAATGCCGAGGCAGCACGCATTGCAGCGTCCGACCCTACTGTTGCGGCGATTGCCAGCGAAACCGCTGCACGAACTTGGGGTTTGCAAATCGTCTCTGAAGGTATTCAAGATGACCCCCAAAATCGTACACGCTTTTTAGCGGTGGGTCAGATCGATACTTTGCCTAGTGGTCACGATAAAACCAGTTTGATTTTGGCGGTACCCAATCAAGCGGGTGCGGTTTACAACATGTTGGCCCCCTTGTCTGAAAATGGGGTTTCCATGACACGCTTTGAGTCGCGCCCAGCACGCAATGGCCTGTGGGAATACTATTTTTATGTCGACTTAGAAGGCCATCGTCTAGAACCGGCCGTGGCGCGTGCGCTTGAGGCGCTTGAGTCAAGCTGTGCTTTTTTCAAAGTATTGGGGTCTTACCCAGCATTAGGGGTGTCACGCTCATGACAAATATTAAAAACCATTCATTGGTCGTACCTGAGCATGTCTCGGCACTACAACCCTATATTCCAGGTAAACCAATCGACGATTTGGTGCGTGAGTTTGGCTTAAAACCAGAACAGGTTGTGAAGCTGGCTTCGAATGAAAACCCACTAGGTATGCCTGCTTCAGCAAAACGCGCGATTGAGCAAGCGTTAGGGCAGTTGGGTCGCTACCCAGACCCCGGTGGCTATGCGTTAAAACAAGCCATTGCCAGCCAATTTAATGTACCTCTTGAATGGGTTACGCTTGGCAACGGTTCGAATGATATTTTGGAGTTGGTTTCTTTGGCGCTGCTGGTACCAGGCGACGCTGTTGTGTATGCCCAGTATTCGTTTTCAGTCTATCGCATTGCTACGCAGGCCCGAGGTGCACGTCACATTGTGGTGCCCGCTTGTGAGTATGGTCACGACTTAGACGCCATGTTTGATGCCATTGATGATCAAACTCGTTTGGTTTTTGTAGCCAATCCAAACAACCCAACGGGCACATTTTTACCCGCAGCGGCTATCGAGCGTTTTATGCAACGTTTGCAAGCCTCATTTGGCGAACGGGTCACGGTCGTGCTTGATGAAGCTTATAACGAATATATTGACCCCAAGATGCGGGTTGACAGCGTTGCACTGGTTAAAAAATTCAGCAATGTGGTGGTGTCACGCAGTTTTTCTAAAGCTTATGGTTTAGCAGGTTTAAGGGTCGGTTATGGCGTGTCTCAGCCGCCGTTAACGAATCTCATGGCGCGTGTGCGCCAACCTTTTAACGTGAATGCTTTAGCCCAAGCAGCCGCTATTGCTGCACTTCATGACGAAGATTTCTTACGTCAAAGTGCAGCCGTCAATGCAACGGGTAAGCTGCAGCTTGAAAACGGTTTTAAAGCATTGGGCTTGCCGTACGTACCCAGTTATGCCAACTTTGTGTTGGTGCAGGTTGGGGCTAAGGCGCTAGATATAAATCAAGCCTTACTCAGGCGTGGCGTGATTGTGCGGCCCGTGGGGGCCGATGGCCTACCAGAATGGTTACGTGTTTCAGTGGGTTTAGAAACTGAAAATGCGATTTTTTTGGAAGCCTTAACGCATGTTTTGGCTGAAGCATTGCCTGAAAAATTGCCAGAGGTGTTGCCCAAATAATGAGTCAAGCTTCTCATAGTCAGCCTTCGCACGTAAACGCTTTTCAATCAACGCAAGTAAACTTGCCAAATAAGGGAGACCCCTCCGCCGATTGTATCGATACCGTAGCGATTATCGGCGTGGGTTTAATTGGCGGTTCGTTTGCAGCCGCTATACGTCAAGCCGGTGCGGCCAAGCGTATCATTGGTGCTGGTCGACGCCACGAAGTGTTGGTTGAAGCAAAAGATTTGGGTTTAATCGACGAGGTCGTTTCAATTGAACAGGCCGCGGCCCAAGCTGACTTTATTTTGTTAGCCACTCCAGTTGGTAGCTACGAAGCCATCTTTAAAGTAATGGCACCTCATCTTTTACCGCATGCCGTGATCACCGATGGCGGCAGCACCAAAAAAAATGTGGTAGAAATTGCCCGGGCTGCTCTAGGTGAGCGAGTAGGGCAGTTTGTGCCCGCTCACCCCATCGCAGGTTCACATTTAATGGGCCCCACTGCAGCCAAAGCTGATCTATATGCGGGGCGACAAGTGGTTGTTTGCCCTTTACCTGAAAACACAGCGTATGCGGTTGAGCGAGTCAGTTACGCTTGGCGTGTGTGTGGTGCGCTCATTAGGCAACTTGACCCCAAAAAGCATGATGAGATCATGGCAACGATTAGCCACTTGCCACACTGGTTAGCAGTGGTTTATATGACACATGTCTTGAACGACCCAAACAGTCACCTCGACTTGGCTATGGCCGGCACAGGCTTTGCAGACTATACCCGCATTGCACAGGGCTCTGACGAAATGTGGCGTGACATCATGATGCAAAACCGTGATGTAATGTTGGCCCAAATTAAGGCTTATCAAGTGATCTTGACTGATGCACAAAAAGCCCTTGAAATGGGGGACGAGTCAGTCTTACAGACTTTCTTTCAACGAGCCGCTATTGCCAGACGCGAATGGGAAGCCAACCGAACATGACTGCTGCGAATGATCGATCGTTAAAGAATTCATTAAATACAGTATCTAATCAACAGCATGACGATTCACTTAATGCGATTGTTCTGCCCCCTGTTCGTCATGCCCACGGCCACATGACATTGCCCGGTTCGAAAAGCATATCTAACCGTGTTTTATTGTTATCGGCTTTGGCGCAGGGTGCGACGCGCGTTACGGGGTTGCTCAAATCTGACGATACAGACGTCATGTTGAAAGCGCTTGAGCAGCTTGGCGTTAAAGTGAACCGTCTGAGTGAAACAGAAGTTTTGGTGAGGGGTGTGGCTCAGGTAGGCGAGTCTATTGATAATCACTTGTCTTTTTTGACGTCTAAAGTTGAATTATTTTTGGGCAATGCCGGTACGGCTTTTCGACCATTAACGGCTGCTTTGGCTGTTCTTGGGGGCGACTACACCTTGTCAGGTGTACCCCGCATGCATGAGCGCCCCATTGGTGATCTGGTAGAGGCTTTGCGGGCTTGGGGCGCACAAGTTAAATATTTAGGGGAGCCTGGCTACCCACCATTGCATATCGGTCAAAGTGCATTGCAGGCCAATCGGGTGCAGGTAAAAGGGTCGGTTTCAAGCCAGTTTTTAACGGCTTTATTGATGGTGTCACCTTGTGTGGCGCAACGCACCGGTCAAGATGTTGTGATTGAAGTGGTGGGTACTTTAATTTCACGCCCATACATAGACATCACGCTCAATTTAATGATGCGCTTTGGCGTTGGCGTCGAACAAGTTGATTCGCAAACTTTTCGTATCGCCGCAAATGCTCGCTACGTCTCACCTGGCGAATTGGCTGTGGAAGGTGATGCCTCGTCGGCGTCATATTTTATGGCGCTCGGTTTGCTGGGGGGTGGGCCTGTAACGGTTCAGGGTGTTGATGAGCACAGTATTCAAGGCGATGTGCTCTTTGCACAAACACTGCGGGCATTGGGTGCGGAAGTTTATTATGGCCCATTGACGATTCAAACCAAACGACCCATAAGTTTATTGAAACTGCGTGCGTTTGATTTAGACTTCAATTTAATTCCTGATGCCGCCATGACCGCAGCCGTATTGGCGATTTACGCCGACGGCCCCTGCGTATTGCGTAATATTGGTAGCTGGCGAGTTAAAGAAACCGATCGTATTCATGCCATGCAAACAGAACTCACAAAAATTGGTGCCCGGGTGGAAAGTGGCGAAGATTGGTTAAAAGTTTGGCCCATTGCTGATGAAGCTTGGCGATCAGCCGATATTCATACCTACGACGATCACCGAATGGCGATGTGTTTTTCTTTGGCTACATTTGGGCCCGTCGCGATTCGTGTGCTTGATCCGGGTTGTGTTGCCAAAACTTTTCCCCATTACTTTGATGTTTACACGCAACTTGTTCATGCTTAACCTATGACTGTTTTTCATACAGATTTGACTTCATCTCAAGGTGGGGCAAATACTCTCGTTTCATACCCTGTTATTGCAATCGACGGCCCAACCGCTTCAGGCAAGGGCACCGTTGCCAGTTTGGTGGCTCAAGCTTTAGGGGGGTGGCACATTCTTGATAGTGGGGCACTTTACCGTTTGTCGGCCCTGAAAGCCCTCAATTTAGGGCTCAATGCCAATCAACTTGAAGCGATTATTCAAGCTGCCAGTCAGATGCTCATTGTTTTTAACGATCAGGGTGTCTGGCTTGATAGCCAAGAGGTGTCTGCAGACATTAGGCAAGAGGCGGTAGGTAATTTTGCTTCTCAAATTGCCTCTGATCCGGCATTACGAGCAACCTTGCTCGCCCGACAGCGTGCCTTTCTTCAGGCGCCTGGCTTGGTAGCAGACGGTCGAGATATGGGTACCGTTGTATTTCCTGATGCGCCACTCAAAATATTTTTAGTGGCTGATGTTCAAGCGCGCGCGGAAAGACGTTGTAAACAGTTGATCGAAAAGGGTATTTCTGCTAACATTGAAAATCTTTTGCAAGATATGCGCGAGCGCGATGCGCGTGACACGCAAAGGGCAGTGGCGCCGCTTGTACCCGCGCACGATGCTTATACGCTTGATTCATCAAACTTAACCATCGCGCAAACTGTGCAATGCATCCTTGATCGGTGGTACGCGATCAGTCTAGTTTAAGTGCCTAAGCCGCTAAGTGACTGTGTACTGACTACGTATTACCTAGTCGTTATCTGTTACTAAGTGACTCAGTATTTCAGTGCCGTGTCAGTGTAAACTGCTACGGTTTTTTTAACACCACCAAGGCGAATGGTCGCTTTAGTGTGAACCCGGGTTTTTAACCCACCAGGAATTTCCTTACACATGTCAACTCAACAAATCTCAGAAACGGCTGGCGAAAGCTTTGCCGATATGTTCGCCGCAAGTCTTAAAAAACAAGACATGAAAACCGGTGAAGTTATTTCAGCAGAAGTCGTTCGCATCGATCACAATTTTGTGGTTGTGAATGCGGGCTTAAAGTCAGAAGCACTTATTCCCGTAGAAGAATTTTTTAATGATCAGGGCGAAATTGAAGTCGTCCCTGGTGATTTCGTGTCTGTCGCCATCGATGCACTTGAAAATGGTTACGGCGATACCGTTTTATCTCGCGATCGTGCGAAACGCCTGTCAGCCTGGCTTTCACTTGAAATCTCGCTTGAGAAAAATGAATTGGTTACCGGCACCATCACGGGTAAAGTCAAAGGCGGCTTGACTGTTATGGCCAACGGCATACGTGCATTCTTGCCAGGTTCATTGGTTGACGTGCGTCCTGTTAAAGACACCACACCGTACGAAGGCAAAACGCTTGAGTTCCGCGTTATTAAGCTTGACCGTAAGCGTAATAACGTTGTCTTGTCACGCCGTGCCGTGCTGGAAGTTAGCATGGGCGCTGAGCGTCAAAAGTTGCTGGAAAACCTGCAAGAGGGTTCAATTGTTAAGGGCACCGTCAAAAACATCACCGATTACGGCGCGTTTATTGATTTGGGTGGCATCGATGGTTTGTTGCACATCACCGATATGGCTTGGCGTCGTGTACGTCACCCCTCAGAGGTGTTGACAGTTGGCCAAGAAGTTGAAGCCAAAGTATTAAAGTTCGATCAAGACAAGAGCCGTGTGTCACTTGGCGTCAAACAGCTGGGCGAAGACCCATGGGTTGGTTTGGCACGTCGTTACCCACAAAATACTCGCTTGTTCGGTAAAGTCACAAACCTGACTGATTACGGTTCATTCGTTGAAGTCGAAGCAGGCATCGAAGGTTTGGTTCACGTTTCTGAAATGGACTGGACAAACAAAAACGTTGACCCACGTAAAGTTGTTACCTTGGGCGACGAAGTTGAAGTCATGGTTCTTGAAATCGACGAAGATCGTCGCCGTATTTCACTCGGTATGAAACAATGCCGTGCAAACCCATGGGAAGAATTTGCTATCAACTTCAAGCGTGGCGACAAAGTGAAAGGCGCCATAAAATCTATTACTGACTTTGGTGTGTTTGTTGGCTTAGCTGGCGGCATCGACGGTTTGGTTCATTTGTCTGACTTGTCTTGGAACGAAACCGGTGAAGAAGCTGTGCGCAACTTCAAGAAAGGCGACGAACTTGAGGCAACCGTTTTGGCAATCGATACCGACAAAGAGCGTATTTCTCTAGGCGTTAAGCAACTTGAAGGCGACCCCTTCAACAACTACGTTGGCACCTATGATAAAGGCGCAACTGTACCCGGTACCGTCAAGTCTGTAGAAGCTAAAGGCGCTATTGTGACCTTGTCTCTCGACGTTGAAGGTTACTTACGTGCCTCTGAAATCTCTACAGGTCGTGTTGAAGACGCAACCACAGCCCTGAAAGAAGGCGACAACATCGAAGCCATGATCATCAATGTTGACCGTAAGGCTCGTTCGATTCAACTTTCGATTAAAGCTCGTGATAGTGCTGAAACAGCAGATTCAATGCAACGCATGACCGAAGCTGGTGCATCAACCGGTACCACTAATTTAGGTGCATTGTTGAAAGCCAAGCTTGATCAGGCCAGCAGCGGCGAGTAATCGTCACGGTTATCATTGATCAAATATGACAAAGTCTGAACTTATCGCAGTGTTAGCAGCCAACCATCCACAGTTGGCTGCTAGCGATACTGATTACGCTGTTAAAACGATTCTCGACGCAATGGTTGATGCGCTAGCTGATGGCCAGCGCATCGAGATTCGGGGTTTTGGTAGTTTTGCTTTGTCGGTCCGCGCCGAGCGCGTGGGCCGCAACCCAAAATCAGGCGAACCCGTTTTAGTACCGGGCAAGTCAGTTCCCCATTTCAAAGCGGGTAAAGAATTGCGTGAAATGGTCGATGCCAAAGCAGATATCGAACTTTAATTGCAACGCAATGTCAAAAAAGTCGTTACACTAGTTATAACCCTCGTCTAAGCATTATTTGAAGTATCTGGGGCCGACCTGGTTTCGACGTGGGTCGCGAAACAGAACAGGGCATGCCGAGCACCAGTCAGCTCGTAAATCCACTGGAAAACTATAAACGCCAACGACGAGCGTTTCGCTCTGGCCGCTTAAGCGGTGAGCCGCTGCACTGATTTGTCTTTGGGTCAGGTGGGTCAAACCACAGCAGCGTCATTTACAAAGAATCGTGTTTATGTGGGTCACTCATATAAGCCCTAAAACTAAGTGAATCGCCAAGGTCCGGCCTGTCGATAGGCATATACCAAGGTTAAAACATTAAAATGTATCGACTACGCATGTAGAACTGTCTGTGGAGGGCTTATGGACGGGGGTTCAATTCCCCCCGGCTCCACCATATGCTAAAAACCAACCCTTCGGGGTTGGTTTTTTTTGCCTACTACCGCGTGTTTACGCGGGTTCCTGCTGATGCCTTGCTAGAGATAAGCTGATCTTGTCTTAGTCATTGATATGTTTTAGATCACGATAAAAATTTCATGAGGACCAAACGTCAAGAGCTTGATGCTTTCCCCATCCAAAATACGATAAGCCAGCAAACAGAGTTGTTGAGAGAGTCTGAATTTAAAAACACAGACCCCCCAACAAATCGCCGACTTTGGCCTTAACAAATGAGGCTGTAACAAGTAAACGCATCAGTTAAAAACGTATTCGCCAATGACCGGTTCTTGGTCTGCGATCAAGATGTCGTGAATCATGGCAAAAGGTAAATCTGGATTTTCTTGGGCAATCTTGCCAATTTGAGACCAGTACTCAATCTGTTTGGGCACCGAGCGATGCTCGATGTGTGCATAAACCTTGGCCTGCTCGACTGGGCCTTCAGACAATTTGACGTTGACGGACATGATAGCTCTCCTTAATTAGGCAGCATTGTGGCATCATAGGTTCCAAAAAGGAACTTTCGTGCAGGATGCCTATGAAGTGGCTGAAACGCCACTGTGATGGCAAGTATTTGAGGAGTCACTTGGCTTCCTGTTTGTACAGAGCGTGAATGGCTTAAGTGCAAGTTAGTACTGGAACAGGACCACAATGAGCGAACAAAAAATTGAGTAGGCCAAGCGAATGGTGAAGGGACTGCGAGGAGACGAGTCGAATGTCTACGCTGCGCATTTTTTTCGTCGTCGAAGAAGGTGTTTCGCTCAACACTTTCGATACCTGGGATGCGAATGCGATTTGACAGCTCGTCGTAATAAGCACGCCGGGAATCGATGTGAGATGGTTTGTCCTGGTTACGCCCTGTTAACCGCTATTCATACTAGTAAACACTAGTTTTTACTATCATGACGTTCTTTGATTAAGAAACTTTTAAAATGTACTGTCTACTGACCGCACATCACAAAAAAACCGTAATCCATTGATTTGTATGATATTACCTATATTTTAAGCAGTTATGCTTACATTTTATATATGACAGGGGTGTTAAATCGATTTGACAGTAAGTAAAAA